>NZ_PDJI01000004.1:2445969-2751715 GCF_002563695.1 Georgenia soli | reverse complement strand
GTGCGCTTGCCCACCCGGGTCTGCAGCAGCCACAGCTTGCCGCGCTCGATGGTGAACTCGATGTCGCACAGGTCCCGGTAGTGCGTCTCCAGGCGTCGCATCGCCTGGAGCAGCTCGTCGTAGGACTTCTTGTCCAGGCTCTCGAGCTCGTTCAGCGTCAGGGTGTTGCGGATGCCGGCGACGACGTCCTCGCCCTGCGCGTTGGGCAGGTAGTCCCCGTACACCCCGGAGTGACCCGTGGACGGGTCGCGGGTGAACGCCACCCCCGTCCCGGAGGTCTCCCCGAGGTTGCCGAACACCATCGTGACCACGTTGACCGCGGTGCCCAGGTCGTTCGGGATCCGCTCCCGGCGCCGGTACAACCGCGCCCGCTCGGTGTTCCAGGACCCGAACACCGCCTCGATCGCCATGTCCAGCTGCTCGCGCGGGTGCTGAGGGAACTCCCGGCCGCACCGCTCGCGCACGATCTGCTTGAACGTCTCCACCAGGTCCTTGAGGTCCTCGGCACCGAGCTCGACGTCCGTGGTGACGCCGACCTGCTTCTTCTTCGCCTCCAGCGCCTCGGCGAAGAGCTCGCCGTCAATGCCCAGCACCGTCTTGCCGAACATCTGGATCAGGCGCCGGTAGGAGTCCCACGCGAAGCGCTCGTCCCCGGAGAACTCCGCCAGCCCCTTCACCGACGCGTCGTTCAGGCCGACGTTGAGGACGGTCTCCATCATCCCGGGCATGGAGAACTTCGCCCCCGAGCGCACCGAGACCAGCAACGGCTCGTGGAAGTCCCCGTGCCGGCGCCCGATCGTGTCCTCGATCTCGCGCATCGCCATCGTGACCTCGACGCGCAGCTCCGGCGGCACGTGCCCGTCGCGCATGTACGCCCGGCACGCCTCCGTCGTGATGGTGAACCCCGGCGGGACCGGCAGACCGATCTTCGTCATCTCCGCCAGGTTCGCCCCCTTACCGCCCAGCAGGTCCTTCTGGTCCTTGTCGCCCTCGCTGAACCGGTACACGTACTTGGCCATCGCGACCTCTCCTCGCCGTCGGGGTACGCGGCCAGGCTAGGGGTGACCGCGGCCACGTTGAAGAGCATATGCAGTGAGGCGGATCACAGCGCAGACTAAAGGCCCTGGCGGAAGGGGCGGGCCCCGGAAGACGCGAGCGGCCGGCGCCTTTCGACGGAGAAATCCGGCGTACTCTGTCTCGAAAATCACTCGGAACGTCAAGGCCGACGGCGAATCCGGACACCGACGACGAACCCGGACACACAAGGAACGCGCATGACCGACAAACCCGCTCCCCCCATCGCCGATCTGCCACCCAACTCGGTCGACCCCGCCGTCGCGGAGGCCGAGGAGCGGCGGTGGACGCCCCTGAAGATCGCCGTGTGGGCGGCCATCGCCCTGCTCGGCGGTGTCGCCTGGTCCGTCCTGGCGATCTCCCGCGGCGAGACGATCAACGCGATCTGGTTCGTCTTCGCCGCCGTGTGCACGTACCTGATCGGGTACCGCTTCTACTCCAAGTACATCGAGCGGAAGATCACCCGGCCGGACGACTCCCGTGCTACCCCGGCCGAGTACAACAACAACGGCCGGGACTACATGCCGACCGACCGCCGGGTGCTCTTCGGCCACCACTTCGCCGCCATCGCCGGCGCCGGACCGCTGGTGGGCCCGGTGCTCGCGGCGCAGATGGGCTACCTGCCCGGGACCGTGTGGATCATCGTCGGCGTCGTGCTCGCCGGCGCCGTCCAGGACTACCTCGTCATGTTCTTCTCCATGCGCCGCGGCGGCCGGTCCCTGGGCCAGATGGCTCGTGAGGAGCTCGGCGTCATCGGGGGCACGGCCGCCCTGATCGCCACCCTCGCGATCATGGTCATCATCGTCGCCATCCTCGCCCTCGTGGTCGTCAACGCCCTCGGCGAGTCCGCCTGGGGCGTGTACTCCGTCGCGCTGACCATCCCGATCGCCCTCTTCATGGGCGTCTACCTGCGGTACCTCCGGCCAGGCAAGGTCATGGAGGTCTCCGTCATCGGCTTCGCGCTGCTGATGTTCGCCATCATCTCGGGCCGCTGGGTCGCCGAGTCCGCCTGGGGCGCCGAGCTGTTCCACCTGGACCGCACCACGATCGCGTGGGCGATCATCATCTACGGCTTCGTCGCGGCCGTGCTGCCGGTGTGGCTGCTCCTGGCCCCGCGCGACTACCTCTCCACGTTCATGAAGATCGGCGTCATCGTGCTCCTGGCCGCGGCGGTGATCGTCGTCCGCCCGGAGATCTCCGTGCCGGCGGTCTCCGAGTTCGCCGGGCGCTCCGACGGCCCCGTGGTGGCCGGCTCTCTGTTCCCGTTCCTCTTCGTCACCATCGCGTGCGGTGCCCTGTCCGGCTTCCACGCGCTGATCTCCTCCGGCACCACGCCGAAGCTCGTCGAGAAGGAGAAGCAGACCCGCTTCCTCGGCTACGGCGGCATGCTCATGGAGTCGTTCGTCGCGATCATGGCGCTAGTGGCGGCCATCTCGATCGACCGCGGCATCTACTTCGCCATGAACTCCTCCGCCGCAGCCACCGGGGGCACCGTCGAGGGCGCCGTCGCGTTCGTCAACTCCCTCGGCCTGGCGGGCGTCAACCTCACGCCCGACGCACTGACCACCCTCGCGCAGAACGTCGGCGAGGAGTCGGTGGTCTCCCGCACCGGCGGCGCCCCGACGCTGGCCGTCGGCATCGCGACGATCATGAACCAGTGGTTCGGCGGGACCGCCATGATGGGCTTCTGGTACCACTTCGCGATCATGTTCGAGGCGCTCTTCATCCTCACCGCCGTCGACGCCGGCACGCGCGTGGCCCGCTTCATGCTCCAGGACGCCATCGGTAACTTCATTCCGAAGTTCAAGGACACGTCCTGGCGTCCGGGCGCCTGGATCGGTACCGCGATCATGGTCGCCGGCTGGGGATACATCCTGATCCTCGGCGTCACCGACCCGCTCGGCGGCATCAACACGTTCTTCCCGCTGTTCGGCATCTCCAACCAGCTGCTCGCCGCGATCGCGCTCGCCGTCGTCATGGCGATCGTCGCCAAGCGGGGGACGTTCAAGCACCTCTGGGTGGTCGTGCTGCCGCTGGCCTTCGCCACCGTCGTGACCGTCACCGCGTCCCTGTACAAGATCTTCTCGCCGGTCCCGGCGGTCGGGTACTGGGCGCAGCACAACGCGTTCCGGCAGGCGCTGGCGGAGGGCCAGGAGAGCTTCGGCACCGCCAAGTCCGTCGAGGCGATGCAGGCCGTGGTCCGCAACACCTTCGTCCAGGGCACCCTGTCGATCGTGTTCATGGTGCTGACGGTCATCGTCATCACCGCGGCCGTGGTCGCCACCGTGCGGTCCTTCCGCACGCGCGGGGTCGCCGAGAACGAGGACCCGCGGGTCGAGTCCCGGATCTACGCCCCGTCCGGCCTCATGCCGACACCGGCGGAGAAGGAGCTGGAGGCCCGGTGGGCGGCACTCCCGCCGGAGCTCCAGCCCCACCGCGCCCGGCACTAGTCATGGCGACGCTGGTGAAGGCGTGGCGCGGCGTGGTCTGGTACCTGCGCGGGGTGCTCGGGGCGGACGCGTACCAGCGCTACCTCGAGCACCACGCCCGGACCCACCCGGGCCACGCACCGCTCTCCGAGCGTGCGTTCTGGAAGGACAAGATGGACTGGGAGGACCGGAACCCGCAGGGCCGCTGCTGCTGACCCGCGCTCCGCACGACGACGGGGCCCCGCAGGATCACATCCTGCGGGGCCCCGTCTTGTCCAAGGCTGTGGCGCTCTACTTGAACGCGTCCTTGACGTTCTCGCCGGCCTGCTTGAGGCTGCCCTTGGCCTGGTCGGTCTTGCCCTCGGCCTCGAGGCTCTCGTCGTCGGTCGCCTTGCCGACGCCCTCCTTGAACTTGCCCGCGTTCTTCTCGGCCGCGTTACCGATCTTGTCGTCGAGTCCCATCGTCGCTCCCTTCGCAAGTGCCCCGTTCCCGGGACTCCTCAACGGTAGGACGGGCAGGCGGCGGCCGCACCCGGAGGTCCTGCACGGTCGCGACGTCGGAGCCCCGCGGCGTCGGACGCCGCCACCTACGGCGGGTCGCCTCACGCCTCAACCGAGCGCCGCCGTCGTCCCGGCATCTGGACGTCCGCCTGCGAAGCGGGCCGGCGGCGGACGCGGTACGGACGGCCGGGGCACCGCACGGCGGGTGGTGCTGAAGTGGTCGACATGTCCGGCAGGCCCTTCGCGCTTCTCGCGTCCCGCGACGAGGACGTCGCGGCCGACGACGAGTACGCCTCCTTCCTCCGTCACGGCGGGCTCCGTCCGGAGGAGCTGGTCCGCGTGCGCATGGAGGCCGGGACGTTCACGCCGCTGGACCTCGACCGCTTCGCCGGGGTGATTCTCGGGGGCAGTCCCTTCACGGCCTCGGTGCCCGAGGACGGCAAGAGCGCGGTGCAGCGTCGGGTGGAGGCGGAGCTCGGACCGCTGCTCGACGAGGTGCTGCGCCGGGACCTCCCCTTCCTCGGCGTGTGCTACGGCGTCGGCACCCTGGTGAGCCGGGCGGGCGGGACAGTCGACGGCACCTTTGCGGAGAACACGTCGGCCGTGCGGGTGTCGGTCACCGAGGCCGGCCGCCGGGACCCGCTGCTGCGCGGTCTGCCGGAGACCTTCGAGGCCTACGTCGGCCACAAGGAGGCCTGCACCTCACTGCCGTCCGGGGCCGTGGTGCTGGCGACGTCGGAGGCCTGCCCCGTGCAGATGCTGCGGATCGGGGCGAACCAGTACGTCACGCAGTTCCACCCGGAGATGGACCGCGACGCGCTCGTCACCCGCATCGAGGTCTACCGCCACGCCGGGTACTTCCCTGCCGACGAGGCGGACGCCGTCGTCGAGCGGGTCTCGCGTGCCGACGTCGGCGCCTCGCACGCCGTGGTGCGCGCCTTCGTCGAGCGGTACCGCGACCGCTCGACGGTCGACGACGGCGCGCGGGCCGCTACCGCCACCGCAGTTTCGGCGGCTGGTGCCACCGCGACCACGCCTTAAGTCCTCGTCCACGGTCCCCGATGCGCACTGAGGGCGTTGTCGGCACGGGGCGGCACTGGGTGCGGTCGGCTCGCACAGGCGCGGCCCGGGGACGGCAGGAGCCCGGCGACCACGTGGGTCGCCGGGCTCCTTTCTCCCGTGCGGAGTGCCTGGCTCCTCAGGAACCGGGCTGCAGCTGACCGCCACCGCCCGCGCCGCCGCCCTCGGGCGCCGTCGGCATGTCGCGCTGCTCGATGGTCGTGCCGTGACCGACGGCGACCGGCTCGGGCTTCTCGATCTCGCCGGCCGGGACACCCGTGAAGGTGAACTGGCCGAGCAGGCCCTCGCCCTCGGCGTCGACCAGGATCTTCTGACCGGGCTTGACGTCGCCGAAGAGGATCTTCTCGGAGAGCACGTCCTCGATCTCGCGCTGGATCGCGCGGCGCAGCGGACGAGCCCCGAGCACCGGGTCGTACCCGCGCTCGGCGAGCAGCTCCTTGGCTGCGGGCGTGAGCTCGATCGTCATGTCCTGGTCGCGCATCCGCTGGTCGAGGCGGCTGATCATCAGGTCGACGATCTGGATGATCTCGGCCTCGGACAGCTGCGGGAACACGATGACGTCGTCCACGCGGTTGAGGAACTCGGGCCGGAAGTGCTGCTTGAGCTCCTCGTTGACCTTCGTCTTCATCCGCTCGTAGCTGTTGGACAGCTCGCCCTGGGCCTGGAAGCCGGTCAGCAGGCCCTTGGCGATGTCCCGGGTGCCGAGGTTCGTCGTCATGATGATGACGGTGTTCTTGAAGTCGACCACCCGACCCTGCGAGTCGGTGAGGCGACCGTCCTCGAGGATCTGCAGCAGCGAGTTGAAGATGTCGGCGTGCGCCTTCTCCACCTCGTCGAACAGGACCACGGAGAACGGGCGACGGCGGACCTTCTCGGTGAGCTGGCCGCCCTCCTCGTAGCCGACGTACCCGGGCGGGGAGCCGAAGAGCCGCGAGACGGTGTGCTTCTCGGAGAACTCGGACATGTCGAGCTGGATGAGCGCGTCCTCGTCCCCGAAGAGGAACTCGGCGAGCGCCTTGGCCAGCTCGGTCTTCCCGACGCCGGTGGGGCCGGCGAAGATGAATGAACCACCGGGGCGCTTGGGGTCCTTCAGACCGGCGCGGGTGCGGCGGATCGCCTGCGACAGCGCACGGATGGCCGTGTCCTGGCCGACGATGCGCTTGTGCAGCTCGTCCTCCATGTGGAGGAGCTTGGAGGACTCCTCCTCGGTGAGCTTGAAGACCGGGATGCCGGTGGACATCGCCAGCACCTCGGCGATGAGCTCCTCGTCGACCTCGGAGACCGCGTCGAGGTCACCGTTCTTCCAGGCCTTCTCGCGCTGGAGGCGACGCTCGCCCAGGGTCTTCTCCTGGTCGCGCAGGCGCGCGGCCTTCTCGAAGTCCTGGTCGTCGATCGCCGACTCCTTCTCGCGGCGGACCTCGGCGATGCGCTCGTCGAGCTCACGCAGCTCCGGCGGCGCCGTCATGCGGCGGATGCGCAGCCGCGCGCCCGCCTCGTCGATGAGGTCGATCGCCTTGTCCGGCAGGAACCGGTCGGAGACGTAGCGGTCCGCCAGGGTGGCGGCGGCCACGAGCGCCTCGTCGGTGATGGAGACGCGGTGGTGCGCCTCGTAGCGGTCGCGCAGGCCCTTGAGGATCTCGATGGTGTGCGCGAGCGTCGGCTCGGCCACCTGGATCGGCTGGAACCGGCGCTCGAGCGCGGCGTCCTTCTCGATGTGCTTGCGGTACTCCTCGAGGGTGGTCGCCCCGATGGTCTGCAGCTCGCCGCGCGCCAGCATCGGCTTGAGGATGCTGGCCGCGTCGATCGCGCCCTCGGCGGCACCCGCACCGACGAGGGTGTGGATCTCGTCGATGAACAGGATGATGTCGCCGCGGGTACGGATCTCCTTGAGCACCTTCTTCAGGCGCTCCTCGAAGTCACCGCGGTAGCGCGACCCGGCCACCAGGGAGCCGAGGTCGAGTGTGTAGAGCTGCTTGTCCTTCAGCGTCTCCGGCACGTCGCCGCGGACGATGTCCTGGGCGAGGCCCTCGACGACGGCGGTCTTGCCGACGCCGGGCTCACCGATCAGCACCGGGTTGTTCTTGGTGCGCCGGGAGAGCACCTGCATGACCCGCTCGACCTCTTGCTTGCGGCCGATGACGGGGTCGAGCTTGCCCTCGCGGGCGGCCTGGGTGAGGTTGCGCCCGAACTGGTCGAGCACGGCGGAGCCGGAGGGCTGCCCCTCGGTGGGGCCGCCGGCCGACACCGGCTCCTTGCCCTGGTAGCCGGAGAGCAGCTGGATGACCTGCTGGCGGACACGGTTGAGGTCCGCGCCGAGCTTGGTCAGCACCTGGGCGGCGACGCCCTCGCCCTCACGGATGAGGCCGAGCAGGATGTGCTCGGTCCCGATGTAGTTGTGGCCGAGCTGCAGCGCCTCGCGCAGGGACAGCTCGAGAACCTTCTTGGCTCGCGGCGTGAACGGGATGTGGCCCGACGGGGACTGCTGTCCCTCGCCGATGATCTCGGTGACCTGGGCACGCACCGCCTCGAGCGAGATGTCGAGGGCCTCGAGCGCCTTGGCGGCGACGCCCTCTCCCTCGTGGATCAGGCCGAGGAGGATGTGCTCGGTGCCGATGTAGTTGTGGTTGAGCATCCGCGCCTCTTCCTGGGCGAGGACCACCACACGACGGGCACGGTCGGTAAATCGTTCAAACATGTGCACTCCTCACGGGCGGCTGCCTCGGCCAGTACCCGGCGGCAACCGGTCTGGGCAGCGTTCGTCAAGGCTAACGGCGCGACCGCCGCGGAACTGCCCGTGTTCGCCACCGGCGTGAAGCGGCATCCTCCGCTCGCGCGCGCGGCGCGCGGGGGCACACTCACGCCTCCGTGCCGCAGCTGTCCCGGCTCCGGGCTGACCGGCTCCCGGCCGCGGCTGGCAGAGGTCACCCCAGCTCTCGGCTGAACGCCCCCAGCGCGCGGTCGTCGAACAGGACGAACCGCACCAGGTCGACCCGGGTGGCGCCGACGTCCCGGACGTCGATGCCGCAGACCTCGAAGCCGTCCCGGTTCTCCTGCGCCGCGGCGAAAGCGCCGACCGCCCCGACGGCGACCCGTGCCACCTCCTCGACGTCCCACCCGTAGGCCCCGGCGCTGACGGCCGGGAAGGCGACGGTGGGGGCACCGACGTCGCCGGCGACCGCGAGCGAGCTGGTGAAGCAGGCCGCGAGCAGGGCCGGGTCGGTCTCCCCGCGGCGGGCGTTCGGGCCGACGGTGTGGATCACCCACCGGGCACGGAGCCGGTACCCGGCAGTCGGGACCGCGCGGCCCACGGGCAGACCGTCGGGGAGCTCGGTGCGCCGCAGCTCCATGCACTCCTCGAGCAGCTCCGGGCCCGCGGCCCGGTGGATCGCTCCGTCCACCCCGCCGCCGCCCAGCAGGGACGAGTTGGCGGCGTTGACGACGGCGTCGACGTCCTCCCGGGTGATGTCACCCCTGACGGCCTCGATCCTCATGCCCCGATCCTCTCGCGTCAGCACGCGGCCGGCCTCGTCTCTCCACCGGCGTGCCCGGCGCAACGAGTGCCTGTGGACGACTCCGCCCGGTCAGACCTCGACGAGCAGGGTCACCGGCCCGTCGTTGACCAGCTCGACGGCCATGTCCGCGCCGAAGCGCCCGGTGGACACCTCGACGCCCCGCTCGCGCAGGGCGTCGGCGACCGCATCGACGAGCGGCTCCGCGACGGCGCCGGGAGCGGCCTGGTTCCAGGTGGGCCGGCGGCCCTTGCGCACGTCCGCGTAGAGGGTGAACTGGGAGACGACGAGCACGGGGGCACCGTCGTCCACGACGGAACGCTCGTCACGCAGGATGCGCAGCTCCGCGATCTTGCGGGCGAGCCGTGCCACCTGCTCTGGACCGTCGTCGTGCGTGACGCCGACGAGAGCCAGCAGGCCGGGCCGGTCGATCGCCCCGACGACCTCCCCGCCGACGCTCACCGACGCGCGGGTGACCCGCTGGAGGACCGCCCTCACCAGCCGCCGCCCTGGCGCGGGCCCCGCCGCCCGCCGCCGTAGCTGCGGACCTCGGGCCGGACGTCGGCCAGGTAGACGCCGGCGGGGACGACGGCGATGAACATGGCGAAGGTGCCGAAGATGCCGAGGCCGAGGGGCGGGGGGATCGCGATGAACCCGACCAGCACGCCGGCGCCGGTCAGCAGGACCCAGAACTTCTTCGTGCGCTTGCCCGCGTAGGTGAAGGCGCCGGCGGGACGCCGGGCGGCGTCCACCAGCGCCCAGAGCTCGATCCCGAGGAGGATCAGGGAGAGCACGAGGAACAGCAGCACCTGCACGTTGGCGATCACCCCCGCAGCGTAACGAGCGCCGGTCGCGGCCGGGGCGCTGCGCCGCCGCGGCCGGGCGCCACGGAGCTGCGGCAGGGCACTATGGACGGGTGGACCTCACCCCTTCGAACGGCCCGGCCCGTCGCAGCGTGCTGCTGGCCGGCACCGGACTGCTCTCGGTCCCGCTGCTCGCCGCGTGCGGCGGTGGCGGTGGCACCTCCGACTCCCGCGCCACTCCCCCGCCCTCCGCGGCGGGGACCAGGCTGATGAGCCTCGCGGACGTCCCCGTGGGCTCCGGCGTCGTCCTGGAGGTGAAGGGCGCCTCCGTCGTCGTGGTGCAGCCGGAGCAGGGCACCGCCAAGGCGTTCAGCGGCGTGTGCACCCACCAGGGCTGCGTCGTCCAGATCGGCCAGCAGGACATCACCTGCCCCTGCCACGGCTCGGAGTTCTCCTTCGCCGACGGCAGCGTGGTCCGCGGCCCGGCCGAGCGTCCGCTGCCGCCCGTGCCGGTGACGGTCGTCGACGGCGACGTGGTGCTGGCCTGATCGTGCCGAGCCTCCCCGGCGGTGCCGTGCCGGCCTGACCGTGCCGAGCCTCCCCGACGGTGCCGAGCCGGCGGTCTAGCCGTCGGCCGGGGCGGAGTCCCCCTCCGGGAGCTGCCCCATGGCCTGCCCGCGTGACATGCCGGTCATCTGCAGCGAGTCCACCACCAGCGACCGCAGCAGCGAGACCAGCGTCTGCTTGCGCCAGCCCTCCGACGCGTGCAGCACGGGGACGAGCTCGCCGGAGACACGCACGAGGGTGGCCCGGGCGTGCTCGGGCGGGTCGCCGCTGCCGATGGCGGCGGCGAGCGAGTTCAACGCCACCGTGATGGTCTCGACCTGGTCGGCGATGTCCGGGGACGGCCCGTCCTCCTCGATCGCCACCACGGCGCGCCGGCACACCACCCGGGCGTTGCGCATGGCACGGTCCGCGAGCGTGCTGACGCGGCCGAGCTCCGCGATGGTGGCACGCTCGGCCCGCAGCGCCGGGTTGACCTGCACCACCTCCCGCGCGCTCCGCACGGCGGTGACCCACGCGTCGAGCCCGCCCTGGGAGCCTCGGCCCTGCGCCAGCGCGTCCGCGGCCAGCTGCGGGTCGCCGGAGCGCAGCCCGCGGGCGAGGGTGCCGAGCATGGTCGCGAGCTCGGAGAGCACCGCCTGCCCCATCCGGCGTGGGCGGCGCACGACGTCCCCCGGCAGCAGAGCCGTCACCAGCAGGGCCAGCGCCGCGCCGACCAGGGCGTCGGACCAGCGCCCGACCGCCCCGTCGGTGAACATGGCGGCCGGCATCGCGACCACGACGATCGACTGCACCCCCGCCTGAGTGGTGAACAGCTGCCCGCGGTCGAGGAACCGGGCCGTCAGCGCCGAGAGCAGCAGGACCCCGAAGATCTGCACCGGCCCGGAGCCGAAGAGGATGGCGAAGACCTCGCCCAGGCCCACCCCGAGGGTGACCCCGGCGCCCATCTCGGCGACCCGGCGCAGCTGGCGGTCGGGGTGGAACCCCAGGCAGACCCACGCCGCGACCGCGGCGAACAGCGGGAGCTGGTGGCCCAGCAGCGACCCGGAGACCAGGTACGCCAGGCCGGCGGCGAGCGACGCGGTGAGGATCGGGACGAAGGCGTCCCGGACCCGGCGCCAGCCCTGGCGCGCCTGGAGGCGCAGCACGACGCGCCAGCGCCGCACGTCCATGCCGCGCCCGACGGCGGCCGCGACGAGTCTGGCCGCCCTCGCCGGGCGGGCGCTCATCTGCGCAGGTCGCGGCGGCGCAGCCCGGCCCCGGGGCGCTCGGCGGGCCGGACGTCGGTGACGCCCTCGGTCCCGACGACGATCTCCTGGGCCGCTGCGACGCCGCCCGCGGTCAGGGTCGCGTCGGCGGGCACGTTCCGCTTGACGACGGCGAGCGCCACCGGCCCGAGCTCCTCGTGCCGGACCACGGTGGTCAGCCGCCCCACGACCTTCTCCCCGTGGGTGACCTCGTCGCCGGGACGGGGCAGGAAGTGCTCGGAGCCGTCCAGGTGCAGCATGACCAGCCGGCGCGGCGGGCGGCCGAGGTTGACCACGCGGGCGATGGTCTCCTGCCCGCGGTAGCAGCCCTTGTTCAGGTGCACGCCGGTGCGCAGCCAGTCGAGCTCGTGCGGGATCGTCCGCTCGTCGACCTCGCGGGCGAGGCGGGGGCGCCACGCCTCCACGCGCAGGGCCTCCCAGGCCCAGGTCCCCGCGAGGCGGCCCGGGCGGGCGGGCGGCTCCGCCGTCGGGGCGCAGAAGGCCTGCACGACGGCGGTCAGCGCGTCCCGGCGGACGAGCGAGAGCGCGCGGTGGATCTCGACGCCGGGGTGCTCGGCGTCCGGCGGCCCGTAGTGGGTGGAGCCGGGCGCGGTCCGCGGCCACGGGTCCTGCCAGGTGAGCAGGTGGGCCGGGTGGTCGGCGATCTTCGCCCAGCCGCCGGCGGCGGTGCCGACCACGGCGACGTCGTCGGGTCGGGCCACCTCGACGCGGAGCATGAACCGCATGGAGTCCAGGAAGGCGGCGAGGGGGTCGGCGTCGCCCGCCTCGGTGATCAGCCAGGTGCGCTCGCCGTCGTCCTGGACGGCGGGGGCGTGCTCGACGTGACCGTTGACGTCCAGCAGGAGCATCTCGGTGGGGACCCCGGCCTCGAGGCCGGCCAGCAGCTGGGAGCTCAGGGTGTTCAGCCAGCTGATGCGGTCGGGGCCGGAGACCGTGACCACGCCGAGGTGGGAGAGGTCGACGATCCCCTCGCCGCGGGCGAGCGCGCGCTGCTCGTGGACGGGGTCGCCGTAGTGCAGGGCGACGCCCGCGTCCGGGCCGGAGTCGGCGACGGCGCCCGGGCGGGAGAGCAGCGGGCTGCGGTAGCCGGTCTCCTCGGCCGACGTGTTGTCCGTGGTGGTCATCTCACTCCTCCCGGCTCAGGCGGCCCGACGCGTAGGACTGCAGCTCGTGGCCGAACGCCGCGAGGTCCATGGCCCACATGAGGTCCCGCTGCACGAGGCCGTACATGCGGGTGGCGCCGCTCATCTCTGCGGCGGTCGCGGTCCGCACGACGGCGTCCGTGGACAGCTCGATCCGCGGGCCCCGCACGGCGCCGACGTACACGGCGATCTGGCCGGCGGGGTCCGCCACGAGCACCTCGAGGTCGGTCGGCCCGGGCGCGGGGGCACCGGCTCCCGTCCGGGCGCCGTTCCCCTCCGCGGCCGCGGTGCGCTGCGCCTCCGCGGGGACGGGTCGCCAGTAGGAGGTCTCGGTGGACCACAGCTGCCCGGGGACCAGGGCGGCCGCCCCCTCGTGCCCGGTCATCTCCCGGGCGATGGGGCGGGAGCCCTCGGGGTCGGCCAGGTGGATGGTGGAGGTCGAGCGCAGGTAGGGGCCGCCGTCGTGGTCGAACACGACCTGCTGCACGAACGGGGTCTCCGGCACGCCGGGGTACCCGAGCATGCCGAAGCCGCGCCACGTGCCGAGGAGCCAGGCGAGCGGGTAGCACTCGGGAGCGAGGTCGTCAGGGAGCTGGAACGGCATACGGCCAGGCTAGCCGTCGCCGGGGCTCACGTGCTGAGCAGGCGGCTGACCAGGTAGACGGGCACGCCGGAGGCGAGCACCAGGAGCAGCCCGGCGGCCAGCGCGGGGCGCACCCGGCGGGAGGCCGGGAAGCGGCCGAAGAGGATGTGGAGCGCGGCCGTGAGGATCCCGGCCGCGAGCCCCACGAGCAGCCCGGGGACCGGGCCCACGCCGCCGAGCAGGGCACCGGTCAGCAGGCCGACCCCTCCCCCGGCGACGGTCGCCAGCACGGCCACGAGCCGGGTCGGCGCCGGCACGGCGGTGACGGCGGCCGCGGCGGCGATCGTCGCCGCGGCCGTGACGACCAGCGCCGCGGTGACGTCGTCGCCCTCGACGGCGAGCCAGCCCGCGGCCGACGTCACCACGACGGCACCCGAGACCACCCCGGCCACCGACTCCACGAGCCGGGGGCGGCCGTCGCGCCGGAGCATCTGGTGGACGAAGGCGGCCACGACCGCGAGCCCCATGACGAGGGCGAGGTCACCCAGCGAGGTGAGGCGGACGACGACGACGGCGGCCAGGGCGGTCAGCGCGATGACCAGGCTGCCGCCGCGTGCGGTCGGCAGGGAGAGCAGGCGCGGCCAGCCGGCCGCGAAGACGAGGCCGAGGGCGAGGACGACGCCGGTGAGGACGTCCTGGGACAGGTAGCCCGAGAGCGCGACCGTGGCGGCGCCGACCGCGGTGAGCACGGCCCGGGTCGGGGCACTCATCATCGGCGGGTCCCGGGTGGGGTCGCCGCGCCGCCCGGACGGGACGGGGCGGCGGTGATCACCCGGCGATTGTTGCAGATGGAGCCGGGGCGGTCGGCGCGGGGCGGCCCCGGCGGCGCCGTTAGAGTGTGCTCACCCGTGAGGAGGGGACCCTGTGGCGGACCTGGTGATGCTCACCGCCGAACCGGACGGTGCGGCCCGCGTGCTGCCCGCCCTCACCCTTCTCGCCCACCACGTGCGAGTGGCGCCGATGTCGCCGTCGGCGCTCGTCGAGCACGACGGCGTGGCGGCCGTCCTGCTGGACGCCCGGACGGACCTGGTGGCCGCGCGGGCGTTGTGCCGGACCCTCAGCGGGCCGATGGGCGCCCCGCCCGTGCTGCTCGTCCTGGCCGAGGGCGGCTTCACCGCGGTCTCGCGCACCTGGGGCGCCGCGGACGTCGTGCTGGCGAGCGCCGGGCCGGCGGAGGTGGAGGCGCGGCTGCGGATGATCGCCGAGGCCGAGCAGCCGGCCCCGCAGGCGCACGGCTCCTCCGAGCGGGTTGAGGTCGGTGACCTGGTGATCGACGCCTCCGCCTACACGGCCCGGGTCCGCGGCCGGGCGCTCGACCTGACCTACAAGGAGTTCGAGCTCCTGCGCCACCTCGCGCAGAACCCCGGCCGGGTGCTCTCGCGGGCGCAGCTGCTCCAGGAGGTCTGGGGCTACGACTACTTCGGCGGCACGCGCACGGTCGACGTCCACGTCCGGCGCCTGCGCGCGAAGCTGGGCAGCGAGCACGACCAGCTGATCGGGACGGTGCGCAACGTCGGCTACCGGTTCGACCCGCGGGGGCGCGACGCGGTCGCCGGCGGGCGGTCCTCCGGCCACTGACGCGCTGGCTGCGGGTCGCCGGCGGACGGCCCGCCGGCCGCTGACCCGCTGGCCTGCGGCTTCGCCGTCGGCCGTCCACAGCTCACCTCTGCGGTTGCGCGGGCGCCGAACCCCTGCCGTACAGTGGTGCGTGACGTCGGGTCGCGAAAGCCCCGGGCTCCAACACAAGCCGCCACGAGCGGCCTTCGCGCCGACTGGCGCTCTCCGGCCCGGCGTCCTCATCTTCCCCTTCGGGGCCTTCACCTCCCCGGGCGCCCCGCACGGCGGGTCACGTACGGCGGGTCACGTACGGCGGAACGAGATGGCGATTCTGGTTCGCCACGGGCCGTTCCAGAACCATTTCCTCAACCTCGTCGCGACGCGGATTCGTCAGCCTCGTGCGGCTCCGACGACCCAGTGTGCTCAAGGACACGCTCCCGTGCGCGTCAGGCGAGCCGAGGCGCCGTTCCGGGGCCTGCCCGCTCCTGGCCTAGATTGGGACCGCCGGTTCACCCGGCGGTCATGTCCACGTCACCCGGGAGCATCGGTGCGATTCCGCCTCACCCCCCAGGACGGCGCCTTCTTCGATCTGCTGGCCACCAGCGCCGGGCACCTCGTGCGCGGCGCCGACCTCCTCGTCCGCATGCTCGGCGCGGACCGCACCCAGCGGGTGCAGCTGGCCGAGAAGCTGCACCAGGTGGAGCACGACGCGGACGAGAGCACGCGTGACTTCCTCAGCCGCCTCAACCAGACCTTCGTCACGCCGTTCGACCGGGACGACATGCACGCCCTCGCCAACGGCATCGACGACTGCATGGACGCCATCGACGAGGCCGGCGACCTCATGGTGCTGTACAAGGTCGGGGTGCTGCCCACCGGCGTCGCCGACCTCGTCGCCGTGCTGCGCCGGTGCGCCGAGCTGACGGCGGAGGCCATGCCGCGCCTGCGCTCGATGACCGACCTGCGCGAGTACTGGGTCGAGGTCGACCGGCTCGAGCGGCGGGCCGACCGTGCCTACCGGCGCCTGGTCGCGGACCTGTTCGACCACGAGGAAGACCCGATCACGATCATCAAGGTCAAGGGTGTCCTCGACGCGCTGGAGGAGGCGGCGGACGCCTTCGAGCGGCTCGCGAACGGCGTCGAGGCCATCGCGCTCAAGGAGTCCTGAGCCGACGTGGACGTCGTCCTCCTCCTCGTGGTGGTGGTCGTGGCGGTCGCGCTCGTCTTCGACTTCACCAACGGCTTCCACGACGCCGCGAACGCAATCGCGACCTCCGTCTCCACCCGCGCCCTCACCCCGGGGATCGCCGTGGCGCTGGCGGCCTTCATGAACCTCGTCGGGGCGCTGCTGGGCACCGGGGTGGCCGAGACGATCGGTTCCGGCATCATCACCCCGCCCGAGGGGGAGGACGGGCTCGGCGTGGTCCTCGCCGCGCTGCTCGGCGCGATCGCGTGGAACCTCCTCACCTGGTGGCTCGGCCTGCCCTCCTCGTCCTCCCACGCCCTGATCGGCGGGCTGCTCGGGGCGGGCCTCGCAGCCTCGGCCAGCGTGCACTGGGAGGTCATCGGGCTCCTCGTGGCGCTGCCGATGGTGCTATCGCCGCTGATCGGGTTCGTCCTCGCCTACGCCGCGATGGTGGGCACCCTGTGGGCGGTGCGCTCCCGCCCGTACCTGCCCACGCAGCGCCGGTTCCGGCTGGCGCAGACGATCTCCGCCTCGGCCATGGCGCTCGGGCACGGGCTCCAGGACGCCCAGAAGACCATGGGCGTCATCGTCCTCGCCCTGGTGGCCGGCGGCCTGCACGAGGGCTCGCAAATCCCGCTGTGGGTCAAGCTCGCCGCCGCGGTCACCATCGCGCTGGGCACCTATGCCGGCGGCTGGCGGATCATCCGCACCCTCGGCCGGCGCGTCATCCAGCTGGACCCGGCCCGGGGGTTCGTCGCCGAGTCCGTCGCCGCCACGCTCTCCTACGTCGCCGCGTTCGCCTTCCACGCGCCGATCTCGACGACGCACGCCATCACCTCCTCGATCATGGGGGTCGGCGCGACGCGGCGGCTCTCCGCGGTGCGCTGGGGGATCGCGGGGAACATCGCCGTCGCCTGGGTGCTGACCATCCCGGCCTCCGCCGCGGTCGCCGCCGGGCTGTACCTGCTGGCCCGGCCGCTGCTGCCCTGAGGCCCGACCGCCCCGGGTGCCCACCCGCGCCCGACGGCGATAGCGTGGTTCCTCCGCGACAGTCCGGACCGAGGAGCAGCTTGATGCGTGCGCGCGCCCTTCCCCTGCTCGTCGCCGTGGTCGCGCTGATGCCGCTCGGCGCGTGCAGCGGCGGGGCCGAGGTGGTGGACCTCAAGGTGGGCGACTGCCTCGACAAGAGCGAGCTCGGGGGGACCGAGGTGACCTCCGTCGAGACCAAGGAGTGCAGCGAGCCGCACGACGCCGAGGTCTTCGGCTCCGTCACGCACGCCGACGGCGACTACCCCGGCCGGGCCGCCGTCGAGAAGCAGGCGGAGGAGGAGTGCACGGCCAAGTTCGAGGAGTTCGTCGGCGTC
This sequence comes from Georgenia soli, assembly GCF_002563695.1. Taxonomy (NCBI): domain Bacteria; kingdom Bacillati; phylum Actinomycetota; class Actinomycetes; order Allobogoriellales; family Allobogoriellaceae; genus Georgenia; species Georgenia soli. The sequence continues at coordinate 2,734,595 of NZ_PDJI01000004.1, read as the reverse complement.
CCGTACGCCGAGTCGAAGATCTACTTCTCCACCCTCTCCCCCACCAAGGAGGGCTGGGACAGGGCCGACGACCGCACCTCGCTGTGCATCCTGCTCTCCGACAAGCCCGTGAGCGAGTCCCTCAAGGGCGCGGCCCGCTGAGGAGGCCCGCTCCGGGAGACGACCCGCCAGTGGAGGCGGCGCGCCCGCTGGAGGCGCCGCGCCCGCTGGAGGCGCCGCGCCCGGTGGAGGCGCCGCGCCCGGTGGAGACGCCGCGCCCGGTGGAAACGACCCGCCGGCTGGACGCGCCCGGAAAAAGTTCCGCCCGGGACGCCTCTGGGACGACCGAAGCCCGGCCGCAGGGCCGGGCTTCGCCGTCGTCAACGCTCCAGGGTCACCCGAAGCGGCCGGAGATGTAGTCCTCCGTCGCCTTCACGGACGGGGAGGAGAACATCTTCTCGGTCGCGTCCATCTCGATGAGGTGGCCCGGCTTGCCGGTACCGGCGATGTTGAAGAAGCCGGTGCGGTCGGAGACGCGGGCGGCCTGCTGCATGTTGTGGGTCACGATGACGATGGTGTACTCGTCCTTCAGCTCGGCCATGAGGTCCTCGATGGCCAGCGTCGAGATCGGGTCGAGGGCCGAGCACGGCTCGTCCATGAGGAGCACCTGCGGCTTGACGGCGATCGCCCGCGCGATGCACAGGCGCTGCTGCTGACCGCCGGAGAGCGAGGAGCCCGGCCGGTGGAGGCGGTCCTTCACCTCGTTCCAGAGGTTCGCGCCGCGCAGCGACTGCTCCACCAGGTCGTCCGCCTCGGACTTCCGGATGCGGTTGTTGTTGAGCCTGACCCCGGCGAGCACGTTGTCGGCGATGGACATCGTCGGGAAGGGGTTGGGCCGCTGGAAGACCATGCCGACCTGCCGGCGCACCTGCACCGGGTCGACCTCCGGGGCATAGAGGTTCTGCCCGTCCATGAGGGCCTCGCCCTCGACACGGGCGCCCGGGATGACCTCGTGCATGCGGTTGAGCGTGCGCAGGAAGGTGGACTTGCCGCACCCTGACGGGCCGATCAGCGCGGTGACGGAGCGGGGCTCGATCGTCATGTTGACGCCCTCCACCGCGAGGAAGTCACCGTAGTAGACGTTGAGGTCGTTGACGTCGATGCGCTTAGACATGGGCGGTCCTTCCGGAGCTGGCGGGGCGCGCGGGGGTGAGCTGCACCGGGGGTGCGGGGCGGAGGTCGGAGGTGCGCAGTGCGCGGGCGGGGGTCACGAGACGCCCTTCGGCGAGAAGTACCGGCTCACCAGTCGCGCCACGAGGTTGAGCAGCATGACGATCGCGACGAGGGTGAGGGCGGCGGCCCAGGCCCGCTCCACGCCGATGCCGCCCTGGGCGTACTGGCGGTAGGCGAAGACCGGGAGGGTGGCCATGCGGCCCTCGAACGGATCGTTGTTGGTGGTGGCGATGATGCCCGTGGTCATCAGCAGCGGGGCGGTCTCGCCGATCACGCGGGCGATGGCGATCATCACGCCGGTGGTGATGCCGGCGATGGCGGTGCGGAGCACCACCTTGACCACGGTGAGCCACTTGGGCACACCGAGGGCGTAGGAGGCCTCGCGCAGCTCGTTGGGGACGAGGCGCAGCATCTCCTCCACCGAGCGCACGACCACCGGCGTCATGAGGACGGCGAGGGCGACGGCTCCCATGAACGCCGACCGGTAGGCCGGCCCGACGATGATCGTGAAGAAGGCGAAGGCGAACAGACCGGCGACGATCGACGGGATGCCCGTCATGACGTCCACGAGGATCGTGATGGCCCGGGCGAGGCGGCCCTTGCCGTACTCGACCAGGTAGATCGCGGTGAAGATGCCCAGCGGGATCGAGATCAGCGAGGCGATCCCGGTCACCCACAGGGTGCCGATGATGGCGTGCAGCGCGCCGCCCTCGCGCATGTCGCCGAAGATGCCGGTCATGTCCGTCGTCAGGAAGTCCCAGCTCATCATGGCCATGCCCTTGGCGAGCACGGTCCACACGAGCGAGATCAGCGGGACCATCGCCAGGAGGAACGCACCCGTCACGAGGCTCGTGGCGAGGCGGTCCTTGGCGCGGCGCCGGCCCTCGACGGCGCGCGAGGTGGCCCAGTTCGCGAACAGGAAGACGATGGCGCCGACCAGCGCGACGGAGGCGACGGTGGGTTCCGAGACCACGCTGAGGAGGACGAGCGCGACGACGACGGCGCCGGCCAGGATCCCCCAGGGCGCCCACGTCGGCAGCTTGCCGGTGCGCTCGAGCAGGGGTGCGGTGGTGGTCGTCATCAGTTCGCTCCCGAGAACTCGGCGCGGCGGGCGATGATCCAGCGGGCGAACAGGTTCACGCCGAAGGTGATCGCGAAGAGGGCGAGACCGGTCGCGATGAGCACGTCGGCACCGAGGCCGGAGGCCTCCGGGAACTGGTTCGCGATGTTCGCCGCGATGGACTGGTGCTGGCCCGGCTTGAGCAGGTAGAAGTTGATGAGGAACCCGGGCGAGAGAATCATCAGCACGGCCATCGTCTCGCCGAGCGCACGCCCGAGGCCGAGCATCGAGGCGCTGATGATGCCCGAGCGGCCGAACGGGAAGACCGCCATCCGGATCATCTCCCAGCGTGTCGAGCCGAGCGCCAGGGACGCCTCCTCGTGCAGGCGGGGCGTCTGGAGGAAGACCTCCCGGATCGTGGCGGTGATGATCGGCAGGACCATGACGGCGAGGACGATGCCGGCGGACATGATGTTCTTCGCCGGCGCCTGGAAGCCCACGAAGAGCGGGATGAAGCCGAGCGTGCCCGAGAGCCAGGCGAACAGCGGCTCCAGCTGGGGCACGAGCCACGACATGCCCCACATGCCGTAGACCACCGAGGGGATCGCGGCCAGGAGGTCGACGAGGTACCCGAGGCCCTGCGCCGCCCGGCGCGGCGCGTAGTGGGAGATGAAGAGCGCGATGGCGATGCTCAGCGGCACCGCGATGAGCAGCGCGATCACCGAGGAGAGCAGCGTGCCGAAGATGAGCGGGGCGATGTAGGCGGCCAGGCCCTTGCCCTGCATGAAGCCGACGGCCTCGTAGTCCTCCTGCGACGCCGTGATCGCGGGCCACGACCGCATGAGGAGGAAGCCGGCCACCGCCGCCAGGATGATGAGGATCGTGATGCCGGCACCGGTGGAGACACCGGCGAACACCTTGTTCCCCAGGCGGCCGGGGGCTTCGCTCAGCCGGGTCGCCGGTGCGCGCCCGGGCGGGGCGTCTGGAGTGGTGACGGTTGCCACGGGTCCTCCGGGTCTAGCGGTTGCGGGCGGGGGATGGTGCGCGGGAGACGGTCGACGACCGGTGCGGGGGCTCGGGGGTCCGCGCCGGGGCGGCAGCCTGAGGTGCGGCGGGGGACCGCACCATGACGGGGCCCGGACGCGAGCACGCCGAGGCCGACGCCACGAACTCTAGGCACCGCCGGTGTCCGCGAGGGAGTCGCAAGGTGAACAGCGGGTGAACTGCGCCTGTCGTCTCGCTCACAGGCGTCCGCGATCGGGTACGTGACACTGTCCCCGGGCCTTCCTCAGGCCGCCCGGATCTGGTCGATCGCGGCCGTCACCCGGGTGCGCAGCGCGTCCGAGATGGGGGCCGAGCCGGCCACCCGCGGGTCGGCCACCCGCTCCTGGCCCTCCTCGGAGGCGATGTAGCTGAGCAGCGCCCTGACGTTCTCGGCGTCCTGCTCGGACTCGTAGACCGAGCAGGCCATCGTGTAGGAGATCAGCACGATCGGGTAGGTGCCGGCCTCGGTGGTGTCGCGGGCCAGGTCGATCGTCAGGCGCAGGTCGGTGGCGCCCTCGGCCGGCGGGGAGGCGTCGACGACGGCGGCCGCGGCCTCCGGCGAGAACGGCACGAACTCCTGCCCCACCCCGACGGCGACGGTCCCGAAGCTGTCCGGGACCTGGGCGGCGTCGAGGTAGCCGATGGTTCCCTCCGCGGCCTCCATCGTGGTCACGACACCGGAGGTCTGGGCACCGGACTGGGTTCCCGAGATCGGCCAGGTCTCGCTCGGCTCGTGCGGCCAGGCGTCCCCCGCCGCGGCGGCGAGGTACTCGGTGAAGTTCTCGGTGGTGCCGGAGTCGTCGGAGCGGTTCACCGGGATGATGTCGGCGTCCGGCAGCTCCACGTCGGGGTTCGTCGCGGCGATGGCCGGGTCGTCCCACCTGGTGATGTCGCCGTTGAAGATCGCGGCGAGGGTCTTCGGCTCGAGATCGAGGTGCTCGGCACCGAGGCCGGGCAGGTTGTACGCGACAGCGATCGGGGAGATGTACAGCGGCAGCTCGACCACCTCGCCGCCGTTGCAGCGCTCACGCCCCCGGGCGAGCTCCTCGGAGCTCATCGGGGCGTCGGAGCCGGCGAACGCCGTCGCCCCGTTGAGGAACATCTCACGTCCGCTGCCGGACCCCACCGGGTCGTAGGACACGAGGACGTGGGGGTGCAGGTCGTGCATCCCGGCGAGCCAGGCCGTCATCGCGATCTCCTGGGACGAGGCGCCGGCCCCGGGGAGCGGGCCGGAGAGCCCGTCACCGCCGTCGTCCGCCGAGCCACAACCCGCCAGGGTGAGCGCCAGGGCGAACGACGCCGCTGCGATCGTGGCCGTCCGGGATGGTGCCCGCACGTGGTCCCTCCTCCGGTCCAACCGCTTTGCCGCCCACACTCTAGGCGGACCGGAACCCCGCGACCATTCGGTGCCACGACGACGGACGGGGCCGTCCCACCGAGGAGTTACGGTGGCACGGCCCCGCCCGCGGCGGTCGCTTCGGAGCGTCAGGCGACGGAGATCTGCTCGATCGCGGCCTCGACCTTGGTGCGCAGGTCGTCGGAGATCGGGGCGGAGCCGGCGACCGACGGATCGGCCGCGCGCTGCTGCCCCTCCTCGGAGGCGATGTAGCTGAGCAGCGCCTTGACGTTCTCCGCGTCCTGCTCGGACTCGTAGACGGAGCAGGCCATCGTGTAGGAGACGAGGACGATCGGGTAGGCGCCCGACTCCTCGGTGTCGCGGGCCAGGTCGATCGTCAGGCGCAGGTCGGTGGCGTCCTCGGCGGCCGGGGAGGCGTCGACGACGGCCGCGGCGGCCTCCGGCGAGAACGGGACGAACTCCTCGCCCACGCCGACCGCGACGGTGCCGAAGCCGTCCGGCACCTGGGAGGCGTCGAGGTAGGCGATGGTGCCCTCGGCGGCCTGGAGCGTGGAGACGACGCCGGAGGTCTGCGCGCCGGACTGGGTGCCGGAGATCGGCCAGGTCTCGCTGGCCTCGTGCGGCCAGGCGTCGCCTGCCGCGGCGGCGAGGTACTCGGTGAAGTTCTCGGTGGTGCCGGAGTCGTCGGAGCGGTTCACCGGGACGATGTCGGTGTCGGGCAGCTCGATGTCCGGGTTGGCCTCGGCGATCGCCGGGTCGTTCCACTTCGTGATGTCGCCGTTGAAGATCGCGGCGAGCGTCTCGGGCTGGAGGTTGAGGTTCTCGGTGTCGAGGCCGGGCAGGTTGTAGGCCACGGCGATCGGGGAGATGTACAGCGGCAGCTCGACGACCTCACCGCCGTAGCAGCGCTCGGCGCCCGCCGTGAGCTCCTCCTCGTCGAACGTCGAGTCGGTGCCGCCGAAGAGCGTCGCCCCGTTGATGAACTGCTCACGGCCCGTGCCGGAGCCGACGGGGTCGTAGGAGGCCTGGACGTCGGGGTTCTGCTCGGTGAACCCGGCGAGCCAGCCGTTCATCGCGTTCTCCTGCGACGACGCGCCCGCGCCCGGAAGGGTGCCGGAGAGGGCCGCGCCCTCCTCGGTGGCCTCGGAGCCGCCGCCGCTCTCCTCCGCGTCAGTACCACCACAGGCCGCAAGGGTGAGCGCCAGGGCGCTGATCGCGGCGAGACCCGCCACACGGCGGTTAGCTGCAAGCTTCACGGTAGATCCATCCTCTTCTCGGGGGGCCGGGAGCTGGGGGCCCGACTAGAAGAGGACGCTAGGGAGCGCGGGTGTCGGCGATGCGGGCGGACGATGAACGCCCGGTGAACATGACTTGTTCTTTCGGTCACAGTTTCGCAACGCGGGTCCGGGCCTCACGGCCGAGGTCCCGGGCGTTCGGACCGCGGCGGTCGTCGCACCGGCCCGGCGGCTGCTGCCGGGCGGCGTCGACGACGGACGGTCAGGACGACACGCGGTGCTTCTCCAGCGCCGCCACCGCGGCGCTGCGTCCGGGCCGCTTGGCCACGTGGACGACGAGCATCTCGGCGGTCCTCAGCCACGGGTCGGACTCGGGCACCTGCTTCATGATCCGGTGCGGCGTACGGTCCGCGATCTCCGCCACGACGGTGGGCAGCACGGGGCGGTGGGTGCAGATGGCCACGGGAAGGTCCCGGGTGGTCAGCTCCCGCCGCACGAGGTTGCGCACCGGCTTCCAGCGGCGCTCGTGCGCCGCCTCGGTGAGCTCGGGACGAAGCTCGGCCCCGATGCCGGTGGCCTCGAGGTACGGGCGCACCGTGGCGGCGCAGCGCTCCCACGGCGACGTCATGATCTCCTCGACGCCGTACGCGGCCAGCAGCGGGACGAGGCGCTCCGACTGCACCTGCCCCACGGCCGTGAGCGGACGCGTGGCCTCCTCGCCGTTCCAGGCAGAGCGCTTCCGGGCGCGGGCGTGCCGCAGGACGACCATCGTCCACGTGCGCAGGCGCTCGTCCTTCCACTGGTCCACGAGCGCGCCGAGGGGGTCGCGGTCGTGGGGGTAGGTGAGCAGCTTCGCGGCCTTGCTCACCTCGACCCAGCGCACGTCGTCGATCTCCTGGGCGTCGGCGGGGCGGACGGCGTCGCGGCACGTCAGGGACTGGGCCGCGTCGTCGAGCGCCTGCGCCGCCCAGTAACGGGTGACCTTCACCCGCCCGTCCTTCAGCCGGTGCCGCACGGTGGGCAGCGGCTGGCCGAGCGCGACCGGCACGCCCGTCTCCTCCGCCGCCTCACGGGCGGCGCACTCGACGATGGTCTCCCCCTCCTCGAGCTTGCCCTTCGGCCAGGACCAGTCGTCGTACCGGGGGCGGTGGACCAGCAGCACCTCGAGCTTGCGCCCGCGCACGCGCCAGGTGAGCGTCCCCGCGGCCAGGACCTGTGGCCGCGACGTCACCGGGAGGCCGCCACGCGGCGCCGGGCGCGGGCCATGAGCATCTCCTGGATGTCCTCGAGCCGTTCGCCGTCCGGCCCCCGGTCCACCCGGTGCCAGCCGTCCCGCTCGAGGTGCCAGGTGGAGGTGGTGTCCGCCATCGAGACGTCGAGCAGCTCCACGAGGAAGTCGATCTGCCCCTGGTCCGCGATCCGGATGAGGGCCTCGACCCGGCGGTCCAGGTTGCGGTGCATGAGGTCCGCCGAGCCGATCCACACCTCGGGCTCCCCGCCGTTGCCGAAGGCGAACACCCGGGCGTGCTCGAGGAAGCGCCCGAGGATGGAGCGGACCCGGATGTTCTCGCTGAGCCCCGGCACCCCCGCCCGGAGCGCGCAGATCCCGCGGACGACGACGTCGACCGGCACCCCGGCCTGACTGGCCCGGTAGAGGGCGTCGATGACCTTCTCGTCGACGATCGAGTTCACCTTGAGCTTCACCCAGGCCGGCCGGCCCTCGCGGTGGTTGATGATCTCGCGCTCGATGCGCTCGATCAGGCCGGTGCGCACCGACCGCGGTGCGACGAGCAGCCGGTGGAAGCGCGTGCGCGGCGCGTAGCCGGAGAGCTGGTTGAACAGTCGGGTGAGGTCCTGGCCGACGTCGCGGTCGCAGGTGAGCAGCCCGAAGTCCTCGTAGCCACGGGCCGTCTTGGGGTGGTAGTTCCCGGTGCCGACGTGGCAGTAGCGGCGCAGGCCGTCCTGCTCCTGACGGACCACGAGGCAGAGCTTGGCGTGCGTCTTCAGCCCGACGATGCCGTAGACCACGTGCACACCGGCCTGCTCGAGCTTGCGTGCCCAGGTGATGTTGGCCTGCTCGTCGAACCGTGCCTTGATCTCCACGATGGCGAGGACCTGCTTGCCGGACTCCGCGGCGTCGATGAGGGCGTCGACGATCGGGGAGTCGCCCGAGGTGCGGTAGAGGGTCTGCTTGATCGCCAGCACCTTCGGGTCCGCGGCGGCCTGGGCGAGGAACTGCTGCACCGACGTCGAGAACGAGTCGTAGGGGTGGTGCAGGAGGATGTCGCGCTCGCGGATCGCGGCGAAGATGTCGGTCGGGCTGGCCGACTCCACCTCGGCCAGCCCCTGCGCCGTGACCGGCACGAACTTGGGGTACTTCAGGCCCGGGCGGTCGAGGTCGTGGATGACGTTCAGGCCCGTCAGGTCCAGCGGTGCCGGGAGGTGGAAGACCTCCTGGTCGACCACGCCGAGCTCGCGCTTGAGCAGGTCGAGCACGTGCGGGCTGATGCCCTCGGCGACCTCCAGCCGCACGGCGGGGCCGAAGCGGCGCCGCATGAGCTCCTTCTCGAGGGCCTTGAGGAGGTTCTCGGCGTCGTCCTCCTCGACCTCGACGTCCTCGTTGCGCGTGACCCGGAAGGTGTGGTGCTCGACGATCTCCATGCCGGGGAAGAGGGCGTCGAGGTGGTGGGCGATGATCTCCTCGAGCGGGACGAAGGAGGTCCGCCCGCCCGCGTCGGCGGGCACGTCCTCCGGGCGGTAGGGCCGCCCCTCGGAGTCGACGGCGATGAACCGGGGCAGCAGCGGCGGGACCTTGACCCGGGCGAAGTGCTCCTTGCCTGACACGGGGTTGCGCACCAGCACGGCGAGGTTCAGCGAGAGGCCGGAGATGTAGGGGAACGGGTGCGCCGGGTCCACCGCGAGGGGGGTCAGCACCGGGAAGATCTGCTTGCGGAAGAACTTGTGCAGACGTTCCTGCTCGCTCCCGCTCAGCGCCTCCCAGTGGAGCAGGTGGATGCCCTCGGCGGCGAGCTTGGGCTGGACGTCGTCGGCGAAGACGCGGGCGTGCCGCTCGGCGAGCTCCTTGGCGCGGTGGGAGATCGCCTCGAGCACCTGGCGCGGGGAGAGCCCGGACGCGGCCGTGACCGCCATCCCGGTGGCGATGCGCCGCTTCAGGCCGGCCACCCGGACCATGTAGAACTCGTCGAGGTTCGACGCGAAGATCGCCAGGAACCAGGCGCGCTCGAGGATCGGCACGTCCTGGTCCTCCGCCTGCTCGAGCACCCGCTCGTTGAAGGCGAGCCAGCTGAGCTCACGGTCGGCGAAGCGGCCCTCGGGCAGCTCGGCCTCCCACGGCGGTAGGTCCTCCTCCGCCGCCTCCGCCTCGGCCTCCTCGACCTGGCGGGTGAGCGACGCGGACGACGCCGAGACGCCGGAGAGGACCCTGGCCATGGAGCGCGCCTGCGCGGCCATCTCGTCCTCGTCGTCGTCCTCGAGGCGGGCGAGCTCGTCGTCGTCCTCGAGCTCGTCGAGGTCGGCCTCACGGGCCTCGCCGTCCGCCAGGCCGGCGAGGTTCGCCTCGCGGGCCACCTCGGCCGCCAGGGAGCTGGCCGGCGCTGCCGACACCGTGGTGGCAGGGCCGTCGGAGGCGGTGCCGGCGGGGTCGTCGGAGGCGGTGCCGGCGGGGTCGTCCGAGTCCGCGCCGTCCCGGGAGAGCAGCTCGGCGGCGTCCTCGGCGACGCTGCCGTCGCCGCGCTCGTCGTCGTCCACGTGGATCTCCTCCGTGTCGCTCATGAATGACATCGTTGCACCGGAAGGTGGCCGGCGGGTGACGGGCCCGCCGGTCGTCTCATCGGTACTGGACGTCGGTGGCGACGCGCCGGAACCCCTGCTTCTCGTAGGTCCGGCGGGCCGCCACGTTGTCGCCCTCGACGTACAGCGTGGCGCGGCGCAGGCCGCGGCGCGACATCTCGTCCAGCGCCCGGGTGGTGAGCGCGGAGCCGAGGCCGCGGCCCTGCGCCTCCGGGTCCACGCCGAGGACGTAGATCTCGCCGGAGTCCTCCCCGGGGACCACCTTGACCCACATGGACGCCAGGACGCGGGCGCCGTCGTCGGAGGGCACGAGCCACAGGAGGGACGGGTCGAACCAGTCCTCGGCCTCCCGGGCCCGCAGGTCCTCCACCGTCATGCGGCCCTGCTCGGGGTGGTCGGCGAAGGCGCGGGCGTTCTGGCGCACCCAGACCTCCTCGTCCTCCCCCACCCGGAACGTCCGCACCTGAGGACCGTCACCCCCGCCCACCGGGACGACGGCGGACCCGCCGCGACCAGCGTCGTGCTGCTCCGGCAGGTCGGCGTGCCGCTCCGGCAGGTCCAGGCCCAGCTGCAGCAGCTCGCGCACGCGATCCATCCCGGCCGCGGCCGCGAGCGCCCGGGCGGCCGGCAGGTCGCCGTGCGCCCACACCGCCACCCCGGGTGCGCCGGCTCGGACGGCGTCGAGCAGGGCGCGGCCGACTCCCCGGCGGCGGTGCTCGGGGTGGACGGCGAGCTCGGCGCTGGTGCCGTCCGCGTCGATCTGGGCGTACGCGCGCACGGGCCCCTCACCCCCGGGGCCGCGCACGAGCAGGTGACGGACCGGCCGCACCGGGCTGCGCAGGTCGAGCAGCGGCTGCTCGGACAGGGCCGCCACGCCGTCGGCGGCAGCCACCGCCTCGGCGAGGGCGAGCACCTGCTCGACCGTCCGGCTGTCCAGGTGGTCCGTGCCGATGACCGTTTCGTCCGCGAGTGCCATGGGCCCATCCTCGCCCGGGCCGCGCTTTCGCGCCTCGCTCGTCCGCCTGCCGCCGGTCCCGTGCTTGGTGCCGCCGAAGGGCCCCTTCGTCGCCGTCGGTGGGTCGCCGGGTCAGTCGCCCGGCGCGGTCGGGGGCAGCATCCGGCGGGAGACGTCGGGCGCGCGGGCCGGCCCGGCCGAGGAGTCCGCGATCCACGGGCCGGTGCCCTCGCTCAGGTCGATGACGCCCGCCTCCGCCCAGACGTGGTCGCCGTCGAGGACGTCCTTCGCCAGAGCCTCGTCGGCGGCGTCGGTGTTGGTCCACAGCGCGTCGAAGAGTCGCTCGACGGTCAGCCGCGAACGACGGCACGCGGCGTCGGCGAGCCGGACGGCCGCGCGGCCGGTGGCTGCGTCGTCGTCCTCGAGCTGCATCTGCGCACGGGCGCACATCGCGGCCATCGCGAAGAGCTCGGCGCCGATGTCGACCACGCGGCCGAGGAAGCCCTGCCGCTGCTCCAGGCCGCCCTGCCAACGCGCCATGCCGTAGAACGTCGCGCGGGCGAGCCGGCGCGAGCTGCGCTCGACGAAGCGCACGTGCGTGGCCAGCGGCCCGTACTCGCCGTAGGAGGTCGGGACCGCGCCAGGACCGGTGAGCAGCTGCGGCAACCACCTGGCGTAGAAGGCCCCCGCGCGTCCGGCGGCCCGAGCCTTGCCGACCATGCCGACGTCCGGGTCGATGATGTCGCCGGCGACGGCGAGGTGGGCGTCGACCGCCTCTCGGGCGATGAGCAGGTGCATGATCTCCGAGGAGCCCTCGAAGACCCGGTTGATCCGCAGGTCCCGCAGGATCTGCTCGGCCGGGACCGCCCGCTCGCCGCGGGCCGCGAGGGAGTCCGCCGTCTCGAAGCCGCGACCACCCCGGATCTGCAGAAGCTCGTCGGCCACCTGCCAGGCCCGCTCGGAGGCGAAGAGCTTGGCGAGGGCGGCCTCGATCCGGATGTCGGTGCGGCCGGCGTCGGCCAGGTGCCCGGCGAGCTCGACGACCGCCTCCTGCGCGTAGGTGGCCGTCGCCATGAAGGCGATCTTGTGGGCGACGGCGGCGTGCCGCCCGACCGGCCGACCCCACTGGACCCGTTCGCGCGCCCACTCGCGGGCGATCTTGAGGGACCACTTCGACGCCCCGACGCACAGTGCGGGGATGGAGAGCCGGCCCGTGTTGAGGGTGGTCAGGGCGATCTTTAGGCCCTGGCCCTCGCGGCCGAGCACGTTCGCGGCGGGGACGCGGACCTGGTCGAACCGGGTGACGCCGTTCTCCAGACCCCGCAGACCCATGAAGGCGTTGCGCCGCTCGACCGTGATGCCGGGCGAGTCCGCCTCGACGACGAAGGCCGTGATGCCGCCGCGGTGCCCCTCGGACTGCGGCACCCGGGCCATGACCACGAGGAGCTCGGCGACGACGCCGTTGGTGGACCACAGCTTGACGCCGTCGAGGAGGTAGTCGCCGTCGTCGGTGGGGGTCGCGGTCGCGTGCAGGCGGGCCGGGTCGGAACCGACGTCCGGCTCCGTGAGCAGGAAGGCCGAGATGGCGCCGGCGGCGCAGCGCGGCAGGTAGGCCCGCTTCTGCTCCTCGGTGCCGAACTGCTTGACCGGCTCCGGCACCCCGATCGACTGGTGCGCGGAGATCAGTGCCCCCATCGCCGGGTTGACGCTGCCGATCAGCATCAGCGCGCGGTTGTAGTGCACCTGGCCGAGCCCGAGGCCCCCGTACTCGGTGGGGATCTTGATGCCGAACGTGCCGATGCGCGCCAGCCCCGCGACCACCTCGTCCGGGATCCGGGCGTCCCGCTCGATGGCCTGGCCGTCGACCGTCCTGAGGAACTCGGTCAGCTGCCCCAGGTAGGCCTCACCGCGGGCGGCGAGCTCCGGCTCGGGCCGTGGGTGCGGGGTGATGAGCTCGGGCCGGAAGCGCCCGAGGTAGAGCTCCTTCGCGAAGGACGGCTGGGTCCAGCCGCTCTCCCGGGCGGCCTCGGCCACCCTCCGCGCCTCGCGCTCGGTGACCTCGTGAGTCCCGCTGGCGCGTACGTCGTCGGACTGCCTCGTCGCAGTCATGTCTGCCTCCCGCCGTCGTTGCCGGTACCGGCAGTATCACCTGTTTCGGCGCGCAGGCACAGACTTTCGGTTCGGTGCTGGCCGTTGACCTGCTGACCTCGGCCCGCGGCGGCACTTTTTGGGGGCGTCCGACGGCGCCCCCGCGGAGTCCGGTCAGTCCAGCCGGCCTCCGCGGTAGAGCCCCGCGGCCTCCTCGAGCTCCTCCGCCGTGGTGAGCAGCGCGCCGGCGCGGCGCGTGACGCGGAAGGCGAGGTCGTCGTCGTCCTCCTCGATCCAGTCGGCGTGCATGGCGGAGCCGGTGGCGAGCACGCGGAGGAAGGCTGCGGCGCGCTCGAGCGCGACGGCGAGGTCGCCGTCGTAGAGGCCGGAGAGCACCTTGTCGCAGACGGCGGAGACCTCCTCGGGCCCGGGCGGCTCCTCGACGCCGGCGACGGCGCCCGCGACCTCGGCCCGCTCGAGGCCGAGGCGGTACCGGTCGGACACCGCCGCGGGGTCGCGCCGCACCCACTCGCGCAGGAGGTAGAGGCGCCACAGCGTGCCCGGGAGGGTGGTGTGCGGGCTGCGGGACCACAGCGCGGCGATGGCGTCGAGCCCCTCCGTGTCGACGAGCTGGACGAGCCGCCTCACCAGCTCCGGGTCCTCGGCACCCTCGCGGCCCCCTCGCACCAGGGCCTGCGCGGAGGTGTGGGCGACCTCCGAGCGAAGGGCCGGGTCCTCGTCGCCCTGGATGGCCTCGGCCTGCGCCGGGTCCAGCATCGCCGGACGGCGGAAACGTCGTTCGCTCATGCCCCCTGCTCCCTCCCCCCTGGCGGGGCTCGGCCCGCACGGCGCCCTGCCGTCCGGTTCACGCTCAGACGCTACCCGCGTGCGGGAAGCCCGTGCAGTCCGAAGGTCACAGGTGCAGGTGGGCGGCTGGCGGCGCGGGTAACCTGATCCTCCGTCGTCCGGCAACGGACGGCCGGGGCCTCTAGCTCAATCGGCAGAGCAGCGGACTTTTAATCCGCGGGTTGTGGGTTCGATCCCCACGGGGCCCACTCTTCCTCCGCGCCTGCGGTGCCCGCCGTCAGCAGCAGTCTCCGGCGTTGGCGTGCCGCGTGGTCAGCACTCCGCCGAGCGCGTCGAGCGCAGCGGGGACGACCGCGTAGTAGGCCCATCTCCCGCGCTTCTCCCGGGTGACCAGGCCCGCTTCCACCAGCACCTTGAGGTGGTGGGAGACCGTCGGCTGGGAGAGGTCGAGGGGCTCGGTCAGGTCGCACACGCACGCCTCGCCGCCGTCGTGACTGGCGATGATCGACAGCAGCCGCAGTCGGGCCGGGTCGGCGACCGCCTTCAGGATGCCCGCCAGACGCTCGGCGTCCGCGATGCTCATCGGCTCGCGGGTGAGGGGGCTGCAGCACACCCCCGCCTCCGGGGACTGGGCGAGGGGAAGCGTGGCCATGGCACGAGTATGCCTCACTGATTGACAAACGTCGATGGGTAGCGCATGCTCCCAACGATCGACGTCAATCAATACGTTGTGCGTCATCCCGGGAGGCACCACCATGTCGAGAACACCCGCGTCGGACCTGCCGGTCGTCGTCATCGGCGCCGGTCCGGTCGGCCTGGCGGCCGCCGCGCACCTCCTCGAGCGGGGCCTGGACCCGCTCGTCCTCGAGGCGGGCCACGCCGTCGGCGCGGCGATCCGGGAGTGGGCGCACATCCGACTCTTCTCGCCGTGGCAGTACGACGTCGACGCCGCGGCCGCGCGCCTCCTCGAGCCCACCGGCTGGGAGCGACCGCGGGGGACGCGACTCCCCACGGGCGGGGACCTCGTGACGCAGTACCTCGAGCCCCTGGCCGCACACCCGCAGCTTCGCCACCGGATCGTCACCGGCGCGAAGGTGGTCGCGGTCAGCCGGGTCGGCATGGACAAGACCCAGGGCGCCGGCCGGGCGGATCGCCCCTTCCTGGTCCGCGCCGTCGTCGACGGCAGGGTCGTGGACCACCACGCCCGCGCGGTCGTGGACGCCTCGGGCATGTGGCCGCAGCGCAACCCGCTCGGTGTCTCCGGCCTGCCCGCGCCCGGCGAGGCGGAGGCGGCCCCGTTCCTCCTCGGCCCGCTCCCCGACGTGCTCGGCTCGGACCGCGAGCGCTGCGCCGGCAGGCACGTCCTCGTCGTCGGCGCCGGCCACTCCGCCGCCAACACGCTGCTGAACCTGGTCGAGCTCGCCCGCACCGAACCCGCCACGACCATCACCTGGGCGGTCCGCGGCGCGTCCGCGACCCGCACGTACGGCGGCGGGGACGCCGACGGGCTGCCCGCGCGCGGCCGGCTGGGCTCACACCTGCGCGAGGCCGTCGCGGCCGGGAAGATCCGGCTGCTCACCTCCGCCACCGTCGCCGCGCTCGCACCCGACGGCGACCAGGTCACCCTCACCCTCAACACCCCCACCGGCCCTCGGGAGCTGACCGTCGACGCCGTCGCCGCAGCGACGGGCTTCCGCCCCGACGTCGACATGCTGCGCGAGCTGCGCCTCGACCTCGACCCCGGCGTGGAGGCACCACGGGCGCTGGCGCCGCTCATCGACCCGGAGCACCACTCCTGCGGCACCGTGCCCGCGCACGGCGCCGAGACCCTGGCGCACCCGGAGCCCGGCTTCTTCATCGTCGGGATGAAGTCGTACGGCCGCGCGCCGACCTTCCTCCTCGCCACCGGCTACGAGCAGGTCCGCTCCGTCGCTGCCCACCTCGCCGGCGACGAGCGGGCCGCCCGCGAGCTGGAGCTCTCCCTGCCCGAGACCGGCGTGTGCTCGACCACGCTGCCCGTCCTCGACCTCGAGGGTCACGCTGTCGTCGCGCCCGACGACGCCGGCTGCTGCAGCGCACCGCGCCCCGAGCCGGCGTTCCTCGGCATCCCCACCGGGCTGAGACACGGCAGAGCCTGCGAGCCGGAGCCCATAGCCTCGGTCCAGCACACCCGCAGCACCCGTTCCGAGGAGTCCTCGTGCCAGTGACCGGCCGCCCCAGCGTCATGTTCGTCTGCGTCCACAACGCCGGCCGCTCCCAGATGGCCGCCGGCTACCTGACGGCGCTCTCGCACGGGGAGGTCGAGGTCCGCTCTGCCGGCTCGGCGCCCGCTGACCAGATCAACCCCGTCGCGGTGCAGGCGATGGCCGAGGAGGGCATCGACATCACCGCCGCCAGGCCGAAGATCCTCACCCCCGACGCCGTCCAGGCCTCCGACGTCGTCATCACCATGGGTTGCGGCGACGCCTGCCCGTTCTTCCCGGGCGTGCGCTACGAGGACTGGGAGCTCGAGGACCCCGCCGGCAAGGACCTCGGGACCGTACGACGGGTCCGCGACGACATCCGCGCCCGGGTCGAGACCCTGCTCGGGGAGCTGCTGCCCGGCCGGGCGTGACAGCTGCCCCGGGCACACCCCGCGGTCCCGCCGTTCGTAGGGGTCGCGGAGCGGGCACCCTTGCTGGCTGAGCGGACCGACAGGTCCGTTCAGGCTCCCTTCAGGTGGCCCCTCGCACAGTGGTGCGCGCAATGAGGCAACCACCATGAAGAGGGAGTCACCCGATGTCTCACAAGACCATTCTCGGCGGGTTCGCAGCTGCGGCCGTCGGCCTGTCGATGCTTGGCGGTGCGCTCCCGGCGTCCGCAGCCACCACGACCTCCTTCGCCCCGGCCGGGCAGAGCTCCTACGACCACAACCACCACCACAAGAACAAGTGTTGGGACGTGGACTTCTACCGGCACCACGGCCACTGGGACGTGACCTGGCGGGACCGTGACGGGTGGCACCGTGAGCACGCCCGCTCCTACCGCGACGCCGTGGACGAGCTGAAGGACCACTGCGACCGCTTCGACAACGGTCACCACTACGGCGACCGCAACCGTGACCGCGACCACGACAAGGACCACCGCGAGCACCACGGCGACCGCCACTACGGCGACAAGGACCGTGACCACCACGGCGACCGCCACCACGACTACAAGAAGGACCGTGACGACCACGGCGACCGCCACCACGACTACAAGAAGGACCGCGACGACCACGGCGACCGCCACCACGACTACAAGAAGGACCGCGACGACCACGGCGACCGCCACCACGACTACAAGAAGCACGACGACGACTAGCACGGCGCGGTAGCACCGCCACTTCAGCCGAGAGGACCTGAACGGATCCTCCTCGGAGCGGAGCACGTCCCCCCACGTTCGCTCGCCTCGGACGTGGGGGTCATCCCGCACCCAGCACGGGGGCGGCCGGGACTCCCGGCCGCCCCCGTCTCGTGCGTAGCCTGAAGACGCACACGAAGACCCATGAGGACGTGGGGAGAGCACGTGCGTGTTCTGGTTGTCGAGGACGAGCGCCCCCTGGCCACCGCGCTGCGGCGGACCCTCGAGGCCGAGGGCTTCAGCGTGGTGGTGGCGGACGACGGCATCGACGGCGAGTGGCACACCCGCGAGCAGGAGTTCGACGTCGTCGTCCTGGACGTGATGCTGCCGCACCTGTCCGGCTACGAGGTGTGCCGCCGGATGCGCGTACGCGGCGACAGCACCCCGGTGCTGTTCCTGACGGCCAAGAACGGCGAGTACGACGAGGCCGACGCCCTCGACATCGGGGGCGACGACTACATGTCCAAGCCGTTCTCGACGGTCGTCCTCTCGGCCCGGCTGCGGGCCCTGGCCCGTCGCGCGGCGACGAGCGACGGCCCGCCCCTCACCGTCGGGCCCCTCCGGCTCGACCCCGCCCTCCAGCGCGCCTGGTGCGGCGAGCGTGAGCTGCAGCTGACGGCCCGCGAGCTCGCGCTGCTGACCTTCCTCGTGCACCGCGCGGAGCACGTGGTCGGGAAGCACGAGATCCTCGAGCACGTGTGGGACCAGGCGTTCGACGGCGGTCCCAACGTGGTGGAGGTCTACATCGGCCGGCTCCGGCGCAAGCTCGGCCCCACACCTGGCATCTCGATCAGCACTGTGCGGGGACTGGGGTACCGCCTCAGCGGGAGGCACCCGTGACGGGCGGCCGGCTCAGCGTGCGGGCGACCACCACGCTCGCGGCGACGGCGGTGGTCGCCGTCATCCTGGCCGGGGCTGGCGCGGCACTGGTCCTGCTCGTGCGTCAGGAGCTCGTGGCCGGCGTCGACGCCATGGCCCAGGACCGCGCCCTCGACATCGCCGTCCTGCAGGACGGCCTGGTGACCACGCCGGGGGTCCGCCCGGTGCCGTACAGCGGCAGCCTCGTCCAGGTGCTGGACGACCAGGGCCACGTCATCGCCGCCAGCGAAGGACTGAAGATCGGCCCGATGTCGCGCCCGGTCGACGAGCCGCACGTCCGTACCCGCACGCTCCCCGTCACACCAGGCCGTCAGTACCGGGTGCTCGCGATGCCGGCCGGGACGTCGAACCACCCACGCACCGTCGTGGTCGCGCAGTCGCTCAGGGCCGCGAACCGGGCGGTCTCGGACACCGCCCGGATGGTGGCGGCCGTCTTCCCCGCCGTCCTGGTGCTGACGGGGCTCGTCACGTGGCTGAGCGTGGGCCGGGCCCTGGCCCCGGTGGAGGAGATCCGGCGCAAGGCGGCCACGATCGGCGCGGGTGACCTGTCGCAACGCGTGCCGCTGCCGCCCGCGCGCGATGAGCTCTACCGGCTCGCGGACACGATGAACTCGATGCTCGCCCGCATCCAGGCGGCGACCGAGCGGCGCCGCCACTTCGTCTCGGACGCCTCGCACGAGCTGCGCACGCCCCTGGCCAACATGCAGGCGATGCTGGAGGTCGCCGTCGCCCGGGACGAGCCTGACCTGTGGCAGGAGACCGCGGCTGCCCTGCACACCGAGCAGTCCCGCATGGCTCGGCTCGTCGACGACCTCCTGCTGCTCGCCCGGCTCGACGGCCGCGCCCCGCGGACGGAGCGGGAGGTCGACCTCGACGACGTGGTCCACGACGAGGCACAGTGGCTGCGCCGCACCACCGACCTGCAGGTCGAGGTCGAGCCTCTGCCGGCGCTCCGGGTGCTCGGGGACCCGTCACAGCTGGCGCGCGTCCTGCGGAACCTCACCGACAACGCCCGCCGCCACGCCCGCACGACCATCTCGTTGTCGTTGCGGCGGCATGGCGGCTCCGCCGTCGTCACGGTCCGGGACGACGGCGGGGGCATCGCCCCGGAGGACCGCGAGCGCGTCTTCGACCGCTTCGCCCGGCTCGACGAGGCCCGCGGCCGAGACCAGGGCGGCAGCGGGCTCGGCCTCGCCATCAGCCGCGAGATCGCCCGTGCTCACGGCGGGGAGCTCCTGGTCGCTGACGCCACGGGCCCGGGAGGGGCGGTTCTCGAGCTCCGGCTGCCGCTGCTCACCGAGGAGAGCGAGGCGGCGTCCGACGACGAGCACCAGGCCTCCCTGAGCTGACCGCTGGCCCTCGCCGCACAGACTAGCCGCGGTCTCGCGGCAGGACGTGTCAGCACACAGCAGAAGGGGCCGGCCGCACCGTGGTGCGACAGGCCACTTCTCGGCTCAGGCGTCAGCGCGTCGCGCGTCGACCCGTGGCAGCCATGTAGATCCCGATGAAGACCACCGCCGCGATGATCGAGATGATCCACCGGATCCAGTCGATCCCGCCCGTCTCACCGACCCCGAGGAGTCCCGAGAGCCAGTAGCCGACGGCGGCACCGAGGGCGCCGAGGACGATCGTCCAGATGACGCCGATGTTCTGGTCGCCCTTCATGACCAGACGGGCGAGGGCGCCGATCACGGCGCCGAAGATGATGAGACCGATGAGCTCACCAACCATGGGAGCACCTCCCTAATCTCGTCCGCACGGGCGTGCGGGCGTTGGTCCTACGAACAGAAGAAGCGTCGCAGGTACAGGGAGGACTCGCATCCTGAAACGAGTCACAGGTGCGTCACAAGTTGTTCAGCGCCCTGTGCGGCGGCCTCGACTCAGCGGTTCACGGCCCCGCGCGGCGGCCTCGACTCAGCGGTTCACGGCCCCGCGCGGCGCGCCCTGGGCGGCTCCTGCGCGACGACGACGTCCCGGCCGTGCCCGCCCGCCGGTCGACGCGGCCGGCGCGGCGGAGCCGGTGTTCACCGGGGCGCCGACCGATCGGCCGTTGACAGTGGTGCGGGCCGAGCCCGCCCCGCTCGTGCCGGTGCTCGCCCGTCCGGCGGCGGAGCCTCCGCGACGACGGCGCGAGCCCCCGGAGGCCCGTCCGGCCCCGGGCTGCTGCGGCGCTGGCTTGCGCGAGGCGGCCAGCGGCGCCCGCTGCGGGTCGACGACGGCGGCCACCTCGCCGACGAGCTCGGCCACCCGCGGGTCGTCCGCCGTCACGCTCACGGGCGCGGCGGAGATCTTCGCCGCCCGGGCCAGCGACCGGAAGTCGCTGCGCTGCTCGGGCAGGACGACGGTGACGACGTCGCCGCCGTGGCCGGCGCGCGCCGTGCGGCCGGAGCGGTGCAGGTACGCCTTGTGCTCGGCGGGCGGGTCCACGTGGACGACGAGGTCGACGTCGTCGACGTGGATGCCGCGGGCGGCGATGTCGGTGGCCACCATGACGCGCACCTCGCCGGACGAGAAGGCGTCGAGCCCGCGCTCGCGGGCGTTCTGCGAGAGGTTGCCGTGCAGCTCCACGGCGGGCACGCCGGACGAGGTGAGCTGGCGCGCGAGCTTCTTGGCCTGGTGCTTGGTGCGGGTGAACAGCAGCCGGCGGGCGCTGCCGGAGGCGAGCGTGCGGACGAGCTCGTTCTTCGCGTCGGTGGAGGGCACCAGGAAGACGTGGTGCTCCATGGCGGCGACGGGCGAGGACGCCGTGTCGACGCTGTGGTGCAGCGGGTTGTCGAGGAACTGGGTCACGAGCTTGTCAACGCCGTTGTCCAGGGTCGCCGAGAAGAGCAGACGCTGGGTGCCGCGCGGCGTCGCCCGCAGGATCCGGGTCACGCCGGGCAGGAAGCCGAGGTCGGCCATGTGGTCCGCCTCGTCCAGGACGGTGACGGCGATCCGGTCGAGGTGGATCAGGCGCTGGCCCATGAGGTCCTCGAGGCGGCCCGGGCAGGCCACGACGATGTCGACGCCGCGGTTGATGGCCTCGACCTGCCGGTTCTGGCTGACGCCGCCGAAGATCGTGGTCACGCTCAGGCCCGCGGCGGTTGCCAGCGGGGTGATCGTCTCGGCGATCTGGGTGGCGAGCTCGCGCGTCGGGGCCAGCACGAGCCCGCGCGGGTGCGCGGGCCTGGTGCGCCCGGCGATCGACTCGCCCGAGGGCACGAGGGCGGCGAGCCGGGCCACGAGGGGCAGCGAGAACGCGAGCGTCTTGCCGGAGCCCGTGCGGCCGCGGCCGAGCACGTCGCGGCCGGCGAGCGTGTCGGGCAGCGTCGCGGTCTGGATCGGGAAGGGCGCGGTGATGCCGCGCGTGGTCAGCGACCGCGACAGGAGGCCGGGGACGCCCAGGGCGTCGAACGAGGCGGTCGTGGGCGCAGGGGTGTTCTGGGGCACGAAGAGGTACTTCTCTCAGCAGAAGGTCACCGCAGGCATCTCCGCTCACTCGTCATCGGCGGGGCGAGTGCCCGCCGGCGCGGTGGCCGTGCAGTGCGATGTCGGGGCGCGGTTGACGCGCCACCTGCCGCCCAGTATCGCACGTGCCGGTCCGGAATGCCCAGGGTGCGCCCTCTGGGACATCGCTCACGGCCCGCTGGGATCCGGGACGCCCGGACCGCGCTGTGCTCCCCGGCTCAGCCGGGCGGAGGTGCGTCCGGCCGGTCCAGCCGCGGTTCGGGATCGCCCTCCCGGCTGGCCAGCAGCACCGCGACGGAGATGAGGACGAGGCCGACCGTCTCCCCCGCCGTCGGCACCTGCCCGAGGACCACCAGCCCGGCCGCGAGAGACGTCGCGGGCAGGAGCGAGGTCAGCAGCGCGAAGGTCGGTGCGGCGAGGCGGGTGAGGGCGACCTGCTCGATGGCGTACGGCACGAGCGAGGAGAGGATCCCCACGCCCACGACCGTGGCGAGGAGCGCGAGGTCCCTCAGCGCGATCCCGACGGTCGGCGCGGCGACCGGCGCGTAGACGACGGCGGCGACGGCCATCCCGGCGGCGAGGGACGTCAGGCCGTCCCGCCCGGCGGCGATCCGCCGCCCCAGCAGGATGTAGACCGCCCACGCGGCCCCCGCGAGGACCGCGAGCAGCACGCCGGGGGCGGTGCCCGGGTCCGACCAGTCCAGCCCGAGCCCGCTGATGGAGACCACGCCCAGCAGCGCCAGGCCGATCGCGACGCGCACCCGCAGGCCCCGTCCAGCGAGCGCCGCGACCGCCACCGGGCCGAGGTACTCCAGGGAGACCGCGGTCCCGAGCGGGAGGTAGTAGATGGCGCTGTAGAAGAGGAGGTTCATCGCCCCGAGGACGACCCCGAAGAGGGCGGAGGCCGCCAGCGTGCGACGGGTCCACGGCGCCCGCCACGGACGCCGCCAGACCAGCAGGAAGGCCCCCGCGACCAGCATCCGCCACCAGGCCACCGTCGTCGCCGGCATGTGGACGAAGAGGCCGACGGCCACGGCGGCGCCGAGGTACTGGCTGGCGCCGGAGACCATGAACATCGCCGGGGCCGGGACGGCAGGGCGGCGGCCCGGTCCGCGCGGCAGGCTCATCCCAGCACCCCCACGAGGGCCACCACGACCGGCACGCAGCCGATCGTGGTCACGAGGATGACGTCGCGCACCATCGGCACCGCCCGGCCGTACCGCATGGCGTAGACGAAGACGTTCTGCGCCGTCGGCAGGGCCGCGACGATCACGGGGGCGAGCAGCTCCTTCCCGGTCAGCCCGAACGCGTGGGCACCCAGGAGGTAGGCGAGCAGCGGCCCGCCGAGGTTCTTCAGCACGACGGCGGTCCACAGCGGCGCCCGCACCTCGCCGCGCCCGGGCAGGGGCGCGCCGTGCAGGGAGACGCCGAAGGTGATGAGCATGGCGGGGATCGCGAGGTCGGCGACCATGTCGACCGGCAGCGCGAGCACCTGCGGGACGCGCACGCCCGTGAGGGAGACGACGAGGCCCAGCAGCACCCCGATGACGAGCGGGTTGCGCACGGGCATGGTCACCGTCTGCGTGAGGGAGACGCCGCGCCGCCCCGTCTGGGCGTCGAGCAGGGAGAAGCTGACGGGCACCATGACGAGCAGCTGCAGCAGCAGCACGGGGGCGATCGCGGCGGCGTCACCGACGGCGAAGACGAGGAGCGGGATGCCGAGGTTGCCCGCGTTGACGTAGCTGGCCGTCAGGGCGCCCAGGGTCAGCTCCGCCCCCCGCTGCCGCAGCAGGACGGCGCAGACGAGCGTGTAGGCGGCCGCCAGGGCGAGCGCGGTGAGGACGTTGACCAGCGCGGCCGCCGAGAAGACGTCACCGACCTCCGCCGCCGCCACCGTGCGGAACATCAGCGCAGGTGTCGCCGCGAAGAACGTCAGGCGGCTCAGCACGGTGTCGGCGCCCTCGCCGAGGACTCCCCACCGGGCGAGCGCGTACCCGAGCGTCACGACGATCGCGAGGGTCGCGAAGCCGGTGAGCACACCTGCCACGCGTTCCCCCTCCTCCGGTCCGGTCCGGGCTCATCCTCCCACCGCCGGCCGGGGTGCCCGGCGCACGTCCAGGGGCGGGGCCGGCGCCGTCGCCGGCTCAGCTCCGGTGCACGTCCACGCTGAGCCCGGCGTGGTCGGAGACGGAGAGGTGGTGGACGACGGCGGGGCCCGTCGCCACGAGGCCGGAGGCGAGCAGGTGGTCGAGCTGGGTGCGCGGGCGGGCGTTGGTGAAGGTCAGGCCGGCCGCGAGCGGGGCCAGACGCCCGTCGGCGACCACCTCCGAGGACGCCACCGCGGCGGCGTCGAGGTTGAGGTCTCCGCCGAGCAGGTGCGGGCCGGGCAGGGTCAGCAGCGCTCCAGCCGCGGCGGTGAGCTGCCGGCGGGCGACGTCGGGCCTGACCGACAGGTGCGTGACGCCGACGCTCACCGGCCCCGCCCCCGTGCGCAGCACGGCGGCCAGGAGCACGCGCGTGGGGTCCCACGTCCAGCCGAGGGGCGACCAGGCCGGGCGCCCGGTGCGCCGTCGGGGGCCTCCACCGCGCAGCCGCATCACGTGCCAGGTGGCGACGGGCAGCCGCGTCAGCAGGGCCACGCCGTAGCCGCGCGCGGGCGTGGAGACACGGGCGGGCAGGGGGACGCCCACCCGCGTGCCGGCGATGTTCGCCGCGAACCGGTGGGCCATCCCCAACCGCTGCGCGAGGGTCGCGGCCTGGTCCAGGCCGCCGGAGCGGCGCAGGTTGCGGTCGACCTCCTGGAGCAGGACGACGTCGGCCCCCGTGGCCGCGATCTCCTCGGCCGCCCGGTCCAGCGTCGTCGCGCCGGCCGGGCCGCCGGCGTCGACTGCGGTCCGGGCGGGGGCGGCGTGCTGGAGGTTGAGGGTGAGGACGCGCACGGCGGGCGCCGTCAGGCCTGGCCCCCCTCGCCGTCGGCCTCGAAGGTGAGCGAGACCGAGTTCATGCAGAACCGGTCACCGGTGGGGGTCTGCGGCGCGTCGTCGAACACGTGACCCAGGTGGGAGCCGCAGCTGGCGCACAGGACCTCGGTGCGGACCATCCCGTGCGACCGGTCCTCGACGAGCTCGACGGCGTCGGACTCGGTCGGCGCGTAGAAGCTCGGCCACCCGCAGTGCGCCTCGAACTTGGTGTGCGAGCGGAACAGCTCGGCACCGCAGGCCCGGCACCGGTAGATGCCCTCACGGTCCTCGTTCAGGAGCTTGCCGGTGAACGGCCGCTCCGTGGCGGCCCGCCGCAGCACCTGGAACTCGAAGTCGTTGAGCTCTGCCCGCCACTCCTCGTCGGTCTTCTCGATCTTCGTCATGGCTCCATGGTGCGCCACCGAGGTCCGGACGCGCACGCGGCGGGGCCCGCACGCGCGGCATGGCGGCGCGCCCGTCGCCCCGGTCAGCCGTCGTCGGCGTCGTGCGTGGCGTCGCGGCCGAGGATCCGCGTGGGCGAGTCCTCCGCCGGCGCTCGCCGCTCCGCGTCGGCGGGGCGGCGCACCCGGTCGCCGTCGCCGTCACCGTCGTCGTCCGCGGCACGGCCCGCGTGCGTGGCGCGGTCGTCCGAGGCACGCTCGTCCGCGGCGCGACGCTCCGCCGTCTGCTCCCGCTCCTCGTAGACGTGCTCGCCGGGCCCGCTGAACGCCTGGGCGCGCTCCTCCGCCTCCGGCGAGCCGGTGAACAGCGACGACTCGTGGCCGGTGGTCGTCGTCGCACCGAGGACGGCGGTCCTCTCGCGGGCCTGCTCGGCCGAGGCCCGGCCGGTGCGCTCGCGCACCGGCGTCCGGCGCAGCGGGCGGCTGACCGGGATCTCGGGCTCCTCGGCCCCGTCCGGTCCGGCCACCCTGCCCTCGGACGCCTGCCGGGCGGCCTCGAGCTCCCCGAGGTCCATCACCTCGGTGGAGTCGCCGGAGGGCCGCGGCCGGTGGCCCGACGGCAGGCGGCCGCCGTGCTCGCGGGCGCGGCGACGGTCCTCGCGGTCCGCCCGGCGGCGGGCGCGGCGCGCGGCCACCGCCCGGGCCTTCCGGATGTCGGTGTCCTCGGGGAGCGGCGGGGCGAGCAGGGTGTCGTCCTGCGGGAGGTGCCCGGCGCCGTCGAGCGCGGCCAGCTCCGCGGCGTCCGAGGCGAGCTCGGCCACGTCGGAGGCCAGCTGCCCGCGGTCGAGCTCCGCCGCGTTGTCCATCAGCTCCACGACGTCGTGCTCGTAGCGGCTGCGCGGCAGGGCGTACGGGGCGTTCGTCTGGACCCAGTCCACGAGGGCCTCGCGCAGGTAGTACTTGAGGTCGGTGAGGCTCGTGGCGTCCTTGCCGGAGACGAGGGCGCGGATGCGGATGACGCCGTTGGTCGCGTCCTGCACCTGCAGGATGCCCACGCGGCCGTCCCACAGGTCGGTGGCGGCCAGGAGCCGGTCGAGCTCGGCGCGCATGGCCGGCACCGGGACGCGCCAGTCCAGGTCGAGCTCCACCCCGCCGAGCAGCGCGGGGGCGTGCCGGGTCCAGTTCTCGAACGGGTTCTCGGTGAAGTGCGTGGACGGCATGATCATGCGGCGGTCGTCCCAGAGCCGGACCACCACGTACGTCATGGTGATCTCCTCGATGTACCCGAACTCGCCCTCGACGATGACGATGTCGTCCACGCGGATGGCGTCGGTGAACGCGAGCTGCAGCCCGGCGAAGACGTTGCCGAGGGTGGTCTGGGCGGCCAGACCGGCGACGACGGAGATGACACCCGCGGAGGCCAGGATGGACGCGCCGGCCGCCCGGGCGCCGGGGAACGTCAGCAGGATGGCCGAGACGCCGAGGACGGCGACGACGGCGACCCCCACCCGGCGCATGACCTGGGACTGCGTCTGGACCCGGCGCGCGCGGGTGCTCACGGCCCCTTCGCCGACCTTGGCGAGGACCATGTCCTCCGCCACCCGGACCAGGCCCGCCACGAACCACGTCACGGCGGCGATCTCGACGATCAGCAGGCCGTGCTCGGCCACCCGGCGCCACAGCGGCGCCGCCGCCTCCTGCCCCTGGACCACCGGGTACGCGACGACCAGGCCGATCCAGGCCCCGACGGTGGCCAGCATGAGCTGCAGCGGCCGTCGGCAGCGCTGACGGATGAAGCCGGCGATGGGCCGGCCCCGCGCGACCACCCGGGTGACCGACGCCACCATGATGGCCGCGAGCAGGCCCGCGACGATCCCACCGCCGACCCACAGGACGATCGTCAGGAACTCGACGGTCTGCTCGACCGTCTCCCCCACCGTGTCACCAACCGTGTCCTGATCCATCCGACCAGGCTACGTTCGCAGCCTGGACGGTTCCTGGACGAAACCCGGGAGCGGTCGGCCGGGCCCCCGGGACGGCCCGGCGCGCGGCAGGAGCTAGAGCTCCTTGCCGAGGAAGAGATCGACGTACGGGTTCTCCTCGAAGGCGTCCACCGGCTCGTACCCGGCCGACTCGTACAGGGCGCGCGCCTCGGTGAGGGCGCGGTTGAGGCTGAGCACCACACGGCGCCCGCCGAGCGCCCGGGCACGGTTCTCGAGGGCGCGCAGCAGGAAGCGGCCGAGCCCCTGGCCGCGGACGTCCGGCACGAGCCACATGCGGCGCAGCTCCACGGTGCCCTCGTCGAGCACCCGCACCCCGCCGCAGCCGAGCACCTTGCCCGTGCCGAGCTCGGTGACGAGCAGGAAGTCCCCGTGCGGCGGGGTGACCTCCTCCGGCGGGACCCGCTCGAGGAGGTCCTGCTCGAACCCGCCCTCGAAGCGCTGGTCCAGCTCTGCGAAGTAGGCGGCCAGCGCACGCGCCGCCCGTTCGCTCGCCGCCTGCCCCTCGATGAGACGGACCGGCCGACCCGGGGCGCGGGTGCTCGACTCACTCGTCATCCCGTCATGGTGCACCGGGCGCCGCCTTCCTGCCAGACCCCGCCCGCCGGCACCGCTCGCCCCTCCCGCTCCGTCCGACGAACCCTCGCGCCCTGCGGCACCGACACCTAGGCTCGCCGCATGGACGTGACCAGCACCTTCGGGCCGGTCCCGGCAGGTGCCGACCCGGGCCGCGTGAGGTCCGCCGCGGAGGCTGCGTCGTCGTTCGTCCCCGACACCGTCCCCAGCGGCAGGCCCGCCCGGCCGCGGATCTGCGTCGTCGCGCCGACACCGCTGCTGGTGGTCGAGATCGCGTCCGCCCACGAGGAGTCCGGGCAGCCGAGCGACCATGCCGACATCCATCTCCACCCGGGCGGGCAGGGGCTGTGGGTGGCACGGATGGCGGTGTCGCTGGGGGCCGACGTGACGGTGTGCGCGCCCTTCGGCGGTGAGCTCGGCGCCGCCATCGCGCAGATGCTCAGCACCGACCAGCTCACGATCCACGGGGTCGCCTACAACGCGGGCAACGGCGCCTACGTGTTCGACCTGCGCGGGGAGGACCGCGAGACGGTGGCGCACATGCCGCCGCCGGCGCTGAACCGTCACGAGCTGGACGACCTGTACGGCACCGTGCTGGTGGACGCCCTCGAGTCCGACGTCCTGGTCGTCACCGGTGCGGAGCCGTCCTCCGTGGTGCCCTCGAACTTCTTCGGCCGGATCGTGCGCGACCTGCGCTCCGCGGGCAAGCCCGTGGTGGCCGACCTCTCCGCCTCCGCCGCCCGCGCGGCCGCCAGGGAGGGCCCCACCGTCCTGAAGATGAGCCACGAGGAGGTCGTCGCGGCCGGCTACGCCGAGCGGGACGACACCGCCTCTCTCCGCGCCGCGGCCGAGCACCTGGTGGCCGAGGGGGTGGGTGCGATGGTCGTCTCCCGCGCGGAGGCGCCCGCGCTCCTCGTCACGCCCGACGGCGCGAGCCGCGCCGTGGGACCGGTCGTCACCCCGCTCGACCACCGCGGCGCGGGCGACTCCATGACGGCCGGGATCGCCGTCGGCCTCGGCCGGGGCCTGGAGGTCATGGACGCCCTCCGGCTCGGTGCGGCGGCCGGTGCGCTCAACGTCACCCGGCGCGGGCTGGGGACCGGGCGACGGGACCAGATCGAACGTTTCGCAGGACGCATCACCATCGAGGAGCTGGACTGACGTGCGGGTACTGGTCACCAACGACGACGGGATCGAGTCGCCGGGCCTGACGGTCCTGGCGGAGGCGGCCCTGGACGCGGGGCACGAGGTCGTGGTGGCCGCCCCGCACCGGCAGTACTCCGGTGCGAGCGCCGCGCTGACCGCGCAGGAGTCGGACGGCCAGCTGGTCCTCGTGGACAAGCGCCCTCCCGGCCTTCCGGCGGAGGTGCGCGCTTTCGGCGTCAAGGCCGCACCCGGGCTTATCGGCTTCGTCGCCTCGTTCGGCGCGTTCGGGGACAAGCCCGACATCGTCATGAGCGGGATCAACCTCGGCGCCAACACCGGCAAGGCGATCCTGCACTCCGGCACGGTGGGGGCCGCGCTCTCCGCGTCCTCCCACGGCATCCGGGCGATGGCGGTCTCCATCGCCTCCGGCGACCCGCAGCACTGGGC
Organism: Georgenia soli; assembly: GCF_002563695.1. Classification (NCBI taxonomy): domain Bacteria; kingdom Bacillati; phylum Actinomycetota; class Actinomycetes; order Allobogoriellales; family Allobogoriellaceae; genus Georgenia; species Georgenia soli. Next base: position 2,705,790 of record NZ_PDJI01000004.1, on the reverse strand, counting down.
CACCGCCCGCCGCGTCACGGACGAGGCGCTGGCCTGGCTGGTGGACCAGCCGGTCGGCGACCGGGTGCTCAACGTCAACGTGCCCGACATCGCCCCGGACCGTCTCCGCGGCATCCGGCCCGCAGGACTGGCCAGCTTCGGTGCGGTGCAGGCCCGCGTGAAGGAGCTCGGCACCGGCTACGTGCAGATGTCCTACACCGGCGTGGACGCGGAGGACGAGCCGGGCACCGACCACTATCTCCTGGCCCGCGGGTGGGCGACGCTGACGGTGCTGCGCGCACCGGTCGAGGACTCCTCCGGCCTCACGCTGCCCCGCATCGACGGCAGCCAGTCGGCCGCCGAGGGCCACGAGGGCGAGCCCCTGGTGGACGTCTCGACCGGGACGGTGATGTCGACCAGCACGGACCGCCCGTCGGGGGAGATCGACGACGGTGAGGGGGGCGCGCCGGTGTGACGGCGGCCGGGATGCGGGGCCCGGCCCCGTGCCCGACCTTGCCGCCCGCGCCCTCAGACCCAGGCGCCCCTCCGGCCCAGCCGCCCCTCAGGCCCAGCCGAGCTCGTGGAGCCGGGCGTCGTCGATGCCGAAGTGGTGGGCGATCTCGTGGACGACGGTCACGGCGACCTCCTCGACGACCTCCTCCTCGGTCTCGCACATGCGCAGGGTCGGCCCCCGGAAGATCGTGATCCGGTCCGGCAGGGAGCCGGCCGCCCACCACGAGTCCCGCTCGGTCAGCGGGGTGCCCTCGTAGATGCCGAGGAGGTCCTCCTCCCCCGCGAGCTGCTCGGCGGTGGGCTCGTCCTCGACGAGCACCACCACGTTGTCCATCTTCTCGGCCAGCTCCGGCGGGATGAGGTCGAGGGCCTCGGAGACGGCCTCCTCGAAGTCATCGCGCGACATGTCCACCACGGCTCCATCGTGCCCCGGCGGCGCCGTCGGCGGCGAGCGCGCCGAGTGACGAGCGGCACACCTCGCCGACTTTGCTCCGGAGCGCTTCTTCCCCGTATGCTGTCGGAGGTCTTGGGGCGCTCCGGCGTCACGGGCGTCCACAGCAGTAACGGGCCCCCATCGTCTAGTGGCCTAGGACCCCGCCCTTTCACGGCGGTAGCACGGGTTCGAATCCCGTTGGGGGTACGCACCACCAGCAGGACAAGCACCACAGCAGAACAGAACAGAGGTACCAGGCTCCACGCCTCACACGAGGCCCCGTAGCGCAGTTGGTTAGCGCGCCGCCCTGTCACGGCGGAGGTCGCGGGTTCAAGTCCCGTCGGGGTCGCCGGTACGGACGCCCGGTCGCAAGACCGGGCGTTCGTGTCAAGGCTCTGTAGCTCAGTTGGTAGAGCGTTCGACTGAAAATCGAAAGGTCACCGGATCGACGCCGGTCGGAGCCACATCGAGAAGGCCCCGCACCTGATGGTGCGGGGCCTTTGTCGTTCCCGCCGTCCACCGTGCGACGCGCGTCACCCACCGGCGGCGCCGGCCGGGCACGCCATGGGCGCCCCCGGTGCGACACAATCGGGGCCATGGGCAGGAACAGCGGCGACCTCCCCGTCGACCGCACCACAGTCGGCTCCGACGGCGCCGGGAGGTGGTGGAGGCGTGCGGGCACCTTGGTCAGCACGCGCGGCCGTGCGGCCGAGACCGTCTCCGAGGCGGGACCACGGCTGGTCGGTCCGGCAGACTTCTCGCCGGTCCCCGACCCGATCGTCACGGCCCGGGGTCTGAGCAAGGTCTACGGCTCGGGCAACACGCGCGTCCGCGCGCTCGACGGCGTGGACGTCGACCTCGCGCGCGGCGAGCTGACGGCGGTGATGGGCCCCTCGGGGTCCGGGAAGTCCACGCTCATGCACTGCCTCGCCGGCCTGGACTCCCCGAGCGAGGGCTCGATCGTCGTCGACGGCGTGGAGATCTCGCGGATGAGCCAGCGGCAGCTGACGAAGCTGCGCCGCACCCGCATCGGGTTCGTGTTCCAGGCGTACAACCTGGTGCCGACGCTGACGGCGGCGGAGAACATCACCCTGCCGATGGACATCGCCCGGCGTCCGGTGGACCGCGAACGGTTCGACACCATCGTCCGCACCCTCGAGCTCACCGACCGCCTCCACCACCGCCCGACCGAGCTCTCGGGCGGGCAGCAGCAGCGGGTGGCGTGCGCCCGCGCCCTGATCGCCGCGCCGTCCGTGGTGTTCGCCGACGAGCCGACCGGCAACCTCGACTCCACCGCCGCCGCCGAGGTGCTCGGGTTCCTGCGCACCAGCGTGGACGAGCTGGGTCAGTCCGTGGTCATGGTCACCCACGAGCCGACGGCGGCCGCGTACGCCCACCGGGTCCTCTTCCTCGCGGACGGTCGCCTCGAGGCGGAGCTGCGCGACCCCGACGCCGACTCCATCCTCGACGCCCTGCGCGAGCTCGGCGCCGCCCGGGAGGAACGCCGCGACCTCGCCCCGGCCGCGGCCCGGCGATGATCCGGGTCGCCCTCCGGGAGATCCGCGCGCACCTGGTGCGGTTCCTCCTGAGCGTGCTCGCGGTGACGCTCGGCATCGCGTTCGTCACCGGGACCTTCTCGCTGCGCGCGCTGCTCTCGGACACGTTCAGCTCGATCATCGCCTCGACCACCCAGGGCGACCTGTACGTGCGCGGACCGGTCGCCACGGCGGACCAGAGCGCCGACGAGCCCGCGCCGGGCAGCGCCGCCGAACCGACGGCGCAAGGACCGACGGCGCCTGAGCCGACAGCTGCCACGCCCACCGAGCCGGCCCAGACAACGCCGTCGGGCCAGACGGCGCCGTCGGGCGTGCCGACGGACGCGGTGCCGACGGCACCGGGCCAGGCAGCGCCGTCGGGCCTGCCGACGGACGCCACACCTCCCGCCGAGGCACCCACGGCCCCGCCGGACGAGACCGAGGGCGCGCGGGTGGAGACCCTCGGCCCGCAGCGCGACCCCGTCCCGCTCGACCTCGTCGACGAGATCCGGCCCGTCGAGGGCGTGGACCAGGCCGTCCCCGACCTGCTCGGCACCGTGGTGCTCATCGGGGCCGACGGGCAGGCGGTGGTCAACGGCCAGGCCCCGTCCCTCGGCAGCGTCCTCCGTGAGAACGACCCCTCCGGCACCCTCGTGCGCGGACGCGCGCCGCGCGACGCGAACGAGATCGCCCTCGAGACGACGGCGATGGAGACCTCGGGCCTCCACATCGGCGACCGCACCCAGGTGGTGGTGGGCGCCGGTGGGCTGACCGACGTGACGGTGGTCGGCGAGGCGACCTACGGCAACCCCATGGTCGGCACCACGCTCGTGCTGTTCGACGCCGCCACCGGCGAGGCGGCCTTCGCCCCCGACGGCCGCGTGCCGTCCATCGCCGTCTTTCTCAAGGACGGCGCCGACCGCGACGCCGTGGCTTCCGACATCAGGGCCGCCCTGGCCGACCACAAGGGCGTCTCCGTCGTCACGGGCGAGAAGGTGCGGCAGGAGGCCAACGAGGCGATCAACCAGCTGCTCGGCTTCCTCGGCACGTTCCTCCTCGTCTTCGCGCTCATCTCCCTGTTCGTCGGGGCCTTCATCATCAGCAACACGTTCGCCATGTCGGTGCGCCAGCGCCAGCGCGAGTTCGCGCTGCTGCGCGCCGTCGGCGCCTCGCCCGGCCAGGTCATGGTGACGGTGCTCGGCCAGGCCGCCGTCGTCGGGCTCCTGGGCTCCGCGGCGGGCATCGCGGGCGGCATCGGGCTCATCGCCGTCGTGCGGGCCTGGCTCGCACGGATGGGGATGGAGCTCGGCGGGCAGGTGGTCATCGGGCCGGCGCAGGCCGCCGCCGCCGTGGCCCTCGGCACCGGCATCTCGCTGGTGGCGGCCGCGATCCCGGCACGCCGCGCCGCGACCACCCCGCCGGTGGAGGCCATGCGCGACGACGTGGTGGTCGTCGAGCGGACGCTGCACGTGCGCGCCGCCGTCGGTGCGGTCCTGCTCCTCGGCGGGGTCGCCGCCGTCGTGCACTCCGTCCAGGAGGGCACGGACCGGGCCGGCACGTGGCTCGGGGTCGGCGCCGGGGCGGTCCTCCTCGGCGCGCTGGCCGTCTCCCCCGTGATCGCGCGCGCCGTGGTGCGCGTGCTCGCGTGGCCTTTCGTCGTGCTGCTGCGGCCGGTGGGCCGGCTGGCCCGCGGCAACGTCATGCGCAACCCGCGGCGCACCGCGAACACTGCCGGGGCGCTGATGATCGGGATGGCGCTGGTCGGGGCGTGCGCGGTGCTCGCCGAGTCCGCGCAGGCCTCCACCACCTCGATCGTCCGGTCCGAGTCCCGGGCGGACTTCTGGGTGCAGTCCGCCACCCGCGCCGTGCCGCCCGGGGCCGTGTCCCAGATCGAGCAGCTGGACGAGGTCGGCCGCGTGGACACCGTCACCGTCGGCCGCGCCCCGGTGACGGGACCGGACGGCACCGACGACACCTACCGGGTGGTCGGCCTGCCGTCCGACGCGTTCGGGCGGACGATCGAGGTCGACGTCGTCGACGGCTCGCTCGCGTCGCTGGCCGACGGCGACGTCGCCGTGAGCCGCACGTCCGCCGTCGAGCAGGGCTGGGCGGTGGGCGACAAGCTCACGATCAACGGCCCGGACGGGTCCCGCATCGCCCGGATCGCCGCCGTCGTGGCGTCGCAGCTGCTGGCGGCGCCGGTGATCATGGACGACGACACGTTCGCCACCGCCGTCCCCGACGGGCAGACCTCGGTGCTGGCCGTGCTCGTGAACGCCGCTCCCGGGGTTCCGGTGGACGAGCTGCGGGCTGCGCTCGACGAGACGGTGAAGCCTTACGTGGTGCTGACCGTCCAGGACGCCGAGGAGCTCACCGGCGCGCTGGCCGAGCAGGTGGACCAGGCCATGGTCATCCTCTACGCGCTGCTGGGCCTGAGCGTGATCATCGCGGTGCTCGGCATCGTCAACACCCTGGCGCTGGCCGTCATCGAGCGGACGCGGGAGATCGGCCTCATGCGTGCGGTGGGGCTTGGCCGGTTGCAGCTCGCGGCGACGATCACCGTCGAGTCGGTGCTCACCGCCGTCTTCGGCACCATCCTCGGCGTGCTGGTCGGCGTGGGCCTCGCGTCCGCCCTGCCGAGCGTCTTCGCCGACAAGGGGCTGACCGAGCTCGCGATCCCCTGGGACCTCCTCGGCGCGATGGTGCTGCTCTCGGGCGCCGTCGGGGTCCTGGCCGCCCTGTGGCCCGCCACGCGGGCCGCGTACCTGCCGGTGCTGGACGCCGTCACCCACGAGTGACGGAGCGGCTCCCCCGGGCCGTCGGACCGGTCGGGCACGAGATCGGCCCCGTCCGTAGGAACGGGGCCGATCTCAGGTCAGTCGGGCGTGCCGGGCGTGCCCGGCCCGAGCTCAGCGCCCGGCGTGGGCGGGACGCCCCTGCTGGTAGGAGTGGGCGGGACGGCCCTGCTCGTAGGAGTGGTCCGGCCGGTCGCCCGGCTTGCCGGACAGGTCCAGCCCGACCAGGACCGGGTCGTGGTCGGACGAGCGGTAGGCGTCGCCCGTCCAGTAGCCGGCCGAGCGGCCGAAGTCCAGGTTGTAGTCGAGGATGTCCGGCTCGTCGGCGTTGATGTGCCACTCGGCCGTACCCGTGACCTGGGCGGTGAGGGACTCGTTCGACAGCGCGTGGTCGAGGTAGCCGACCATGCCGTCGAAGACGTAGCCGTAGGCCTCGTCGCCGCCGAACTTCTTCACCAGGTCGGTGTACCCGGCGCTGGTGAAGGCGCGGATCGGGTCCTCGTGGTCGTAGGAGTTGAGGTCGCCGAGCACCAGGTGGTCGGGGTCCCCGCTGCCGGTGGGGTCACCGGCGAGGAAGTCGGCGACGGCCTCGGCGGCCGCGGTGCGGGTGAGGTTGCAGTTGCCCTGCCCGTCACCGGTGTCCGGGTCGCCCGTGCAGGCCGAGCCCTTGGACTTGAGGTGGTTGATCGACACGGTGAACACCTCGCCGGAGCCGATCTCGCGGAACGTCTGGGTGATCATCGGGCGGTTCTTGGTGTCGTCGAACCTGGGGTCCACCGAGGCGTCCAGCACGGCGAAGTCGCCGACCGGCGTCACCTCGCCGGGCTGGTAGAGGAAGCCGAGGCGGATGGCGTCGGTGCCGACCACGCCGGTGTCGATGAAGTCGTAGGTACCCGCGCCGAGGCGGTCGTTCAGGCCGGCGGCCAGGTCTGCGGCCGGCTCGACGCCCGGGGTGTTCTCCATCTCCATGAGTCCGACGACGTCGGCGTCGAGCTGGGCGATCGCCGTCACCGTCTTCTCGCGCTGGCGCTCGAGCTCCTCGGCGGAGTTGGCGCCGCGGCAGTCGACGTTGCGCTCCGGGCCGCAGATCGCCTCGCCCTCGTCGAGCGTGAGGAAGTAGTTGAGGACGTTGAAGCTCGCCACCTGCACCCGGCCGCCGACCTCGGGCGCCTCGGGCCGCGGGTTGACGGCTGCGTAGTCGCCGTACGTCGTCGGCTGGAGGCGGTAGACGCCGTGGGAGTTGTCGATGACGCCCTGGACCCCCGTGATGGTGTCGCCGCCGCGGAAGGTGTTCTCGGCGCTGAAAGGCTCACCGTTGCCGGGGTGCGGCACGGTCTGCGGGTTCTGCGCGCTGACGGCGTCGTCGAGCGTGATCGTGCGGCGGTCGTACTCCGCCAGCAGCGCCTGGGCCTCGGGGCCGGGCTCGACGACGGCGGTGGGCGTGTGGAGCCTGTCCTGCCCGTCGAGCGGCTTGGCCAGGACGATCTCGCCGAAGCGGTCGTAGTTGAAGTACTCGCTGACCACCAGGGTGTCGGTCAGCTCGACGAGCATGCCCTCGTACTGCTCCAGCGTCTCGGGCGTGGCGACGGGGAACGTCACGTCTGTGGGCACGATCGCCGCCGCGTCCCCGAGGACCTCGACGCGCGGACCGGTGAGCTGGGTCTGGGAGCTGCCGGAGCTGGTGTACTCGCTGACGGTGCCGGTCACGCGGACGAGCTTGCCGACCTCGACGCCGGCGGGGATCGACCGCGAGAAGACGAAGATGCCCTCGGACGTGGCGTCGTCGCCGTCGCTGTCCTCGGGCTCCTCCTGGACGTAGAAGCCGGACAGGCCCGGGGTGACGGCCGTGACGACCGCCTCGACGGTCTGCTCGCCCGAGCAGGCGGGGTCGAAGCGGGCACCCGCGCCCTGGATGTCGGAGACGAGCGCGACAGCCTCGTCAGGGTCCCCGCAGGTGTCCGTCCTCGGCGGGTCGACCTGGGTGCCCGAGTTCTGGGGGGTCACGACGGTGACGAACGTGAAGTCTGCGCTGTTGTCGTCGGTGTCCACGAATGTCGTGCGGGCCAGCGAGCCGACGGTGCCGGTGCCCCGCCCGGCGGGGGCGGCCGCGGTCTCGAACGTGTTCCCCGCGCCGTAGCCCAGGAGGTCGACCACTCGCTCGTCGCCGGCGACGTCGCCGACGGGCAGGGTCAGAGCCGCGGTTCCTTCGGCCAGAGCGAGCACCCCGTCGGTACCTCCGGGGTTGATGCCACCGGCGACCAGGTCGGGCGTCGGGAGGGCCGCGCCGTTGGACGCGTTGGAGCCGCCCTGGACCAGGTAGTACCCGCGCGCCGGGATCGTCCCGGTGAGCGGCGCCACTCCCGTGAAGCTGGCGCCCTTGGCCGACTTGTACTGCAGGCTCATGCCGGTGAGGTCCACGGGCTTGTCGGTGGGGTTGTAAAGCTCGACGAACTTGTGGGTGTACGGCTGGCTCGAGCTGCCTCCGACGAGATAGGCCTCGTTGATGATGACGCCGCTGCCGTCCGGGGCTGCGTGGGCCGGCACGACGGCGACCAGCGGGGCGAGGAGGACAGCGCCGACGGCCGCGGCAGCCACCTCCGCCTTCCTGGCCCTCGCACGACGGGGTGACGATTTCACGGTCGAACCTCCTGGATCCTCGCGGCACCGACCGAGGGTCGTTCCCGGACGGCAGTTTCCGCCTGACGTCGTCGTCATGGCGGGGACATCATCACAGGTCCCGCCGACACCGGGGTGACGAACCACGCACAGTTCACCGAGCATTCACCCGGGAGGTCGCCGCCCGCCTGCGCTCCCGCGGCCCGGGGACGTGGCACCCTTGGGCCTGAACGTGCACGTCAGGGTGAGGATCGAGATCATGGTCCGGACCCGGGCCGCTGCCCGTCAGTCGAACGAGGCGCCGAGGCGCCAGAGGAGGCGATAGCGGTGAGCACTGCCGCCGACAGCACCACCACGCCCGTCGTCGAGACGACGCGCGTCCCCGGTCCCGGCAAGGGCCGCAGCATCGGCGAGCTTGTGGCCTCGCTGTCCGAGCAGTTCTCCACGCTGGTGCGGGACGAGCTCCAGCTCGCGCAGGCGCAGCTCGCGGAGAAGGGCAAGCGCCTCGGGGCCGGCGCCGGTTTCCTGGGCGCCGCGGCGCTCGTGGCCTTCTACGGCGGCGGCGTCCTCCTGGCCGCGGCCGTGCTCGGCCTCGCGACGGTGCTGCCCGCCTGGCTCTCCGCCCTGATCGTCGGTGTGGTCCTGATGATCGTCGCCGGCATCGCCGCCCTGCTGGGCAAGAAGAAGATCGACGCCTCGAAGGAGTTCGCGCCGAAGCCTCAGGAGGGCTTCAAGGAGGACGTGGACGCGGTCAAGAAGGGGATCCAGAAGTGAGCGAGGACGCGAAGGAACGCAACGGGACCGCGCGGAAGCGCACCCCGGCGGAGATCGAGGCGGACCTCGCCAAGACCCGGATCGACCTGACCAACACCGTCAACGAGCTGAGCGACCGCCTGGACCCGCGGGCGCAGGTGGACGCCGCGAAGGAGAGCGCCAAGGCCGCGGCGAACGCCGCCTCCGCGCGTGCGAAGGGGTTCAAGGACGACGTCGCCGCCGGCGACCCGAAGACCCTCGGCGTCCTCGCCGCCGGGCTCGCCACCGCGGGCATCGCGATCCTGCTCAGACTGCGGGGACGCTGACCCCGACGGCTGGCACAGCACGGCTCGGCCGTCCGCACCGCTCCGGTGCGGACGGCCGAGCCGTTTCGTGCCCTGGCCGCTGCGGGACGGCCGGGGGGTGCGTCGGGTCAGCTGGCCGCGACGTGCCGGTGGGAGGCGTGCTCGGCGCTCCCGCTGGCGGCGAGCAGCTCCTCCACCTCCTCGCGGCGGAAGCGGCGGTGCCCGCCGAGCGTCCGGATCGACGAGAGCTTGCCGGCGTTCGCCCAGCGGGTCACCGTCTTGGGGTCGACCCGGAACCTGGCCGCCACCTCCGACGGCGTCAACAGCTGTTCATCGGCCCTTTCTGTCATCGCCATGAGTCCTCCTCGAGATGCGGCTTTCCGGCGCCTGCGTGGTGTGCGTCGTCCTTGTTGCAAGACAACCACCTCGAGGGCGCCGGAACCCGGGCCGATGGTCCCGACAATCTGGACGTAAGCGGCTTAAGGTGCCCACATCGAGGAGATGCTTCACACAGCCCCGTACGTGGTACGGAATGGCTGTGGAAGCCCTCGACCATGTACCGTGGGCGCACGACACAGATGACCACACACACGGGGCCGCACCGCACGGTGCCTGCCCCGGTTCTATTGGAGGGGGTCGACGCCATGGGGCGCGGCCGTCAAAAGGCCAAGCAGACGAAGGTCGCTCGCAAGCTGAAGTACTTCAGCCCCGAGACCGACTACCGGGCTCTCGAACGAGAGCTCGCGTCGCGTACTGACGACGTAGACGGAGACGACTACGACGACCAGATCCCTCCTGCTACGGACGACTGGGGCGACATCCGTTCGACCCGCTGATCCGTCGCGCCGGTCCTGGTGACCGGCGGGCTGTTCGTGTCATCTCTCCTGAAGGTCCGAGAGTTTCGCCGTGCCGTCATCTCGGTGACGGCACGGCGATGAGCTGCCGGCGCCGGACCGGCCCTGCCGACGGCGCTCCGAGCGTTGCCGGCAGGCACCTCCGGTGCCTGCGGGTCCCGAGCCTGCGCGCTCAGGACGTCCGGTAGGCCCCGTGGAGGCGGACGGCTCCGCCGTCGACCCCCTTGGTCCCGCGGACGGCCTCGCCGTCGGCGCCGGGGGCGCCGTCGTCCTCCTTCACGGTGCCCAGCACCCAGGAGTCGAACCCGTGCGCGCGCACGGCGGCGAGCGTGGCGTCGGCCGAGCCCGCCGGGACCACGGCGACCATGCCTACACCGAGGTTGAGCGTGCCCTGCAGGTCCGACCACGGCACCTGGCCGAGCTCGCGGACCATCTCGAAGACGGGCGGGACGGTCCAGCTGCTCCGGTCGACGTCGGCCACGAGCCCCTTGGGGAGCACCCGGGCGAGGTTGGCCGCGAGGCCGCCGCCGGTGACGTGGGTGAACGCGTGGACGTCGACGGCGGGGTCGTCGATGAGGTCGAGGCACGCGGGCGTGTACAGGCGCGTGGGCTCGAGCAGCTCCTCCCCCACCGTGCGGCCCAGCTCGGGCACGTGCCGCTCGAGGGACCAGCCCGCGACCTGGAGCACGCGGCGCACGAGCGAGTAGCCGTTGGAGTGCAGGCCGGACGCCGCCATGGCGACCAGCACGTCACCGGACCGGACGCGCTCGGGCCCGAGGACGGCGTCCGCCTCGACGACGCCGGTGGCGGCGCCGGCGACGTCGTACTCGTCCTCCGCGATGAGGCCCGGGTGCTCGGCGGTCTCGCCGCCGAGCAGCGGGGCGCCGACGATGGAGCAGGCCTCGGCGATGCCCCGGACGATGTCCGCCACGCGCTCGGGGACGACCTTGCCGGTGGCGATGTAGTCGGTCATGAGGAGCGGGCGGGCGCCCACGACGACGATGTCGTCGACGACCATGCCGACCAGGTCGTGGCCGATCGTGTCGTGGACGTCCATGGCCTGCGCGATGGCGACCTTCGTGCCGACGCCGTCGGTGGAGGTGGCCAGCAGGGGCCGGCGGTAGTCCTTGAGGGCGGAGACGTCGACCATGCCGGCGAAGCCCCCGAAACCGCCGACGACGGCGGAGGTGTGGGTGCCGCGGACGGCCGCCTTCATGAGCTCGACCGCGCGGTCCCCCGCCTCGGTGTCCACGCCGGCGTCGGCGTAGGTGATCGGCTGGTCGGGCGTGTCGGTCACGGGGCTGCTCCGGTCTGGGTCGCGGGACGGTAGGTGGCCGCGGCCTCGGCAGGCACACCCGGGATCTCTGGCCCGGCGACCGGCGAGTCGCCGGCGTCGGGGATGCTGGGGGCGTCGGCCCCCGAGACGGTGGCTCCGCCGCGGATGCGGATCGGGTAGTCGCCGGTGAAGCAGGCGGTGCACAGCCGCTGCTGGGGGAGCGTGGTGGCGGCGACCATGCCCTCCAGGGAGATGTACCCGAGGGAGTCCGCGCCCAGGTTGTCCCGGACCTCGTCCGTGGTCAGGCCGTTCGCGATGAGCTCGGCCCGGGTGGCGAAGTCGATGCCGTAGAAGCAGGGCCACTTCACCGGCGGGGACGAGATCCGCACGTGCACCTCGGCCGCCCCGGCCTCGCGGAGCATGCGCACGAGGGCCCGCTGGGTGTTGCCGCGGACGATGGAGTCGTCGACCACCACGAGGCGCTTGCCGGCGATGACCTCGCGCAGGGGGTTGAGCTTGAGGCGGATGCCGAGCTGCCGGATGGTGTCGGTGGGCTGGATGAAGGTCCGGCCCACGTAGGAGTTCTTGACCAGGCCCTGGGCGAACGGGATCCCGGACTCCTGGGCGTACCCGATCGCGGCCGGGGTCCCCGACTCGGGGGTGGGGATCACGAGGTCCGCCGCCACGGGGGTCTCGCGGGCGAGCATCCGGCCCATCTCGGTGCGGGCGGCGTTGACCGGCACGCCCGCGATCTTGGTGTCGGGGCGGGCCAGGTAGACGTACTCGAAGACGCAGCCGTGCGGCGTGGCCTCGGCGAAGCGGCGGGAACGCAGCCCGTCGGCGTCGATGATGATCAGCTCGCCCGGCTCGACCTCGCGGACGACGGAGGCGCCGACGATGTCGAGGGCGGCGGTCTCGGAGGCGACCGCCCAGCCGCGCTCCAGCCGCCCGAGGACGAGGGGGCGCACCCCGTGGGCGTCCCGTGCGGCGTAGAGCGTGTGCTCGTCCATGAATGCCAGGGAGAAGGCCCCCTCGAGGAGCGGCATCACGTCCATGGCGACGTCCTCGAGCCGGTCCCCGTCGGTGCTGGTGCCGCCGAGCAGCGCGGTGATGACGGCCGTGTCGGTGGAGGAGCCACGGCCGAGCTCGCCGCGCAGGTCCTTGCCGAACCGCTCCTGGACGATCTCCATCAGCTCGCGGGTGTTCGTGAGGTTGCCGTTGTGGCCGAGGGCGACGGTGCCGGAGGCCGTCGGCCCGAGGGTGGGCTGGGCGTTCTCCCACTCGGAGGCCCCGGTGGTGGAGTAACGGGTGTGGCCGATGGCGATGTGGCCCTTGAGGGGCTGGAGCGCCTGGTCGTCGAAGACCTGGGAGACCAGTCCCATGTCCTTGTAGACGAGGATCTGCTGACCGTTCGACGTGGCGATGCCCGCCGACTCCTGGCCGCGGTGCTGCAGCGCGTAGATGCCGAAGTACGTCAGTCGGGCGACGTCCTCGCCAGGGGCCCAGACACCGAAGACGCCGCACTCGTCCTGCGGCCCCTTCTCGCCCGGCAGCAGGTCATGGGAAAGCCGTCCGTCTCCGCGCGCCACCGGCCCATGGTCGCACACCGCGACAAGGCCCCGGGCGTGGCGTCCACGGGGCCGCGGCCCCGGAAGAACGGCCCGGGACGGCGGATCCGCGAGGTCGAGGCGGCGTCGACCGGCCTGTGTGAGCCCTCTCTCAGGCCAGCTCGAACCGCACCCGGCGCTCCGGCACGTCCACGTCCACGAGGCGTACCTGGACGGACGTACCCACCGGCAGGTCCGCGCCCTCCACCCGGCCCTCGACGGCGGGCGAGCTCAGGACCACGGTGCCGCGCTCGCGCCCGCCGTCCTTGCCGCCGTCGTCGCTCTCGACGATCACGCCGGCGAAGGTCTCGCCGACCCGGCCCTGCAGCACCAGCGCCTCGAGGGCGTCGACGGCTCCGCGCTCGTAGGCGCCTGCCCGTCGGGTGCTGCGGGCCATGGTCGCCGGCAGCCCGGGCAGCGCCGCGAGGACCCAGTCCGGCACCTCCTCGCCGGCACAGTGGGCGAGGCAGATCTCGAGCCCGTACCGGTCCACCAGCCGCCGGAGCGGCGCGGTGACGTGCGCGTACTCGGACGCGATGGCGGCATGCCGGGTGATCGTGCCGTCGTCGTCCGCGTCCTCGTCCGCTTCCTCGACGCCGAGCGCGAGGTAGCCGGCGCCGCGGAACAGGGCCGTGGCCTCGTTGAGGAACGCCGCGTGGGCCGGCACGGCGGAGTCGAGGGTGCGCAGCAGCTCCGCGTAGGACGTCCCGTCCGGCCAGTCCACCCCCAGTGCGGCACCGGCCCGGCGGAGGCGGCGCACGTCCCGGGGATCCGCGTCGGGCAGGGTGCGCAGGATGCCGACGCCCGCCTCGCGCATGAGGCCGGCGGCCGCGATGCCGGTGAGCAGCGAGATCTGCGCGTTCCAGCCCTCGACCGGCAGCGTCGCCCGGTACGACAGCGCGTAGCCGTGGCGGTTCCGCTCGACGTGCTGCTCGGGGATGTCGAGGGAGACGCCGCCCCGCTGCCGCTCGAGGTCCTGCCGCAGCTCACCGACCGTGCGCAGCAGCGCGGGCAGGTCGGCCGGGGTGCCGGCCGGCAGGGGACGTCCGCCGTCGGCGGCCGCCTGGACCTGCTCGTAGGTGAGCTGCGCGCGCGAGCGCACGACCGCCCGCTCCACGCGCACGTCCCGCAGCTCGCCGGCGCCGTCCAGGCGCAGGTGCCACAGGCACGCCGGGCGGTCCTCGCCCGGGAGCAGGCTCGCGATGCCGGCGCTCAGGACCGGGGGATGCAGCGGGATGGAGCCGGTCGGGCCGTAGACCGTCACGCCCCGCTCGTGGACCTCGCGGTCCAGCGCGCCGCCGGGCTCGACGAACGTCCCGAGCGACGCGATGGCGTAGCGCACGAGGTAGCCCTCGCCGTCGCGCTCGATGTGGAGGGCCTGGTCGAGGTCCCGCGAGCCGGGCGGGTCGACGGTGACGAACGGGACGTCCGTGGCGTCGGCGCCGGACAGCGGCACGTCGACCGCGGCCTCCGCCTCGGCGAGCGCCGCGGGCGGAAAGTCGGACTCGATCTCGAGCTCGTCCCGCAGGCGGGCGAGCGCGACGTAGAACTCGTCGGGCGCGGCGGTGTCGAGCGCGAACTGACGGCTGGGCACGGGTGCACCCTATGCCCCGTTACCGACGGTCGCCCCCTCGCGGACGGACGGGGCTCCGTGCGCGGTCCGGCGCACGGGGTGGCGGCTTCGCCGGACGGTCACGCCTCGGGCGGCGGGGTGCCCTCGGACGGCGGCGTACGACGTTCCGCGGCGCGGGCGTCACGCCGCTGGAGGGAGCGCCGGTCGAGCACGACGGCGAGCCCGGCCGCTGCGAGGCCGAGCACGAAGCCCAGGAGCAGGAAGAGGATCCAGAAGAGGTCGCCCGGCGAGTACTGGCTCGCCGGCGTCAGCAGGGCGAGGAGTCCCGCGACCACGGCGCCCAGGAGGACGCCCGCGAGGATGAAGCGGCCGTAGCGGGGGGCGTGGCGGACGGTGCTGCGGTCGACGACGTCGGCGACGCGGACCTCGGGCTCGGCCGGGGTGGCCTCGGACGCAGCAGGGACTGGCTCCTCAGCGGCGGCGGGCTCGATCGACGCCGGCTCGCTCGCAGCGGGCTCCACCGACGCCGGCTCAGTTGCAGTTGGCTCGACCGATGCAGGCGGGGCGTCGGCAGCGGGTGCAGGAGCCGCCACGGCTTGGGGTTCAGGCGCGGGTCCCGCCGTCGGCGGTTCCACCTCGGGCGTGCGGGGGGCGCGGGAGTCGTCGGGAGATGAGCCGGTCACGACGTGAACCTACCTGCCCGGGTGACGAGCGGGAGAACCGGGCTCAGGTCCGCGCGGGTGCCCGACGCGGTGACCTTGCCGGAGGCGACCGCCTCGTCCCACGTGAGGCGTCCGGTGGCGAGACCGAGCCACGTCGTCGTGTCGGTCTCGACGACGTTGGGCGGGGTGCCGCGGGTGTGCCGAGGGCCGGCGATCGCCTGGACGGCGCCGGCGGGCGGCACACGCACCTCGACCGAGTTCCCGGGCGAGCTCACGGCGAGCTCCTCGAGGGTGAAGCGCACCGCGGTCCGGACGACGGCGGCCGACGAGGCTGCGCCGTCGTCCTGAGAGCGCAGCCAGGTGCTGAGGGCTCTCATGCCGTCGGTGGGGTCGATTCGTCGGCGGGGTGGCACCCGTACACGGTATCCCCGCGCACCGGCAGCACACGCAGCGGGGCCCCGCCCACCGGCGGGTGGACGGGGCCCGGGAACTGCTGGCCTGCCCGGTCAGCCGATCGTGGCTCGGCGACGGGCCACTGCGATTGTCAGACCGCCGAGGAGCATCAGCGCCGCAGCGCCGAAGAGCGCGGCGTTGACGTCGGCGCCGGTGTTCGGCAGCGAGCCGGTGGCCGGGGCGGCCGCCGGGGTCACGACCGGAGCCTTCCCCGGGGCGGGCTGGGGAGCCGGCTGGGGCGTGACCTCCCCGTCGGTCGGCGGGAGAACGACGCCCGACTCGGTGACCTCGAACGCGAGCACGATGGACTGCTCACTCTCGGGCGTGGCACCGAAGGCCATCTCGAAGAAGATCACGTCACCCGCCTCGTAATCAGCGAGATCCGGGATGGTGAACGTCACCGTGGCCCGGCCGGTCTCGTCGGTCCCGGGGGTGATCGTGTTGTCGACCGCGAACTGCCCGGCCTCCTCGCCGTCGATGAACAGCGTGACGAACCCGGGCTTCGGCTCGTTGGTGGTGAAGGACAGCGAGGACAGCTCGATGACGACCTCCTCACCGCCGACGTACTCGACGGTCGTGTCGCTGACGAACGTCAGGCCGATGGAGCGCTGGGTGTAGTCGGGCGCCACGTCGGGGTTGGCCTGGAGGAAGTTGACCAGTCCCTGGAGGTCGACGATGCCGGTCTCCGTGAAATTGGTACCCGAGCCGAAGACGCTGAATCCATCCTGAACTTCCCCGTTGATGAGGAATGTGTTCGACGCGACGGTGTAGGTGGCCCCGAGGTCGATGGGCTCGCCCCCGATCAGCACGTCGGTGATGTGCGCGCCCTGGGGAGCGGTGGGGTCGTAGGTGTAGTCGACGTCGGCCGACAGGCCGAGACGCAGGACGGGTCGGCTCTTACCGGGCTGGAACTGCTGCTCCAGCATGGTGACGACCTGCTCGCCGGTGAGGTCGATGGTCCCGATCGTGTTGCCGAACGGCTGGACGGCGAAGGCCTCCGCATAGGTCACGACCCCGTTAGCGTTCGGATCAAGGTCGGCGCGGATACCGCCCGGGTTTATGATGCCGAAGTCCGGCGTGAGGCCGACGGACTCAGCCGTCCACTTTGCAACCTCTCCGAGCAGGTTGCCGAGCGGCGACTCGACACCCCGGTTGGATCCGTCGGACGTCCCCGTGTTGGTGCCGCGGTTGAAGGGCGCAGTGACGCTGCCGACCTGCTCCTCGCCGATCACCTTGGCCTGGGCGAGCGCGTCGACGACGATCTGCTGGACCTTGGGGTCGCGGGTGCCATCAGCCGGAACCGCGACGTTGGTGCCGGTGGCGGTCACCTCGCCGTCGGGTGCCACGGTCAGGGTGATGCGGCCGAGGTGCGAGCCGGAGGCGCCCGCCTGGACCACCGGCGCGCCGGAGGGCGTCTGGGCGGTCGTGGCGACGTGCGTGTGACCGGTGAACGCCGCGTCGACGTCCGCGCTCAGCGCGCTAGCGACGAGGTTTGTGCCCTCGTGGACAAGTGCCACGACGACGTCCGCCTCACCGTTGCCTGCGTCGCCGTCCGAGAGCTGGGCGGCGATCGCGTTGGTGCGGGCGACCGGGTCGGCGAATGTGATGCCGGCGATGCCGTCAGCGGAGACGATGCGCGGCGTCTCCTCGGTCACGGTGCCGACGAAGGCGACCTCGAGACCGGCGACCGTCTCGAAGTGGACGTCCTCGAGCTCCGGGTTCTCGTCGTCCACGTTCGCACCGAGGTACTGCCAGTCCGCGCGGTCGGCCACGCGGCCGGAGAGGTCGGCGTAGCCCTGGTCGAACTCGTGGTTCCCGACGGCGGAAGCCGCGAGGCCCATGGCGTTGAGGACGTCGATCGTGGGCGCGTCCTCCTGGATGGCGGACGCGTAGGTCGACCCGCCGATGTTGTCGCCGGCGGAGACGAAAACCGTGTCGACGTTCTCTTCGACACGGATCTGGTTGATCATTCCGGCGAGGATGGGCGCCTTCTCCAGCGCACCGTGGAAGTCCGTGATGCCGAGGAGGTCGATCGTGACCGTCCCGTCCGGGTTCACGCTCGTCGGGGCGACCGGCTCGGCAGTGTCTGCTTCGGTCCCACCTGCAGCCGGGTCCGCGGGGTTCTCCGCCGGCGCGGCGGGGGTCTCGGTCGCCGGCGCCTCGGGCGTCCCGACGACGGGAGCGTCCTCGGGCACCGGCGTCTCGGCGGGCGCCTCGCTCGGGGCGTCAGCCGTCGGCCCGGCTCCCTCGGAGACCGGGGCTGTCGGCTCGGCCCCGGGAGCGGCCGGTGCAGTGGTCGCCGTCTGGTCGTCGACGGGCGTCGTGACCTCGGCGGATGCCGGGACCGCGGTCAGCCCGAGGGCGGACAACGAAAGAACGCCCAGCGCTGCGGCTGGACGGGTGAGTCTGGACGCGCGACGACGCGCTGTGTCGTGGGACATCGGATCCTCATGCTTCCGGAAGGGACGGAACAGCCGAAGCGTAGCGACGGAACCCGTCTCGAACCGCGTTTCCGGACCAACACGCTCCAGATGTTCACGGACAGTTCTCGGCGCCGACACCTCGCGCGTGGCCGACGCCCGGCCGCTCGTCCGCCGGGGCGTCTGGAAGCCTGTGCGGGAAGCGCGCGGAACAGGGATGAGCCCGGCTGACATCGTCGGCCGGGCCCACCTCCTTGTGGCGCTTCGTCCCACTTGCTCGCTGCAGGCCCCGCGTCAGCCGGCGGCGACGAGGGCCAGCTCGTTGACGCGGTCCGTCCCCGGAGGTGCGAGGTTCGGCTGCGCACCCAGATAGGCGATGAGGGCGTCGAGGTCCTCGCCGGCGCCGATGCGCGCGCTCGCCGGGACCTCGCGGAACACGGTGAAGTTGTCTCCGCCGTCGGCGAGGAAGTTGTTCACGGTCACCATGTACGTGGCGTTCATGTCGATCGGGACGCCGTCGAGCTGCATGTTCGTCACCTCGATGCTGCCCGGGGTGCACACACGGCCATTGAGCTCACGAACGATGTCGTAGGTGAAGCCTTCCGACACCCCCAGGTGCAGGTACCGCGACTGGCACTGCTGCTCCAGCACCCGGCGGAGCTGGTCACCTGTCATCGGGATGGTGCTCAGCAGGTTCCCGAAGGGCTGGACGTCGAACGCCTCCCGGTAGGTGACGACCCCGTCGCCCTCCTCCCGGGACTGGGCGTAGAGCAGGTCCGCCCGCAGGCCGCCGGGGTTCATCAGCGCGAGCTGCGCGCCGTTGACTCGTGTGGCCGCCAGCTGGGCGTCGGCGATCATGTTCCCGAGGTCGGACTCGGCCCCGCGGTTGTCGGAGCCGCCCGCCTCGTACTGGCGCCTGATGTCGGCTGCGATCGTCCCGACCTGCCGGTTACCCACCTCGTCCGCGAGCGCGCTCCACCTCTCGATGATCGCGGTCTGCGCGGCCGCCTTGGGCACGTCCTGCGTGACGACGTGGTTCGTCGCGCTGACGGCGTCGCGGCGCACGTCCTTGGTGGTCCGGTCGATGGTCAGGTTGATCTCCGAGATGACCCGGCCGAACGAGAACGCGCTGGTGACCCGGCGCGGTTCGCCCGCCGGGTCGTCGATGACGCAGTTGTAGGCCTGGTGCGTGTGCCCGGTGATGACGGCGTCGATCTCGGGGTCCAGCTTCTGGGCGATCTCGACCACGGGTCCGGAGATGCCCTTGCACTCGTTGAAGGTGCCGGTCTGGGCGCCGCCCTCGTGGAGGAGGACGACCATCGCCTCGACGCCCTTGCGCCTCAGCTCGGGCACGAGCGCGTTGGCGGTCTCGACCTCGTCGTCGAAACGCCAGCCTTCGATGCCGGACTGCGCGACCAGGGCGGCGGTGCCCTCGAGGGTCATGCCGATGAAGGCGACCTCCGCGCCCTGGAACTTCTTGATCTCGTACGGCGGCAGCGGCGTCTCGTTCTGCGCGTTCTTGACGTTGGCCGCCAGCCACTGGAAGTCCGCGCCCGGGTACGGCTGGCCCTCGAAGTAGCACCCCTCGGCGTGACAGCCACCGTTCTGCATCCGGAGCAACTCGGTCACGCCCTCGTCGAACTCGTGGTTCCCGACGCTCGCGACATCGAGCTTCATCGCGTTGAGCGACTCCACCGACGGCTCGTCGTGGAAGAGCCCCGACAGGAAGGGCGTCCCGCCGATGAGGTCGCCCGCCGCGACGGTGACGCTGTTGCGGTGGCCCACCCTCAGGCGCTCGAGGTGGGTGGCGAGATACTCGCTGCCTCCGGCGGCCACTTCGCCCACCTTGCCCGGCGTCGTCGCCTCGAGGTGGCCGTGGTAGTCGTTGACGGCCAGGAGCTGGATCTCGACGTCGCCCGGTCGGGGCTTGCTCGCCGGTGACGCCGCCGTCGCGGACGAGGCGACCAGGCCGAGGCCGGCCAGCGCCGCAGCGGTCAGGACGGCCGTCCTCCTGACCGGGCGCACACTCCTAGGTACTGACATGACACTCCTTCGGGTCAGTCGTGCTCGGTAGCGCCGAACCTAGCGCTACGGACCGACGCCGTCTGCGGCTCGGCGCCCCGAGCGGCCGCAACTCGTCACAGATGTCGCCGACCCCCGCGTGCTGCTAGACCTGTAGCGGTGACCTCCCCCGCGGGTGCCGGAGCCGCCGACGCAGACCGGGCGCGGTGGCGTGCCTTCGCGGTGTGCCTCGGGGCCGGCTTCATGACGCTGCTCGACGTCTCGATCGTCAACGTCGCGCTGCCGTCCATCGAGGCCTCGCTCGGCGCGCGCCCGAGCGACCTGCAGTGGATCGTCGCCGGGTACACCCTCGCCTTCGGGCTCGCGCTCGTCCCGGCCGGCCGCGTGGGCGACGTGCTCGGCCGCCGGGGAGCCTTCGTCGCCGGACTCTGCGGGTTCGTCGTCTTCTCCGCGGCGTGCGGCCTGGCGACGTCCGCCGAGATGCTCGCGGTCATGCGCCTCCTCCAGGGGATCAGCGCCGGTGTGCTCAACCCTCAGGTGATCGGCCTGATCCAGCACCTGTTCCGCGGTCCCGAGCGCGGCCGCGCCTTCGGGTTCTACGGGGCCACGGTGGGGATCTCCACGGCCGCCGGGCCCCTGATCGGCGGGGTCCTCATCGCCCTGTTCGGGCCGGCGGAGGGCTGGCGCGCCGTCTTCCTCGTCAACGTCCCCATCGGGGCGGCGCTCGTGCCGCTGGCGCTGCGGTACCTGCCCCGGTCCGAACGCGGGCGTGGCGGCCGGCTCGCGATCGACGCCGTCGGCCTGGGGCTGATCGGCGCGAGCGTGCTCTGCGTCATGCTGCCCTTCATCTCCGCCGCCGGCGGTCCGGACGGGACGCCGTGGTGGCTGTTCGCCGTGGGCGCGCTGGTCCTGGTCCTCCTGGTGGCGTGGGAGCGCAGGACGGAGCGTGCCGGCGGCTCGCCCGTGGTGCCGTCCTCGCTGGTGCGGCCCCCGTCGTTCAGCTTCGGCGCGGTGGTCGGCACGGCGTACTTCGCCGGGTTCACCGGCATCTTCCTCGCCGGGACGCTGTACCTGCAGGCGGGCCTCGGGCTCACCGCCCTGCAGGCCGGCCTCGTCCAGACGCCGTTCGCGCTGCTCGGCGCGGTCTCCGCCGCCCGCAGCGGGCACCTGGTGCATCGGTTCGGCCGCTGGACCGTCGTGGCCGGGGTCGTCGTCATGGCCGTCGGGATCGTGGGGGTCGACGTGACCGTCGGCTCGGTGGAGGGACCGCACGCCGCCGTCCTGATGGCCGGCTGGATGGCGCTCGCCGGTGTGGGCAACGGCGTGGTCATCTCCCCCAACCAGACGCTCACGCTCGCGGACGTGCCGGTGGCCCAGGGCGGCACCGCGGGCGGGTTGCTGCAGACCACGCAGCGCATCGGCGCCTCGGTGGGGGTCGCCGTCGTCACGTCCGTCTTCTTCGCCACCCTGGCGGGCAGTCCCGGCGGTCTGGCGGGCGGCTACGGGCCCGCGCTGAGCGTCGGCCTGCGGGTGACGCTCGGGCTCCTGGCCGTGGCGTTCGTCGTGTCCGTGGTCGACGCCCTGCGACGGCGGCAGGAGGGTGTCAGCGCAGCCGGTCCTCCACCCGCCTGACCTTCTCCGCCAGCTGGCCGGTGAAGCCGGGTCGGATGTCCGCCTTGATCACCAGGCTCACCCGCGGACTGGTGGCCGCGACGGCGTCGGTGGCCCGCCTGATGACGTCCATGCACTCGTCCCAGTCACCCTCGATCGTGGTGAACATGGCGGTGGTCTCGTTCGGCAGCCCGGACTCGCGGACGATGCGCACGGCCTCGGCGACGGCGGCGCTCAGGGAGCCGTCCGGGGTGTCGGCGGTGGTGGGGGCGACGGAGAAGGCGAAGAGCATGCGCCCAGACTAGGACGTCGTCAGCCGGCCGCCGGGCCGCGCCTCAGTCCCCCAGGCCGGCGACGGCGGAGCGGACCGCTGCCACGAGGCTGGCGTCGGTCTGCGCGTAGCCGTCGGGCCCACCGCCCGGACCTGCCGGCCCGGCGTCGGTGACGACGGTCCGGGCGGAGAGGTGAACGGCGTCGACGCCGGCGGCGGCGAGGGCCGGCAGGTGCTCCGGCCGTACCCCTCCCCCGGCGGTGATCTCGATCCGGCCGTCCGCCGCGCGGGCGAGCGCGGCCAGCACGTCGAGGCCCTCCAGCGCGCGCGGGGCACCGCCGGAGGTCAGGATCCGGCCGACGCCGAGGCTCCCCAGCTCGTCCACCAGCGCGGCCGGGTCGCGGCGGTAGACCCCGAGCAGCACGTCCACGCACCGGTGCACCGTCACCGGCCGCCCCTCGGCCGCACGCACGAGGGCTTTCATCGCGTGCCGGTCCAGCGCGTCGCCGTCCACCTCGAGCGCCCCGATCACGACCCCGGCGGCGCCGGCGTCGACCAGCGCCTCGACGTCCCTCACCATGACGGAGACCTCCGTCGCGGAGAAGGAGAAGCCACCTTCCCGAGGGCGGACGAGCACGTGCACCTCCGGCCCCACCGCCGTCGCCAGCTCCGTGAGGCCGACGCTGGGCGTCAGGCCGCCCAGGCCCAGGGCCTGGCACAGCTCCACGCGCTGGGCCCCGCCCGTGTGCGCGACGCGCACGCCCTCGACGTCCTGCGCGGTGATCTCGAGTTTCATCGATGCCATGGTGGCTCAGCACCGCGCCCGAGGCGCTCCGGCGCGCCCGGGGGACGGCGAGGGGCGACCCTGGTCACGGGCCGCCCCTCGCTGCTGTCATGCGTTCCCGGCAGCGCCGGGCGTGCTCATGCTGCGGTCGTCAGTCGCGGGCTCCTGCGGTGACCGCGTCGAGGGCGTTGACGATGCCCTCGCCGTAGAACCCGTTGTCCTGCGCGTCCCCGACGCACAGGGCCACCCCTGCGGGGCAGTCCGTGTCGTCAGCCTGCTGCTCGAGCAGGGCGATGAGCTCGTCCGGGCCGGCGTCCGGGTGCGCGGACTTCAGCAGGGCGAGCACCCCGGCCACGTGCGGGGAGGCCATCGAGGTGCCGCTGGCGGTGGCGTAGCGACCGCCGGGCCAGGTGGAGAGGATCCGCGCTCCCGGCGCGGAGACGTCGATGACGCCGGCGCCGAAGTTGGAGAAGCCCGCCTTGTTGCCGTCCTGGCCGAGTGCTGACACGGTCACCACGCCGTCGAGCTCGGTGGGGATGTCCTTGCAGGTGCTGTTGATCTGACGCTCGACCGCGGTGCCGTCGTTGGGGCTGGAGGCGTTGGTCGTCTTGTTCGCCAGGTCGTAGGCCGAGTTGCCGGCTGCGGCCGCGTGGACCACCCCTCGCCCGGTGGCGTACTCCACCGCGCGGCGGACGGCCTCCATGGCGGGTGCCTGGAGCGGCTGGTCGCCGCACCAGAACTCGAACGGGTCGACGTAGTAGCTGTTGTTCGTCACGTCCATGCCGTGGTCGGCCGCCCAGACGAACCCGCAGATCGCGTACTCGGGGTAGATGTAGCCGTCCTCGTTGACCACCTTCACCGAGGCCATGCGGACGTTCGGCGCGACACCGACCACGCCGGCGCCGTTGCGTGCGGCGGCGATCGTGCCGGCCACGTGGGTGCCGTGGCCGCTGGTGGTGGCGGCCCACGCCTCCGGCGACGTGTCGGGCCGGCCGGCGGCGGTGCACCCCACCGAGGTGGCGGCGTCGACCTGCGGAGCGAGGTCGGGGTGGGCGGCGTCGATGCCGGAGTCGAGCACGCCGACCAGCACGCCGCTGCTGCCCTCGCTGATCTCGTGCGCCTCGTAGGCGTGGATCATGTCGAGGTTCCACAGGCCGCCCTCGCGGGCCTCCGTGGCGTTCGCGGCACTGGTCACGTCGCCCGCGTCGAAGCCGTTCACACGGATCTGACGCTTGTAGGGCGCGGCCCCCCGGTCACCGGGCGCCGTCTCGTCCTCGAGGCCCGGCGTCCCCTCGGACACCTCGGCCGTGCGGGTCGGACCAGCCGACTCGATCGGTGAGCCCTTGCCGGTGGGCAGGTCGGCCAGGAAGTCGGCGCGGCTCGAGTGCGCGACCACCACGCCGATCTGCGGCCAGGACTGGACGACGACGCCGCCCGCGTTCTCGACGGCACGCTCGGCGAGCCGGGTCTGGCCGGGGTTCGCCACCTTCAGGTTGACGACGTAGCTCATCAGCCTGCCGTCCGAGAGGTCGATCGGGACGGTGGTCGACGGCGGCTCGCCGGTGTCGGCCGCCTGAGCAAGCCCCATGGTCGAGGCGAGCAGCGCGGCCGAGGCCGCCAGTGTCACGCCGAGGCGCGACGGTGCGGAAAAGCGCATGGAATCCCCCTTGCATCCGGCCGGGACCCCCTGTCCCGATCCGTGCGCGAGACTCTAACGGCAGCCGCCCACATGGCAGGGGGAAAACGGACCGCCGTCATCGCACGGTGCCGCCGTCGCGCCGCCGTCGTCGGCACTGCGAGGGTTGCCCCCGCCCGCCGCCGCGCGGAGACTCGGGATGTCGAGCACGGACGCTCGACCCGTCCGAGCCGCACCTGGAGGACCGACCATGAGCAGCCCCAACCCCGACGAGGCCGTGGGCATGTCGGACGAGCCGGAGCAGGCGCAGAGCACCCGGGGGAGCACGCCCGAGGGCAAGGCCCCGAACCCGGAGACCGGCGTCGGCCTGGGGGCCGGCGAGCCGAACACCTTCGAGCCCGAGGAAGACCCCGAGGCCTAGCGTCCGGCACAGGCCGCCGGGACCTCAGACGACGCCCTGCTCCAGCATCGCGTCGGCGACCTTGCGGAACCCGGCGATGTTGGCGCCGAGGACGTAGTCGCCCGGGCAGCCGTACTCCTCGGCGGTGGTGGCGCACTTGAAGTGGATACGCTCCATGATGCCCTCGAGCTTGCTGGTCACCTCCGAGAAGGTGAGCGGCTCGCGCGAGGCGTTCTGCGCCATCTCCAGGGCCGAGGTGGCCACGCCGCCGGCGTTCGCGGCCTTGCCGGGGCCGAAGAGCACGTGCGAGTCCCGGAACACCTCGACCGCGTCGGGGGTGCTGGGCATGTTCGCGCCCTCGGCCACCACCGCGACCCCGTTCTTCACGAGCGTCTCGGCGGCGTGGTGGTCGAGCTCGTTCTGGGTCGCGCACGGCAGCGCGACCGTGCACGGCACGTCCCAGACGCGTCCGCCCTGCACGAGGCGTGAACCCGGGCGGCGCGCGACGTAGTCGGACACCCGGCCGCGCTCGACCTCCTTGACCTGCTTGAGCAGCTCGAGGTCGATGCCCGCCTCGTCGACGACGTAGCCGGAGGAGTCCGAGACGGTCAGCACGGTGGCGCCGAGCTCCTGGGCCTTCTCGACGGCGTAGATGGCCACGTTCCCGCTGCCGGAGATGACGACGCGCTGGCCCTCCATGGCCTGCCCGACGGTCTGCAGCATCCGGTCCGCGAAGATCACGACGCCGTAGCCGGTGGCCTCCGTGCGGCCGCGCGAACCGCCCCACGGCACACCCTTGCCGGTGAGCACGCCCATCTCGGCGCGGTCGGTGAGGCGCTTGTACTGGCCGTAGAGGTACCCGATCTCGCGGCCGCCGACGCCGATGTCACCGGCGGGGACGTCGGTGTGCTCGCCGATGTGGCGGTGCAGCTCGGTCATGAACGACTGGCAGAACCGCATGATCTCGCCGTCGCTGCGCCCGTGCGGGTCGAAGTCCGAGCCGCCCTTGCCGCCGCCGATGCCCCGGCCGGTGAGGGAGTTCTTGAAGATCTGCTCGAAGCCCAGGAACTTGATGATCCCGAGGTTCACGCTGGGGTGGAAGCGCAGGCCGCCCTTGTAGGGGCCGAGCGCGGAGTTGAACTGCACCCGGAAACCGCGGTTGACCTGGACCTTGCCGGAGTCGTCGACCCACGGCACCCGGAACATGATCTGGCGCTCGGGCTCGACGATCCGGCTGATGATCGCGTGCTCGCGGTACTCGGGGTGCTTCGCGATGACCGGGTCGAGAGACTCGAAGACCTCGCGGACGGCCTGGTGGAACTCCGGCTCGCCGTGGTTGCGGCGGATCACCTGGTCGTAGACATCCTGAAGATCGGACAGCATGGGGCGCTCTCTCTCGTGGCGACCGGCGGTCAGCCGAAGTACGCGGGCAGGGTGGCGGACGAGGCCTGCCGGAGCTCGTCCACGGGCAGGGTGAAGGTACCGGCGACGGCCAGCGCGGCCGAGCCCGTGGTGCCGATCCGGGCGGCCGGCACGCCGTGGCCGGCGGCGAGCGCCTCCAGGCGTCCCGCGTCCTCGGGGGCGACGGCGACGAGCGCCCTTGCCCCCGACTCGGCGAACAGCAGGGCGGCGAGGTCGACGCCGTCGCGCTCGGCGACCTCGGTCAGGTCGATCTCCGCGCCGACGCCGAAGCGCAGGACCGAGTCGACGAGGGCCTGCGCCAGCCCGCCGGTGGACAGGTCGTGCGCGGCGCGGGCGGTGCCGTCGGCCACCCCGACCAGCACCTCGCCGAGGGCGCGCTCGGCGTCGAGGTCCACCCGCGGCGGCAGGCCGCCGAGGTGGCCGTGGACGACGTCGGCCCACGCCGAGCCGTCCAGCTCGAGCGCCGTCGTGCCCAGCAGGTAGACGGCGAGCCCGTCCTCGGTCCAGCCCGACGGCGTGGCGCGGGCGACGTCGTCGAGGACCCCGAGCACCCCGACGACGGGGGTGGGGTTGATCGAGGAGTCGATCCTGCCCGGCTCGCCGGTGCCGTTGTACAGGGAGACGTTGCCGCCGGTGACCGGCACGCCGAGCTCCTGGCAGGCGTCCGCGAGGCCGGTGATGGCCTCGACGAGCTGCCACATGGCGTCCGGGTCCTCGGGTGAGCCGAAGTTGAGGCAGTCGGTCACCGCGAGCGGACGGGCGCCGACAGTGGCGACGTTGCGGTACGCCTCCGCGAGCGCCTGGCGGGCGCCGGTGCGCGGGTCCAGCTTGGTGAAGCGGCCGTTGGCGTCCGTGGCGAGCGCGACCCCGAGGCCGGTGGTCTCGTCGACGCGGACCACGCCCGCGTCGTCGGGCTGGGCGAGGGCGGTGTTGCCCTGGACGTACCGGTCGTACTGGTCGGTGACCCAGGACTTCGACGCCAGGTTCGGGGAGGCGACGAGGGCGAGGACCTGCTCGCGCAGGGTGGCGCCGTCGGAGGAGCGCGGCAGGTGGCGGGCGGAGGCGCCGTCGGCGTTGAGCTCGTCCTGCCAGGCGGGGCGCGCGTACGGACGGTCGTAGACCGGGCCGTCGTGGGCGACGGTGCGCGGGTCGACGTCGACGATGCGGTGCCCGTGGTGGTCGATGGTGAGCCGGCCGGTGCCGGTGACCTCGCCGATGACGGCGGTCTCGACCTCCCACCTCGCGGTGATCTCGAGGAAGCGGTCGAGCTTGTCGGGGGCGACGACGGCCATCATCCGCTCCTGCGACTCGCTCATGAGGATCTCGCCGGCGGTAAGGCTCGGGTCGCGCAGGAGCACGTTCTCGAGGTCGACGTGCATGCCGCCGTCCCCGTTGGAGGCGAGCTCGGAGGTGGCGCAGGAGATACCGGCGGCACCGAGGTCCTGGATGCCCTCGACGACGCCGGCGGCGAAGAGCTCGAGGCAGCACTCGATGAGCACCTTCTCCATGAAGGGGTCGCCCACCTGCACGCTCGGCCGCTTGCTGGGCATGCCGCCCTCGAAGGTCTCCGAGGCGAGGATGGAGGCACCGCCGATGCCGTCGCCGCCGGTGCGGGCGCCGAAGAGGACGACCTTGTTGCCGGCGCCGGAGGCGTTGGCGAGGTGGATGTCCTCGTGCCGCAGCACCCCCAGGCACAGCGCGTTGACGAGCGGGTTGCCCTGGTAGGAGGGGTCGAACTCGGTCTCGCCGCCGATGTTGGGCAGGCCCAGGCAGTTGCCGTAGCCGCCGACGCCCGCGACGACGCCGTGCACCACGCGGGCGGTGTCGGGGTGGTCGACCGCGCCGAAGCGGAGCTGGTCCATGACGGCGACCGGCCGGGCGCCCATCGAGATGATGTCGCGGACGATGCCGCCGACGCCGGTGGCGGCGCCCTGGTACGGCTCGACGTAGCTGGGGTGGTTGTGGGACTCCACCTTGAAAGTCACGGCCCAGCCCTGGCCGATGTCGACGACGCCGGCGTTCTCCCCGATGCCGACGAGCAGGTGCTCGCGCATCGCGTCGGTGGTCTTCTCCCCGAACTGGCGGAGGTGGACCTTGGACGACTTGTAGGAGCAGTGCTCCGACCACATGACGGAGTACATCGCCAGCTCGGCGGCCGTGGGACGGCGCCCGAGGAGGTCCACGATGCGCCGGTACTCGTCGGGCTTGAGCCCGAGCTCACGGAAGGGCAGATCGACGTCGGGGGTCGATGCCGCGTGCTCGACGGTGTCCGGCAGCTGCTCGGCCACGTCAGTCATGATTCCTCCGCGTTCTCGTCCGGCGTCTGCCCGCACAGGTTACCTACGTCGGGGACACGGCCATCCCGGCGTCCCCCCTGCTGGACGGACGGTGCCGACGGCGCACGGCCCGGTCGCAGCCGTTGCCAGCGGCTCCGTCGTCCGCGCGGGCGTCCGTGCGGAGTTGGTCACGTCGCCCGCGTCCTCCCGGAACTGTGGGCGACGTATCCGCCCAACCCGAACGCGATCTCGGACATGATGACGGGGTGCTGGCCGAGATCACCGACCCGGTGGACCTGTGCCTCCCGTCGGGGGCCCTCAACCCTGCGGCGGTGGGCTGGACGCGGACCCCGCTGCACCGGGCGAACCTGCGGGTCCTGGCGGACAAGCACGCGTTGCTGGGCGACCCGCTGGGCCGCGCGGCGATGTGGAGCCGCACCAAACGCTGGGAGTACTGGTGCGTCATCACCCCGACGCACATCGTCAGCCTCACCGTCTCGTCGTTGAACTACGCAGGCGTGCACCAGGTCTGGGCGCTGGACCGCGCCACCGGCGAGGAGGTCGACTGCTCGGCCACCGCGCCGCTGGGGCGCGACGTGCGCATGCCCAGCCGGTGCGGGGGCGGCCCGGTCCGCGCACGCGCCGGGCGTCTCGCGATCGCCGTCGACCCGGACTCCGGGGAAGGCCCGCGCCCCGGCGCCCGGCTGCGGGGCATCACCCCCCGGGTGCGGTTCGACCTCACCGTCGAGGTGCCGCCGGGCCACGAGTCCCTCGGCGTCGTCGTGCCGTGGAACGAGCGCCAGTTCCAGTACACCGTCAAGGACGTGGCGCTGCCCGTGTCCGGGTCGCTGTGGATCGACGGCGAGGAGATCGCCGTCGACGCGGACGCCCCCTCCTGGGCGGTGCAGGACTTCGGTCGCGGGCGCTGGCCCTACTCGGTGGTGTGGAACTGGGGCACGGGCTCGGGCGTCGTCGACGGTGTGGTCACCGGGCTCCAGCTCGGCGGGAAGTGGACGGACGGCACCGGGGCGACCGAGAACGCGCTCACCGTGGACGGCCGGGTCCACTACCTCGGCGAGGACCTCTCCTGGGCCTACGACGTCACCGACCGCAGCGCGCCGTGGTTCGTGACCGGCCCGCGGGTCCAGGTGCGGCTCGAGCCGTTCCACGAGCGCGTCTCGAGCATGCGGCTGGGCGTGATCTCGTCCCAGAACCACCAGTGCTTCGGGACCTGGTCGGGATGGGTGGTCGACGACGACGGCGCCCGCCGGTCCGTCGACGGCCTGGTCGGCTTCGCGGAGGACGTCGTCAACC
Source organism: Georgenia soli (assembly GCF_002563695.1). Lineage (NCBI taxonomy): Bacteria > Bacillati > Actinomycetota > Actinomycetes > Allobogoriellales > Allobogoriellaceae > Georgenia > Georgenia soli. The sequence continues at coordinate 2,676,280 of NZ_PDJI01000004.1, read as the reverse complement.
GCTGGTGAGGTGCGTCGGGCTTCCGCGCGACGCCCCGGCGGGGTTGGATCGGGGCATGAGGACGATCGACGTCGATCCGACCCCGCTCGCGACGCTCGCCGGCGCGCTGGACGAGGTGTCCGCCCGCCGCCTGGAGAGCGGTGCCCAGCGCGCCCGCCGGGTGCTCGGCGGACGCACCGTGTGGAACGTCTCCGCGACGGACACGGGCGGTGTCGGGGTGCTGCTCCACGGCCTGCTCCCCTACGCCGCCGGGGCCGGGGTGCGGGTCGGGTGGTTCACGCTCGACGGCGACACCGACTTCTTCACCCTCGCGACCCGGCTGAACCACGCGCTGCACGGCCGCGCCCACGACGGCGACGGGATCGGGCCGGACGAGCGGGCCGACTACGAACGGTGCCTGGCGCTCAACCTCGCGGAGGTGGCGGAGCAGATCAGGCCCGGCGACGTCGTCGTCCTCCACGACCCCGCCGCCGCCGGTCTGGCGCCCGAGCTGCGGCGTCGCGGCGTGTACGTGGTCTGGCGCTGCCACGTCGGCGCGGACGTGCCGGACGAGGTGTCGGAGCGCGCGTGGGCGTTCGTCGAGCCGTACCTGGACGCCGTCGACCGTGTGGTCCTGACGCGGGCGGTCTACCGGCCGGGCTTCCTCGAGCCCGACGGCGTCCGGGTGATCGCGCCGTCGATCGACCCGCTCTCGCCGAAGAACCGCCCCCTCGAGCCGCAGGAGGTCGAGGACATCCTCCGCGCCTGCGGGATCGAGGCCGGCGGGGTAGAGGCGGCGGGCGGGCGACACGCCGCCGCGCGCCTGCCGGGGGACGGCGCACCGCAGCCGGACCCGGTCGTGCCCGGCCCGGGCCCCGTGCGCGTCGGCAGCGCCGGTTCGGACCCGGAGAGCGGCGTGATGCTGGCCGGCGGCCCGGTGCCGGCAGGGGCGCGCGTGATCCTCCAGCTCTCGCGGTGGGACCGCCTCAAGGACATGAACGGCCTGCTCGTGGCGTTCAGCGAGGCGTTCGACGAGCTTCCCCCGGACACGCACCTGCTCCTGGCCGGCGCGCAGGTGGACGAGCACGACGCCGAGGGCGCCGAGGTGCTCAGCCACTGCCTCCAGATCTGGCACGGCCTGGCGGACGAGGTGCGCGACCGCACGCACGTCGCGTGCCTGCCGACCCGGCTGCGGGACGACGCGCTGCTCGTGAACGCGGTGCAGCGCCGCGCGACGGTCGTGGTGCAGAAGAGCCTCGCGGAGGGCTTCGGGCTCAGCGTCGCCGAGGCGCTGTGGAAGGGTCGCCCGGTGGTGGCCACCGCCGTCGGTGGCATCCAGGACCAGATCACCCACGAGGAGAACGGGCTGCTGGTCGACGACCCCGCGGACCTCGAGGGGCTCATGCGGCACGTGGCGCGCCTGCTCGCGGAGCCCGCGTTCGCGGAGCAGCTGGGCACGGAGGCGCACGACCGGGTGCGCCGCGAGGGCCTGTCCGACCGTCACCTGCTCGACTGGGTGGACCTGCTCGCGGAGCTGCTGGGCTGAGTCCCGCGAGCTCGCTCGGCGCCCCCGGTCGGCAGGCGAGCGCTACCCGCGGAACAGGCGCGCTCGCGGTTTCGTGCAGCGGTCGCAGGAGGGCGAGGTGCGGGAGGACGGGGTCAGGCGCCGCTGGGCAGCTCCTCGCGCGCCGGCCCCGCCTGCCGGGCACGCTCGCTGCGGCGCGCCCGCTCGTTGATGACCAGCACGGAGACGAAGGGGACCACGCACCCGACGAGCATCGACAGCACCATGCCGACCGTGTCCGTGGCGACGAAGGGGGCGACGACGGCGGGCAGGTACGCGGTGGCCTCGGCGCCCGTGGCCCCCACCACCAGGCCGCCGAGGGTGGCGGAGCCCAGCGCGACGGCGAACACCTTCCGGTCCGCGAACATGAAGGGGTACGACGCCTCCACGAACGTGCCGAACCCGAAGTTCACCGCGGCCCCGGACGCCGCGAGCGCCCGCTCTCCCGAGGTCCGCGGGCGCACCACGTTGGCGAGGGTGATGCCCAGGCTCACCATCACCAGCGAGACCATGTCCACCGCACCGAAGAAGCTGTGCCCCTTCTCGCCCATCTCCAGCAGCACCAGCGGCAGGATCGCCGCGTGGTAGACGCCGCCCATGATCGCCGGCCACATCACCAGGCCGGCCAGGGCGCCGGCCAGCAGCGGGTTGAACGCCACGAGGGCCTCGATCGCGCTCTTGACGCCCTCACCGACGGCGTTCGTCACCGGCGCCAGCAGGAGGAAGACCACCAGGCCGCCGACGAGGCCGGAGATCCCGCCCGCCACGATGTTCGCCGTCGTGACGGGGAAGCGGTGCGCGAGCGTCCACCGCAGCAGGTAGGCCACCACGACGCCGGCGAGGATGCCGCCGACGAGGCCCCCGACGATCCCGCCCTCCGCGGAGAGCACGCCGGCGACGACGCCGGCCACGATCCCGACCTCGCCGAGACCGGAGACGCGCCGGGCGGCGACGGCGGCCACCACGACCGGCAGCCCGGCGATGAGCGCGTCGAAGACGGGTCCGAGCGCGTCGAGGCCGGGGATCTTCCCGACGGCGAGGACGAGCGCCAGCGCGATGAACGCCGGCAGGGAGCCGACCATGATGCCGCGCAGGGAGATGCGCCGCCAGGGTGAGCCTCCGCCGTCGGACGCCTCGGCGGTGCCCAGCACCGGCCGGTACCTCGTGCCCCAGTGGCGTGCGAGCCCGGCGACGTAGGACACCGCGCGCGTGGTGCTCGTGGAACCGGTCGTCCCGGAGGCCGCGACGAGGTTGAGGCCCTTGGCCTGGGCCGCCGCGATGGACGTGCCGCCCGTGCCGGCGGCGGGAAGCCCGGCGTCGACCGCGGCGCGCACGACGGCGGAGTTGACGCCGTCGGGGTCGGCGCTGACGAGGACCAGCCCGTCCACCTCGCCGGCCGCCACGGCGCGCGCGAGGTCGGCGTCCCGCTCCCCGGCCACCTTGTTCACGTCTGCGAGGGTCCCGGAGACGACCACGGCGACGTCCCCGTCGACGAGGGAGTACAGGCGGGCGGGGGTGTCGTCCCGGGCGGCGTCCATCGACGAGTCGACCGCCACCAGCTGGACGGCGGTCACCTCCATCCCGGCGGCGGCGGCCTGCCGGCGGATGTGCCCGACGAGACCGACCGGGTCGTCACCGCCGTGGCTGTAGAGGTTGCCGCCGGAGGATCCGACGACGGCGAGGCGCCGGGTCGTCGTGGGGGCGTTGACGGGTCGGGGACGCATGGGGACTCCGGATGTCGGGGACAGACCCGCGTAGGGTAGGCGCCCCTCCCACCCCCCGCGGCGGCCGTCCACGCTGAGGGTGATGGGGGCCACGTCCCTCGCGATGCCCCCCATTCCCGGTGACTGCGTTGACCCCCGTTCGGCGCCCCCAGGAAACTGGTCTGGCCGCAGGCCGCATCGACGCGCGCCTCCCATCCCTCCTGACCCGCCCGGCGCGCCAGCCAGGGTCGACCCGCGGCCCGGAGGTGCAACGTCGTGAGACCCACCCGACTGGTGCTGCCAGGCGCCGCGGCGGCACTGCTGCTCGTCCCCCTCGTGGGCGTCGCCCCGGGCGTCGCGCACGACCGCGGCGGTTCCGACGAGGTCACCCTCACGGACCGGACCGTGCTGACGAAGAACCTCGACAACCCGCGCGGGCTGACGGTCGACGACGACGGAGACGTCTTCGTCACGCAGGCCGGCGAGGGTCGCGGCGGCGACCGCCGTGCCCCGTGCTTCCCGGGCCCTGAGGGCGGCGACGTCTGTCTCGGCGCCACGGGAAAGATCACCGAGCTCCACATGCGAGGCGGCTCCGGGCACCTGAAGAGCGTCACCGACGTCGTCAAAGGCCTGCCCTCCATCGGGGCCAAGGCCGACGGGAGCGGCGCGATCGGCCCCTCCGACGTCGCGTTCGACGGGCACGGCCGCCTCTACGCCACCATCGGGCTCGGGGCGGACCCGGCCGTGCGCAACAAGATGCCTGCCGGCAAGTACCGCACCCTCGCGTCCACGCTGGCCACGGTGCAAAAGGTGGACACCCGGCACGGCACCGTGAAGAAGGTCGCCGACATCGGGAACTACGAGCGGAAGGTCAACCCCGAGAAGGACGACTTCGACACCAACCCGAACTCGCTCGTCGCCGACCGCGGCGGCCAGGTCGTGGCCGACGCCGGCGGGAACTCGCTGCTGCGGGTGGACCGGAACGGCAAGGTCTCCACGATCTTCGTCTTCCCGCACGAGGCCCCGGTGAAGACGCCGCAGGGGCAGGTGCGCCCCGACGCCGTGCCGACCACGGTCGTGCGCGGGCCGGACGGTGCCCTCTACGTCGGCCAGCTCACCGGCTTCCCGTTCCCCAAGGGCAAGGCGACGGTCTGGCGCTTCGAGCGCGGTGAGAAGCCGGAGGTCTTCGCCGACGGCTTCACCAACATCATCGACCTCGCCTTCACCGACGACGGCGACCTGCTGGTTCTCGAGATCGCCACGAACGGGCTGCTGTCCGGCAACCCGACCGGAGCGCTGCACTGGGTGGACGCCCACAACACGCGCCACCACAAGGTGCTCACCACCAAGCTCACCATGCCCGGCGGGCTGGTGGTCGACGGGGACCACGTGTACGTGTCGAACAACTCCGCCATGGCGAACAAGGGCGAGGTGCTCCGCTTCACCCTCAAGCACTGACCCCGCTCCAGCCCCCGCTCGCACGCCCCCACCCCCCCGCACACGCGGTGAGACGTCAACTTCTCCGTGAGAGGTCAGGAATTCCTGACCTCTCACGGAGCAAGTGACCTCTCGGGGAGCACGTGACCTCTCGGCGAGCAGGTGACGTCTCGGCGAGCAAGTGACATCTCGGCGAGCAAGTGACGTCTCGCCGCTGGGGAAGGGGCGTGTCAGCGGGAGCGGTCGGTCTCGAGCAGCCGCAGCCACACCTCGCTGGTCGTCGGGTAGGCGGGCACCGCGTGCCACAGCCGCGCGAGCGGCACCTGCCCGACGACGGCGATCGTGGCGGCGTGCAGCAGCTCGGACACGCCCTGGCCGACGAACGTGGCGCCCAGGACCACGTCGCGCTCGTCGTCGACGACCAGCTCGGCCCACCCGGCGTAGTCGTCGGCGAGGAGCGACGCGCCCGCGATCTGACCGAGGTCCTGGTGGACCGTGCGCACCGGGCGGCCGCGGTCCCGGGCCTGGTCGGCGCGCAGCCCCACCTGCGCCACCTGGGGGTCGGTGAACACGACCTGCGGGACGGCCACGTGGTCGGCGGTCGACGCGTACCGGCTCCACGGCTCCGCCGGCCCCGGCAGGTGGCCGGCCGCGCGGGCGGCGAGCGCGTCTCCGACCACCCGGCCCGCGTACTTGCCCTGGTGCGTCAGCGGCGCCCGGCCGGTGACGTCGCCCGCGGCGTAGAGCCAGCCCCCGGCGACGGCGAGCACGCGGCCGGAGTCGTCGACCTCCAGCGCCTCGCCGTCGGCGATCCCCAGCGTGGTCAGGCCGAGCCCGGCGGTGCGCGGGCGGCGGCCGGTGGCGACCAGGAGCTCGTCGGCGGTGAGGGTGCTGCCGTCGTCGAGCCGGACGCGTACCTCGCCGTCGGGCCCGTCCGGCCGCTCGACGCCGACGGCGCCGACCCCGGTGCGCACGTCCACCCCGGCCACGGCGAGCCCGGCGCCGACGAGCCCGGCCACCGGCTCCGGGAACGAGCCGAGCACGCGGCTGCGCGCCAGAAGCGTGACCTCGGCCCCGAGCCGCGCGTACGCCTGCGCCAGCTCGGACCCGGCGACCCCGGCGCCCAGCACGACCAGCCGTCCGGGCACCTCCTGGGCGCTCGTCGCGTCGCGCGTCGTCCAGTACCGGGCGGTGTCCAGCCCGTCGACCGGCGGGCGGGCCGGCTCCGAGCCGGTCGCGACGACGACGCCGTGACGGGCCGCCAGCACCTGCTCACCGCCGTCGGGAAGAGCGACGGTGACCTGCCGCTCGCCGGAGATCCGCCCGCTCCCCCGGACGAGCTCCAGGCCGGCGCCCTCGGCCCACGCGACCTGGCTGGAGTCGTCCCAGTCGTGGGTGAAGGTGGTCCGACGGCGCAGCACCGCCGCAGGGTCGAGCGTGCCGGTCACCGCCTGGGCGGCGCCGTCGACGCGGCGGGCGGCGGCGACCGCCTGCCCCGGCCGCAGCAGCGCCTTGGACGGCATGCAGGCGTAGTACGAGCACTCCCCGCCGACCAGACCGGACTCGACCAGGACCACCTCCAGCCCGCCCCGGTGCGCGTAGTCGGCGACGTTCTCCCCGGTGGAGCCGCCCCCGACCACGACGACGTCCACCTCACGCGTGGTTGCCATGGGCCGAGCCTCCCACCGGGGGCGGCTCACCGACAGCGGAGTGCCCGGAGCAGGCGGACCCCCGGCCTGGGCGGCCGCAGGACTCCCCTGGTCACCTGCCCGGGAGCGAGCCTGCCGGCGCCCCGGACCGTCCGCCGCGGCGCGGGCGTGAGCTCCTGGGCGAGGTGGCGCAGCGGCTCACCGGTGCCGAGGACGAGGGGGCGGCCGTGCCCGGGCGCGAGGATCCTGGGCCGCAGTGCGGCGAGCGCGTTCACCGACCGGCGCGCCGCCTCACGGTCCCACGTGGTCAGCCAGGGCGGTCCGGCGAGCCGCTGGCGCCCGGAGAGCGCACCCACCAGCGAGTTCAGGTTCACGGTCAGGACCGCGTCCCCCGAGAGCACGACGCCGTCGGACCGGCGCCGGTACGCGACGTGCCCGGGGGTGTGACCGGGCGTGAGGACGTACTCCCAGTCGGGGAGCCCGGGCACGACGCCGGTCGGGTCGAGCGGGCGCACGACGTCGGTGATGTCCCCGGCCGCCTCGACCGCCTCCCGGCGGCGGGCCGGCAGCAGTCCCATGAGCGGCGCCACGACCCACCTGTCGAGCGGCATGGAGCGGTCCGGCAGGTACCGCCCCGCCGCCATCACGACCTCGTCGGCATGGACGTGGACGGGGACCTCCCACGCGCGGGCGAGGGTCCCGGCCGCGCCGGAGTGGTCGGGGTGGATGTGGGTCAGGAGGATCGCCGCGGGCCGCACGCCGGGCCCGAGCAGCAGCTCGGCGGCCGCCTCGATCCGCGGTGCGCTGCTGCCCCACCCGGCGTCCACGAGCACCCACGGGCCGCCGGCCGACCGTACGAGGTAGACGTTCGAGGCCGCGACGCCTCGTCCGACGGTGAGCAGGTGGACGCCTGGCGCGATCCTCTCCGGGTAGGGCCCGGCCATGACACCACCTCCACGACCATCGTCCGCCGGTCAGTGCTCCTGCGCAGGAGAAGTCGGCCCGGGCCGACTTCTCCTGCGCGGGAGCACTGACGCCCGAGCAGGGTGCCGGCCCGGTACCGCGTCAGTCCGCCGACGAGGGCTGCGCGACGCCCGCCCGCTGCTGCCCGGCGTGCAGGACCTTCTCGTTCACCGGCTCCTGGCCCGCCGCCCGGAGGCGCCGGAAGTACTCCCGCGCCTCGTCCTGCCGCTCCTTCTCCACCCCGGTGGCGATGGTCGCGCGCAGGTGGCCGGCCGTGTAGCCGAAGGCGTCCACCAGGTCCAGGGCGTGGGGCCGCAGGCGCACCAGCAGGCGGTCGACGTAGCTCGTGACCGTCTTGGCCCGCTGGGCGGAGATGCGCCCGTTCACCAGGTACCAGGCGAGGTTCTTCTCGATCAGCGTCAGCCCGAAGAGGTCGCGCAGGGTGGTGAGCACCTCGCGGGTCCGCTCGTCCCGCACCTTCGGCAGCGCGGCGGTGAAGGCCTCCCACTGGAGCAGCTCGGCGTGGGCGCGGGCCGCCTCGATGAGCTGGTGCTGGTGGGCGTTGAACAGGGCCGCGGCCTCCACGGGCGAGGCCTTGCGCGCCGGGCGCAGGGCCCCGGCGATCTCCTCGACCATGGCCTCGACCCGGTCCTCGAGCAGCTCGCGCTGGGTGTCGGCCTCGCGCAGGTGCCCGGCGGAGCGGGCGCGTGACCCGGAGTCGAGGATCGACTGCGCGGCGCGGCGCAGCGGGGTGCGGTGCAGCGTCATGTCCGCCGCGCGGGCCGCCACGTACCGGGCGGCCCCGGCGATGTCGACCTTCGCCATCTCCTTGCCGTAGTCGGTGAGCAGTCGCTTGCCGACCAGCTGGAGCAGGACGTTGTTGTCCCCCTCGAAGGTGACGTAGACGTCCATGTCCTGGCGCAGCCCGACCAGACGGTTCTCTGCCATGAACCCCGCCCCGCCGCAGGCCTCGCGGGCCTCCTGCAGCGCCTCCAGCGCCAGCCAGGTGGTCAGCGGCTTGGCCGCGGCGGCGAGGGTCTCGAGGTCCTGCCGGTCCGCGTCGGTGTCGTGCTCGCCGGAGAAGACGCCGTGGAAGCGCTCGAGCAGCTCGGCCTGCGCGAACGTCGCGGCGTAGGTGCGCGCCAGGAGCGGCAGCAGGCGGCGCTGGTGCTGCTGGTAGTCGAGGAGGACGACCTCGCTGTGCTCGTCCGCGCCGGTGAACTGGCGGCGTTCGGAGCCGTAGCGGACGGCGATGGCGAGCGCCATCTTGGACACGCTGACCGCGGCGCCGGAGAGCGACACCCGGCCCTGCACCAGGGTGCCGAGCATGGTGAAGAACCGGCGCCCGGGGCTCGCGATGGGCGAGGAGTACGTGCCGTCCGGGGCCACGTCGCCGTAGCGGTTGAGCAGGTTCGTGCGCGGCACGCGGACGTGGTCGAACCACAGCCGGCCGTTGTCGACGCCGTTGAGCCCGCCCTTGTGACCGTCGTCCTCCCCCGCGACCCCGGGCAGGAACCGCAGCCCGCCGTCGCCGTCGTCCTCGCGCAGGGGGACGTAGAAGGCGTGCACCCCGTGGTTGACGCCGCGGGTGACGAGCTGGGCGAACACGACGGCGGCGCGTCCGTGCAGGGCCGCGTTGCCGATGTACTCCTTGCGTGCCGCCGTGATCGGGGTGTGGATCACGAACTCCTCGGCGTCGGCGTCGTAGGTGGCCGTCGTGGCGATCGAGGAGACGTCGGAGCCGTGGCCGATCTCGGTCATGGCGAAGCAGCCGGGCACCGACAGGTCCATGATCCCGGGCAGGAAGCGCCGGTGGTGCTCCTCGCTCCCCAGGTGCAGCACCGCGGAGCCGAACAGTCCCCACTGCACGCCGCCCTTGATCTGCAGGGACGGGTCGGCGACCGCCAGCTCCTCGAACCCGGCGATGTTGCCGCCCGGGTCGTCCTGCCCGCCGAGCTCGACCGGGAAGGCACGCAGCACCTCGCCGGTCCCCACCAGGTCCCGCAGCTGGGCGAGCACGCGCTCGCGGTGCTCCGCCGTCGGCAGGCCCTCGATCTTCTGGAGCTCGGGGCGCAGGGCGAGGTCGCGGGCCCTGCGGCGCAGCTCCCACCAGCGCCCGTCGAGCAGGCGGCCCAGGGCGGTCACGTCGAGCCGGTCGGCCTGGGGGCGGGGAGCGCCGGGGCTGGGCGGCGTGGGCGCGGACGGCGCGAGCGTGCCCGCGGCGGCGGTGCGGGGGTGGTGGACGGGTGAGGTGGTCGTCATCGGGGTCTCCGGTTCACGTCGTCGTGGTTTCCGAGGTGCTGGACTGGTTGCTGCGGGTCGGGTGCTGCGGACGGGGCCGGTCGTGGCGAGCGGCTCACGGGCGGGGACGTCCGGCACGTCAGCCGCCCCGGTTCTGGCGGGCCCTGCGCAGGACGCCGACGGCGCCGTCCCAGAGCCAGTCGGACAGGTGGGCGGCGAGCGTCTCGCGGGGCAGGCCGCCGACGTCCGGCGGGCCGGGTGCTGCCGGCGACCCCGGTGCCGCCGGCGAACCGGGCCGGCCCGGGCCGGCGAGGGCGGGCGCCGGCTGCTGCTCCGCCGTCGGCTCGGCCCGGTCACCGAGCCAGAGGTCGACGGCGCCGCGCACCAGGCCGACGACGCCCGCGGCCCACAGCCGGGCCGCCACCAGGGTCGCCTCGCCGACGTCGGCGCGGGCGTCCGCCCCGGCGTCGTCGTCGCCGCGCAGTGCGGGCAGGACGGCGTCGGTGACGAGGTCCGCGACCTCGGCGACGAAGCCGCGCACCTGCCCCGCGGTGGCCTCCGGGCGGGTGACGAAGGCGTAGACGTGGGGCGAGCCGTCGACCATCTCGAGGTACACGCCGACCATGGCGGAGATCCGCTCCCGCGGTCCGCCGGCCCGGGCGGCGGCCTCCTCGAGCGCCTCGCGCATGCGGCCGAGCACCGCCTGGCCGACCGCCACCTGCAGACCGGTCTTGTCGGTGAAGTACCGGTAGAGGATCGACTTCGAGGTGCCGATCTCCGTGGCGATGTCGTCCATCGACAGGTCGGGGCCGCGGTGGTGGACCGCCCGGCGGGCGGCGCGCACGAGCTCGGCCCGGCGGGCGGCACGGTGGTCGGCCCACCGGGTGGCGCGCCCGTCGGGGGCGGTCGTGAGGTCCGGAAGCTGCCCGGACGGCGTGACTGACATCACGCTACCGACGGTATCAGGTACTGTGAGTACCGCAATCACCGTTCCGCCCACGGACCTTGGTCCTGGGCCGTGCCATCGTCGGCCGTGCGGCCGAGCAGGAAGAGGACGACGACGTGACCTCCACCCCCTCCACCCAGGCCCCCCGGGCCGCGATCATCGGGTCCAACCGGATCCCGTTCGCGAAGGCCGGCAGCGCCTACGCCGGCGCCTCCAACCAGGACATGCTCACCGCCGCGCTCGAGGGTCTGGTGGCCCGCTTCGGGCTGGCCGGCGAGCGGCTGGACGAGGTGGCGGCCGGCGCCGTGCTCAAGCACTCCCGGGACTTCAACCTCGCCCGCGAGACCGTCCTCGGCTCCTCGCTCGACCCGCGCACCCCCGCCTACGACGTCCAGCGCGCCTGCGGCACCGGCCTCGAGGCGATCATCGGCGTGGCGAACAAGATCGCGCTGGGGCAGGCGAGCGTCGGCGTCGGCGGCGGCGTGGACTCCACGTCCGACGCCCCGATCGTCGTCTCCGACCGGCTGCGCAAGGCGCTGCTGAGGGCGAGTCGCGCAAAGACGCTGCCGGACCGACTCAAGGCCTTCGCCTCCCTGCGTCCGCGCGACCTGGCCCCGGTCGCCCCCGACGTCGCCGAGCCGCGCACCGGGCTGAGCATGGGCGAGCACCAGGCCCTGACGACGGCGCGGTGGGGCATCACCCGGGAGGACCAGGACGCCCTGGCGCTCGCCTCCCACCAGAACCTCGCCGCGGCGTACGAGCGCGGGTTCTTCGAGGACCTCCTGACGCCGTACCGGCGCCTGACGCGCGACGAGTCCCTGCGCGCCGACACCTCGCCGGAGAAGCTCGCCAAGCTCAAGCCGGTGTTCGGGAAGAACGGCACCACCGGTGGCCCCGCCGCCTCGATGACGGCCGGCAACTCCACCCCGCTCTCCGACGGCGCCTCCACCGTGCTCCTCTCCTCCGACGAGTGGGCGGCCGAGCGGGGCCTGCCCGTGCTCGCGCACGTCGTCGACGCCCAGGTGGCGGCCACCGACTTCGTCGGCGGGCAGGAGGGCCTGCTCATGGCGGGCGCCTACGCCATCCCGGCGCTCCTGGAGCGCAACGGCATGACGCTCGAGGACTTCGACCTGGTCGAGATCCACGAGGCGTTCGCCTCCACCGTGCTCGCCACGCTCGCCGCGCTCGAGGACGAGGACTTCTGCCGCACCCGGCTCGGGCTGGACGGCGCGTTCGGCAAGGTCGACCGGTCGCGGCTGAACGTCACCGGCTCGTCCCTGGCCGCGGGCCACCCGTTCGCGGCGACCGGCGGCCGGATCGTCGGCACCCTCGCCAAGCTCCTGCGCGAGCAGGGCGAGTCCGAGGTGCGGCCCGGGCAGCGCGCCCGCGGGCTCATCTCGGTCTGCGCGGCCGGCGGCCAGGCGGTCACGATGATCCTGGAGGCGGCGTGAGCGACACCTACCTCGAGCTGGTGAACTCCGGCGTCACCGCCTCCCTCGCGAAGAAGCTCGGGCTGCCTCGGCCGGCGCGGCTGCGGCGCACGGACCCGTCCTCGGTGGACAGGCCGCTCACGCCCGGTCCGGTGCTCGTCCTCTCCGACGCCCGTGCCACGACCGAGGCGGACACCCTGGCCCAGGGCCTGCTCGACTGGGACCTGGACGTGCGGCGGGACAGCCGGCTGAGCGACCACGAGCGCTGGGGCGCCGTCGTGGTGGTGCTCACGGGGCTGGAGCACCCGCGTGACCTCGCCGCTCCGGCGCTCGAGCTGGGCTCGGTCCTGCGCGGCCTCGCCCCGGGCGGGCGGGTGGTGACGCTGTCGCGCACCTCCCCCGCCGTTGTCGCGGACCCCTCCGGGACCGACGGCTCCGGCGACGGCGCCGCCCCGGCCGTCGCCGCGGCGCGGCACGGCGTGGACGGCTTCCTCCGTTCGGTGGCCAAGGAGCTGCGCGCCGGGGCGACCGCCAACGGGCTCGTCCTCGCCGACGGCGTCGCCGTCGACGCCCCGTCCGTGCGCGGCGGGCTGCGCTTCCTCCTCTCGGCGCGCTCGGCGTTCGTCGACGGCCAGCTGCTGCAGGTCGGGACCGACGGCGGGACCGAGCCGGCCGACTGGGCGCGCCCGCTCGCGGGCACGGTCGCCGTCGTCACGGGCGCGGCCCGTGGCATCGGCGCGGCCGTGGCCCGGGTGCTGGCCCGCGACGGCGCCCACGTGATCGGCGTGGACGTCCCGGCCGCCGGTGACTCGCTCAGCGCGGTCATGAACGAGGTGGCCGGCGTCGCGCTCCAGCTGGACATCACCGCCGAGGACGCCGCCGAGCGGATCCTTGCGGTCGCCCGCAGCCGCTACGGGCACCTGGACGTCGTCGTGCACAACGCCGGCATCCTGCGGGACAAGCTGCTCGCCAACATGACGCCGGACAGGTTCGAGGACCTGCTGGCCGTCAACATCACCGCGCCCCTGCGGATGAACGAGACGTTCGCCCGGCCCGGGGTCCTCGGCGGCGGGGCAGGCGCGCCGCGGATCATCTCGCTGGCCTCGACGTCGGGCATCGCCGGCAACCGCGGCCAGACGAACTACGGCGCCGCGAAGGCCGGGATCATCGGGATGACGCGGGCGCTCGCCGGACCCGTGGGTCGCGCGGGCGGAACGGTGAACGCCGTCGCCCCCGGCTTCATCGAGACGGACATGACGGCGAGGATCCCGCCGCTGCCGCGCCAGATCGCCCGCTGGGGCAGCTCGCTGCAGCAGGGTGGCCGGCCCGTGGACGTCGCCGAGGCGATCGCGTTCCTCGCCTCCCCGCAGGCGGGCGGCATCAACGGTCAGACGCTGCGCGTGTGCGGCCAGATGCTGGTGGGCCAGTGATGGCGGAGCTGCGCAAGGGGCCGAGGTTCGTCCGCACGTCGGGCACCTCGGGCCCGGCGGCCGGTCCGCCGTCGGGCTACCGGGAGCAGGTGCTCCGGGAGATGCCGTCGCTCGGGCGTCTCTACGCCAAGGCGCTGGGGCGTATGCGCCAGCTGGTGCTCGCCCGGCCCGTGGCCGGCGAGCTGCCCGCGGTCGTGCTGCGGGTCGACGGCGTGCGGCCCGACGTCGCGGCGCTGTCCGAGTACCAGCACCTGATCGGCGAGCCGGGCACCGACGTCCTCCCCGCCGGGTACGTGCACGTGATGGCGTTCCCGCTGGCGATGGCCGTCATGGTGCGCGAGGACTTCCCCCTGCAGGTGCTGGGCCTGGTCCACGTGTCGAACCGCGTGGAGGTCCACCGCCGGCTCGGGTTGGACGACGTCGTCACCGTGCGGGCGTGGGCGCAGGACGCCCGCGAGCACGCGCGCGGCGCCACGGTGGACCTGGTGGTCGAGGTGGCCGACGAGCGCGGACTCGCCTGGCGCGGGGTCTCCACCTATCTCGCCAAGGGCCGCCCCCCGCAGGGCCTGACGCTGGCCCCGGCCCTCGAGCGGGGCGGACGGCCGGCACCTCCGGAGGTCCCGACGGCGGTGTGGCGCCTCGGTCCCGACGTCGCGGCGCGCTACGCGGAGGTCTCCGGGGACCGCAACCCCATCCACGTCTCGCGCCTGGGCGCCCGACTGTTCGGCTTCCCCCGGCCCATCGCCCACGGGATGTACACGGCAGCGCGCGCCCTGGCCTCGACGCCGCCGGCGCTGCGCCGCGGACCGTTCACGTGGTCGGTGGACTTTGCCAAGCCGGTGCTCCTGCCGGCGACAGTCGCGTTCGGGACGGAGCCGGCCGGCACCGGTGCGCTCGACGACGGCGCGACCGCCGGTAGTGCGCCCGCCGACGGTCCGGCCGCAGGCGGTGCGACCGCCGACGGCGGGGTGCGGTTCGCGCTGTGGGGTAGGCGTTCCGGGTCCGTGCACCTGACCGGCGAGGTTCTCCCCGGCTGACCGAGGAGAAGACAAGGAGCCTTCCGGCTGCGAGCCGGGCCCCTTCCCCAGCCGCGGCGGTCTCGCTGGCGCCCTCCGGAGCGAGACCGCCGCCGTCGTGCGTCAACATCCACGAATGTTTTCCACCGTGCCTGTCCACAGGGTTGTGCACATACACACACACCTGCGCCCGAACCTGTGGACGGACAGTAAGCGGCCGGACATGTCCTGTTCATCCCAGTTGGCCGGGATCCTCCCCGCCGGCCCGGGACGCCCGCTCCCACTGGTCCGAGCCCTTGCGGTTGACGCAGCGTCAACTGCCATCCTGGCTCTCGTCGAGGGACGGAGGAGCAGTGGAGTGGTCGATCCACGAGGTGACCAGGGCGACCGGCACCACGAGCCGCGCGCTGCGCCACTACGGGCAGATCGGGCTGCTCGAGCCGTCCCGCACGGGCCACGCCGGCCTGCGGTACTACGACGAGGACGCGCTCGTGCGTCTGCAGCGGATCCTGCTGCTGCGCGAGCTCGGCCTGTCGCTGACCGCGATCGCCGACGTGCTCGACGGCGGGCAGGACGTCACCGACGCGCTGCGCACCCACCTCGCACTCCTCGAGCAGGAGCGCGAGCGGGTGGACCGGCAGATCGCCTCGGTACGTCGCACGATCGAGAAGCGGGAAGGAGGTGAACAGCTCGTGGCAGAGGAGATGTTCGACGGTTTCGACCACACGCAGTACAAGGACGAGGTCGAGCAGCGCTGGGGCAGGGACGCCTACGCCGCCGGTGACCGGTGGTGGCGCAGCCTGGGCGCGGACGAGAAGAAGTCCTGGCAGGAGCGGGCGGCGCAGCTCGGCACCGACTGGGTCGCGGCGGCCGAGCGGCACGTCGCCCCGGACAGCGAGGAGGCGCAGGCTCTCGCGCAGCGGCACTTCGACTGGCTCCGAGGCATCCCGGGCACGCCCGGAGGCGCGACGGGCCCGACGAGGGAGTACTTCGTCGGCCTGGCGGAGATGTACGTCGCCGATCCCCGGTTCGCGGAGAACTACGGCGGGGCGGACGGTGCCGCGTTCGTCCGCGACGCGATGACGGTCTACGCCGACCGTCACCTGTGACGGACGGTGTGTCCGCGGGGGCGTGAGCACCCGCACGTACGCCGGGCCGGGGCTGCAGACCCGGCCGACGACGTAACCTCTGTCCATGCCGGCCACCCTCCACGTGACGGACTTCGGCGCGTCCCACGGGGCCCGCCGGCTGTTCTCCGACCTCACCCTCACCGTCGCCCCGGGCGACGTGTGGGGCCTCGTCGGCGCCAACGGCGCCGGAAAGTCCACCCTGCTCGCGGCGCTCGCCGGACTCCCCTCGCGGGCCGACCTCGAGGGCCGCACCACCCTGGCCCCGCCGCACGCCACGGTGGGCTACCTCGCCCAGGAGCCCGAGCGCCGCCCGGGCGAGACGGTCCTCGACCTCCTTCGGCGCCGCACCGGCGTCACCGAGGCCGCGGAGGCCATGGACGCGGCCGCCCAGGCAATGTCCGAGATGCCCGACGACGGCGAAGCGGCCGACGCCTACGCCGTCGCCCTGGAGCGGTGGCTGGCCCTGGGCGGCGCCGACCTCGACGAGCGGGCCGCGGCCGCGGCGGCCGACGTCGGCCTCGACGTCCCGCTCGACGCGCCGACCACCACCCTCTCCGGCGGCCAGGCCGCCCGCGCGGGGCTGGCCGCGCTGCTGCTGTCCCGCTACGACGTCCTGCTCCTGGACGAACCCACCAACGACCTGGACCTCGCCGGGCTGGACCGCCTGGAGCGGTTCGTCGCCGAGACGCGCTCCCCGCTCGTGGTCGTCAGCCACGACCGCGAGTTCCTCGCCCGCACCGTCACCGGCATCGTCGAGCTGGACCTGGCCCAGCAGCAGGTCTCCGTCTACGACGGCGGCTACGAGGCCTACCTCGCCGAGCGCGAGCTCGCCCGCACCCGCGCGCGGGACGCCTACGAGGAGTACGCGGGGAGGATGGCGGGCCTGAAGGACCGGATCCAGACCCAGAAGACGTGGGTCGAGAAGGGCGTCCGCACCGCCCGCAAGAAGGCCAAGGACCCGGACAAGCACATCAAGGCCCGCGCCCTCGCCCGGACCGAGAAGCAGGCCGCCAAGGTCAGTCAGTCCGAGCGCGCCATCGAGCGCCTGGAGAAGGAGCGTGTCGAGGAGCCGCGCAAGGAGTGGGAGCTGCGCATGTCGATCGCGCAGGCCCCCCGCAGCGGGAGCGTCGTGGCGGTGCTCGACGGCGCCGTCGTCCGGCGGGGCGGGTTCCTCCTCGGGCCGGTGACCACCCAGGTCAACCACGCCGACAGGATCGTCGTCACGGGCGCCAACGGCTCGGGCAAGTCCACGCTCCTCGCGCTCCTGCTCGGCCGCCTCGCCCCCGACGAGGGGAGGGCCGCACTGGGGGCCGGGGTCGCCGTCGGCGAGGTGGACCAGGCCCGCGCCATGTTCACGCGGGAGGAGCCGGTGGCCCGGACGTTCGGCGAGCTGCTGCCGGAGTGGGCGGAGGCGGACGTGCGCACGCTGCTGGCCAAGTTCGGGCTCGGCGGCGAGCACGCCACCCGCGCGGCTGCGTCCCTCTCCCCCGGCGAGCGCACCCGCGCCGCCCTCGCCCTGCTGCAGGCGCGCGGCACCAATTTGCTGGTGCTCGACGAGCCGACGAACCACCTCGACCTGCCCGCGATCGTCCAGCTCGAGCAGGCGATCGAGTCCTTCCCGGGCACCGTCCTGCTCGTCACGCACGACCGGCGGATGCTCGGCCACGTGCGGGCGACCCGCCGGTGGCAGCTCGACGCGGGCCGGCTCGCCGAGCTGGCGGTGTGACCGGCCGTGCCCGGCCCGGCGTGAGCGCCGCGGTCAGTCCTCGACCTTCACGGCCGAGATCTCGAACTCGAGGTTGATCTTCTCGGAGACCAGGACGCCGCCGGTGTCGAGGGCCACCTGCCACTCCAGCCCCCAGTCCCGCCGGTTGACCCGCCGGGTGGCCTCGAAGCCCGCGCGGAGCCTGCCCTCCGCGTCGCGGTGGATGCCGGTGGACTCGAGCGGGATCGCGACCTGCTTGGTGACGTCGCGGATCGTCAGGTCGCCGACGACCATGTAGGCGTTGTCCTCCACCTCGTCCACCGTGGTGCTGCGGAACACGATCTCCGGGAAGCGCTCGACGTCGAAGAAGTCCGCGCTGCGCAGGTGCTCGTCACGCTGGGCGTTGCGGGTGTCCACGCTCGCCGCCCTGATGGTCACCACGACGGACGACTTCGACGGGTCGCCCTCCTCGACGTGGATGTGTCCCTCGACGTCGTTGAAGGCGCCCCGCACCTTCGTCACCATGGCGTGGCGGGCCGAGAAGCCCACGCGGGTGTGGGCCGGGTCGAAGACCCACTCGCCGCTGAGGGACGAGTCGAGATCGGTCATCATGACTCCCTTGTCTGGGCTCCGTCGTTGCCCGAATGACCGGAATTCTCGCACCAGATCACCAGCGCGAGGGACGGATTGCGACCGTAGACTTCGCAGCGCAGGGGGCGACGGCCGGCCGCCCCGCCATCCACGAGGACGTGGTCACATGCGGATCTCCGTGCCGCGCGAGGTCAAGAACACCGAGCTGCGCGTGGCGATCACCCCGTCCGGGGTCGACCAGCTCGTCCGGGCCGGGCACGAGCTCTACGTCGAGACGGGGGCGGGCACGGGCTCCTCCATCGCCGACGACGACTACGCCGCGGCCGGTGCCACCGTGCTGCCCGGCCCCGACGAGACCTGGGCGGCCGGGGACCTGGTGCTCAAGGTCAAGGAGCCGGTGGCCGAGGAGTACCACCGGATGCAGGAGGGGCAGACCCTCTTCACGTTCCTCCACCTGGCTGCCGACCGTCGGCTCACCGAGGAGCTCCTGGCCCGGAAGGTCACGGCCGTCGCCTACGAGACGGTCGAGCTGGACGACGGCAGCCTGCCGCTGCTGGCGCCGATGAGCGAGGTCGCCGGCCGGCTGGCGCCGATGGTGGGCTCGCACACGCTGCTCAGCTCCGAGGGCGGGCGCGGCGTGCTGCTGGGCGGGGTCTCAGGGGTGTACGCGGCGAAGGTCGTGGTCATCGGCGCCGGTGTGGCCGGGATGAACGCCGCCGCGATCGCGCTCGGGATGCAGGCGGAGGTGCTGCTCCTGGACAAGGACCTCGGCAAGCTGCGCCACGCCGACGCGATCTACCAGGGCCACTGCCAGACCGTCGCCTCCAACGCGTACGAGATCGACCGGGCGATCGCCGACGCGGACCTCGTCATCGGGGCGGTCCTCGTGCGCGGGGCGCGGGCACCGAAGCTCGTCAGCGACGAGCAGGTCGCCCGGATGAGGCCCGGCTCCGTCGTCGTCGACATCGCCATCGACCAGGGCGGCTGCTTCGAGGGTGCCCGGCCCACCACCCACAGCGACCCCACGTACCGGGTGCACGACACCGTCTACTACTGCGTGGCGAACATGCCCGGCGCGGTGCCGCACACCTCGACCTACGCCCTGACGAACGTGACGGTGCCGTACGCGCTCGAGCTGGCGGGGCGGGGGTGGCGCGAGGCGATGCGGGCCGACCCGGCGCTCGCCAAGGGGCTGAACACCCACGACGGCGCGCTCGTGTGCGCGCCGGTCGCCGCCGCGCACGGGATGGCGGCGACCCCGCTGGATGACGTGCTGGACGGTCGGACGGTCAGGCGCTGACGGTCAGGCGCTGACGAGCGAGCCCAGCACCGAGGTGAAGAGCTTCAGCCCGTCGGTGCCGCTGCGTGGGGCGCCGCCCATGTCGGGGCCGAACCCGGCCTCGACGGCGTGCTCGGGGTGCGGCATGAGGCCGACGACGTTGCCGCGCTCGTTGCTCACGCCGGCGATGTCGCGCAGGGAGCCGTTGGGGTTGCCGCCCTCGTAGCGGAAGACGACCTGGCCCTCGCCCTCGAGCCGGTCGAGCGTGGCGTCGTCGGCGACGAAGCCGCCCTCACCGTTCTTCAGCGGGATGGTGATGACCTGGCCGGCCTCGAGGTCGGACGTCCACGCGGTGGAGTCGTTGACCACGCGCAGCTGCTGGTCGCGGCAGATGAAGCGCTGGTGGTCGTTGCGGATGAGCGCGCCCGGGAGGAGGTGCGCCTCGCAGAGGATCTGGAAGCCGTTGCAGATCCCGAGGACGGGCAGGCCGCCGCGGGCGGCCTCCACCACCTCGGTCATGACGGGGGCGAACCGGGCGATGGCGCCGCAGCGCAGGTAGTCGCCGTAGGAGAAGCCGCCGGGCAGGACGACGGCGTCGACGCCCTGAAGGTCCGCGTCGGCGTGCCAGAGCGCCACGGGCTCGGCGCCGGCGAGACGCACCGCGCGGGCGGCGTCGCGGTCGTCGAGGGAGCCGGGGAAGGTGACGACGCCGATGCGCGCACCGGAGGCGGTGGCCATCAGCGGGCCCCGTCCGCGTCGTACACGCCGACGACGTCCTCGATGATCGGGTTCGACAGGGCGGTCTCGGCGGCCTGGCGGGCGGCGGCGAGCAGCTCGTCGGTGACCTCGCCCTCGACGCTCAGCTCGAAGCGCTTGCCCTGTCGCACCCCGGTGAACTGGTCGAGTCCCAGGCGGGGCAGCGCCCCGGCGACGGCCTTGCCCTGGGGGTCGAGGATCTCGGGCTTCGGCATGACCTCGACGACGATGCGTCCCATGTGTGTGCGCTCCTTGGGATGGACGACGGCGAGGCCAGGGTAGCCGCTGCGCACGGGCGGGAGCCGGGGCGTCCGCCGTCGGCCGAGCGGCCGGGCCGCCGAGGTCGCGGCGTGCGGCGACCGCCGCGCCGGGCGTCCGGGGGGCGTCGCACGGCGCGGAGGCGCGGCGTCCCGCGGCGTCAGGGCAGGCGGGCGACGGCGCCGGTGACGAGGTCCCAGAACCGCGGGACGTCGAGGTCGGTGGCGACGAGGTGGTCGAGATCACGCCCCTCCCGGCCGCGCAGGTCCGTGACCGTCATGCCGCGCGTGTGCTGACCGTGCAGCTCGACGTCCACATGCCCGGGGCGCACCCGGACGATGTCGGGGACGACGGCACGGACGAGCGCGCAGACGTCGTGCACGGGCGGGGAGGCGAACCCCTGCTTGGCCAGGTAGGCGGGCCCGAAGAAGTCCAGCATGTCGACGACGAAGTCGCCGGCCCGGGTGCCCATCCCGGCGAACCGCTCGCGCACCTCCGGGGTGGCCAGCGCCTGGTGGGTGAGGTCGAGGCCGACCATCGTCACGCGCCACGGCGCCGTGAAGACGATGTGGGCGGCCTCGGGGTCGGTGTAGATGTTGAACTCGGCGGCCGGGGTGACGTTGCCCTTGGTGTAGCCACCGCCCATGAGGACCACCTCGGCGACGCGCCCGGCGATCGCCGGCTCCCGGCGGACGGCGGCGGCGACGTTGGTCAGCGGCCCGGTGGGCACGAGGGTCAGGGTGCCGGGCTCGGCGGCCATGACCGTCTCGACGATGACGTCGACGCCGTGGCGCGGGTCCAGCGCCACCGTGGGCTCGGGCAGCACCGGGCCGTCGAGCCCGCTCGCGCCGTGGGTCTCGGAGTCGGTCAGGACGGCACCGGAGACGAGCGGCCGGTCGCAGCCGGCCGCCACCACGACCCCCTCCAGCCCGGCGACGGTCGCGACGGCGAGCGCGTTGCGGGTGACCTTCTCCAGGGTCTGGTTGCCGCCCACCGTGGTGATCCCGGCGATCTCGACGCCGGGCAGGCCGGCGGCGGTGAGGATGGCGAGCGCGTCGTCGTGCCCGGGGTCGACGTCCAGGAGGAGGCGCACCGGCGTCACGTCGCCGGCGCCTGCGCCCGGCGCGCTCACGCGAGCACGTCCGCGCTGGTCACGACCGTGATCTGCGGGGCGTAGAGCGCCATCGCGCCCAGCGCCCGCCGGTGGTTGTCCTCGCTGGACCCGGCGCAGGCGTCGGCGACGACGTCGACCTGGGCGCCGCCGTCGGCCGCGGCGAGGGCGGTCGACAGGACGCAGCAGTCCGTGGCGGCGCCGGTCAGGCGCAGGTGCGGCGTCGGGCCGGTGAGGGCCCGCAGGGCCGGGGTCCACTTGCCGAAGGTCGGTTCGGTGACGACGGCGGCCGGCAGGTCCCGCAGGGTGGGCACGACCTCGTAGAGGGGGTCGCCGTCGGGCACCTGCGCGAAGGACCACTCGCGGTAGTACGGCTCCCAGGAGCCGGTCGGCCGCTGCGGGGCGACGAACCGGGTGACGACCACCCGGCCGGGGTGGACCTCGGCGAGCCGGCGGACCGGCTCGACGATGGCGTCGAAGTCGGGCGCCGCCCACGGGCTGGGCGGCTCGGCGAAGATGCGCTGCGGGTCGATCACGACCAGCCAGGGGGCGTCGGCGTCGTCTGCGGTCACGGCCGAGACGCTACCGTGCGGCGCGCGCCGGGCGTGGGCGCCGAGCGCGGCCCCCGGACCGGTGCTCAGACGCGGTACTGCGCCGCCAGCGGGCAGGCCCACACGTCGAGACCGCCGCGCCCGACCTGGTTGATGTACCGGGTGACGGCCACGTAGGACTGCCCGATCGACGTCTCGGTGTAGCGCACGCCGAGCTTCTCGCAGTACTCGCGCACGATCGGGGCCACCTTGCGCAGGTGGGGGCGCGCCATCGAGGGGAACAGGTGGTGCTCCACCTGGAAGTTGAGCCCGCCCATGAACGTGTCGACCCAGCGGCCGCCGGTGATGTTGCGGCTCATGAGGACCTGGCGGCGCAGGAAGTCGATCTTGACGTCCGGCGGCACGATCGGCATGCCGATGTGGTTGGGGGCGAACGACAGTCCCATGTAGAGGCCGAAGACGGCGAGCTGGATACCGATGAACGCCAGTGCCTTGCCGGGGGGCAGGACGATGAAGACGAACGCGAAGAACGTCACCAGCCGCACACCGATGAACGCGGCCTCGACACCACGTCGCTTGACCTCTCCGCGGGAGAACAGCCGCTTGACGCCCTGCACGTGGAGGTTGACGCCCTCGAGGAGCAGCAGCGGGTAGAAGAACCAGCCCTGCTTGCTGGCCAGCCAGCGCGTCAGCGGGGTCTTGCGCGCCTCGGCGGCCTGCGGGGTGAACGCGAGCACGCCGGAGGCGATGTCGGGGTCGGCGTCGAGCTTGTTCGGCGCGGCGTGGTGCTTGTTGTGCTTGCGCTGCCACCAGCCGTGGCCCATGCCGGCGAAGAGGTTGATGACGACGAGGGAGACCCACTCGTTCCACTTGCCGGAGACGAAGATCTGCCGGTGCGCGGCGTCGTGCCCGAGGAAGGCGATCTGCGTCATGAGGAGCGCGAGGACGACGGCGGTGACCATCTGCCACCAGCTGTCCCCGACCAGCACGAAGACGACCGCGAGCGCCAGGCCCGCCGCGGGCAGCCCGAGGAGCTTGGACCAGTAGTAGCCGTACCGGCGTCTCATCAGGCCGGCCTTCTGGACGACGGCGGTGAGCGCGGTGAAGTCGCTCAGCTGCCGTTCGCGCGCGGCGCCGCGACGGGGCCGCACGGGCTGGTCGGGCCCGTCCGTGCCGGTGTGGGTGAGCGTCTGGGTCATCGGTACCGCCTGTGGTCGCACGTGAACGCGACCTGCGGCCGCCCGGTGACCGGTTCCGGCCTCCTGGGCCGAGTCTGGCACCTCCGCGCGGATCGCGACACCCCTACCTACGGAGGCGTAGGTCCGAGCGGCGTGTCCGGTCGGCCGGGCGTGTCGTCGTGACGCCCGCCACGGCCCGGCCCGAGCCGCCGTCCGACGTCCCTACGGCGTCTGCGCGGAGGTGCAGAGCCTCACGGCGGCGCCGCTGCCGACCCGGTAGTCGTACTGCTCGCCGCTGACGTCCAGGACCACGTGGTAGCCGTCGACCAGCGCCTGGGTGTAGACCATGCCGGGCTCCGGGCAGCCGAGCGAGCCGTCGTTCCACGTCACAGCCTCGGCGCGGACGACGGTGACCGACTGCGGCGGACCCCCCGTGCGGGTCGTCAGGTCCGCCAGCACCGCGTCCCACACCGGCTGCGGGACCGCCGGCGGGCGGGCGACCTCCCCCTCCGGCGCGGAGCCGGCGCCCGACGGCGGACCCGGGGAGCCGGACGGCGCCACCTCGGACGGGGCGGAGCCGGCGCCCGACGGCGGACCCGGGGAGCCGGACGGCGCCACCTCGGACGGGGTGGAGCCGGACGGCGCCGGAGAGCCGGTCCCACCGGGAGGCGCCGGGGAGCCGCACGCCGCCAGCACCAGGACGGCAACCAGCAGCGGCAGCAGACGGCCGTGCACCGCTGTTCGTCTCATGCCTCCTCCTTCCGTGCGGACCGGTCGTTCACGGCTTGTTCGTCCCTACCGTCCGAGCGGGGCCGTGGGGCGTCAGGCGCCTGGTGGCTCAGCCCGCGAACCTCGTCCCGGTCAGCTGCTCGAACGCCTCGACGTAA
Organism: Georgenia soli; assembly: GCF_002563695.1. Classification (NCBI taxonomy): domain Bacteria; kingdom Bacillati; phylum Actinomycetota; class Actinomycetes; order Allobogoriellales; family Allobogoriellaceae; genus Georgenia; species Georgenia soli. Next base: position 2,652,476 of record NZ_PDJI01000004.1, on the reverse strand, counting down.
CGGTCGCGGGTCCGCTCGACGACGTCGTCCGGCAGCGGCGGCGGCGCCTGGTCGGCGCCGCGGTCCCAGCCGGCCGCGGGCGACGTGAGCCAGTCGCGGACGAACTGCTTGTCGTAGCTGGCCTGCGCGCGTCCGGGCTGCCAGTCGTCGGCCGGCCAGAAGCGCGAGGAGTCGGGCGTGAGGACCTCGTCGCCCAGCACGACCTCGGGGCCGCCCGGCAGGGGCGAGGCGCCGAACTCCAGCTTCGTGTCGGCGATGATGATGCCGCGCTCCGCGGCGATGGCCGCGGCCCGCGCGTAGACCTCCAGCGTGCGGTCGCGCAGACGGCCGGCGAGGTCCTGCCCCACCCGGGACGCCATCTCCTCGAAGGTGATGTTCTCGTCGTGCTCACCCACCTCGGCCTTGGCGGCCGGGGTGAACAGCGGCTCGGGCAGGCGGTCGCCGTCGCGCAGCCCCGCGGGCAGCGGCAGCCCGGCGACGGCGGAGGTGGCCCGGTACTCCTGGAGCCCCGAGCCGGTGAGGTAGCCCCGCACCACGCACTCGACGGGGTACATCCGCAGCCGCCGGCACACCATGGCCCGGCCGGCCACCGCGGCCGGGACGTCGGTGGAGACCACGTGGTTCGGCACGACGTCGGCGAGCCGGTCGAACCACCACAGGCTCAGGGCGGTGAGGATCTTGCCCTTGTCCGGGATCGTCGTCGGCAGCACGTGGTCGTAGGCGCTGATGCGGTCGGACGCGACGACGAGGACGACGTCGCCGTCGGCCGGGGCGTCCTCGGGGACGTAGAGGTCGCGGACCTTGCCGGAGTAGGTGTGCGTCCAGCCCTCCAGACGGGGGGCGGAGCTTCCGTCGGTGCTCATGGCCACCATCCTCGCAGGGCCTTGCACGTGCCACGCCGACGTCCTGGCGCACGGGCGGGGCGCACTCACGGATCTCCGTGCCGGGGTACCTCGCTGAGCTGGCCGCCGGCGGCGTGGCGGTCGTGCCGACCGCCCTCGTGCCCCACGGTGCGCCGGAGCCCGAGCGGGAGGCCGCTCTCGCGGGTCGCCGAGGTGAGGTGGTCGTCAGGCCGGGCGTCGGCGCCGGCTCGTCCGGGGCGCTGAGGGCCGCTGCGTCGGCGGCGGAGATGGTCGACCACCTGGCGGTCGACCGCCGCGCCGACCACCTGCTCGCGCTCCACGGCTGAGCGTCCGGACCGCGGGCACGCCCCGCCTCCCCCGGGCGCCACGGGCGACAATTCCCCGGGACCGGGCAACTTCCGGCACGGTGCTGTGGTCCGCACCGCGACCGCGTACCGTTCCAGGGGCAACGCGCGACGCGCGACACGGCAACAGGAGGAAAGACGCAAATGGCATCGGAGAAGCCCGTCGGCACCGCCGACATCGGTGTGACCGGACTGGCGGTCATGGGCTCCAACCTCGCCCGCAACTTCGCCCGCCACGGGCACAAGGTGGCGGTGCACAACCGCTCCTGGGCCAAGACGGAGAGGCTCGTCACCGACCACGGCGAGGACGGGGTCTTCATCCCCTCGGAGTCCGTCGAGGACTTCGTCGCCTCGCTGTCCAAGCCGCGCGTCGCGGTGATCATGGTCAAGGCCGGTGCCCCCACCGACGCCGTGATCGACGAGCTCGCCCAGCACATGGAGCCGGGCGACATCATCGTCGACGCCGGCAACGCCCACTTCCCCGACACGATCCGGCGCGAGAACGCCCTGCGCGAGAAGGGCCTGCACTTCGTCGGCTCCGGCGTCTCCGGCGGCGAGGAGGGCGCGCTGAACGGCCCGTCCATCATGCCCGGCGGCACGAAGGAGTCCTACGAGCGCCTCGGCCCCATGCTCGAGGACATCTCCGCCAAGGTCGACGGTGTGCCGTGCTGCACCTACGTCGGGCCCGACGGTGCCGGCCACTTCGTCAAGATGGTCCACAACGGCATCGAGTACGCGGACATGCAGCTCATCGCCGAGGCGTACGACCTGCTGCGCCAGGGTCTGGGCGCCTCGGCGGCCGAGATCGGCGAGATCTTCGAGGAGTGGAACTCCGGGGACCTCGAGTCCTTCCTCATCGAGATCTCCGCGGAGGTCCTCAAGCACACCGACCCGCAGACCGGCAAGGCGTTCGTGGACATCGTCCTCGACCGCGCCGAGCAGAAGGGCACCGGTCGCTGGACCGTGCAGAACGCCCTCGACCTGGGCGTGCCCGTGACCGGCATCGCCGAGGCGACGTTCGCCCGCGCGCTGTCCGGCTCCGTCCCCCAGCGTGAGGCCGCCCGCGGCGTCCTGCCCGCCCACGCCGGCAGCTGGGACGTGCAGGACCGTGACGCCTTCGTCGAGGACGTGCGCCAGGCGCTGTACGCCTCGAAGGTGGTCGCCTACTCCCAGGGCTTCGACCAGATCACCGCCGCCTCGGAGGAGAACGGCTGGGGCATCGACCGCGGCGCCATGGCCCGCATCTGGCGCGGCGGCTGCATCATCCGCGCCCGGTTCCTCAACCGGATCACGGAGGCCTACGAGCGCACGCCCGACCTGCCGCTGCTGCTCGCCGACCCGTACTTCACCGACGCCGTGGGCAACGGCGTGGCGGCGTGGCGCCGGATCGTCTCCCAGGCGGCGCTCAACGGCGTGCCGACGCCGGTGTTCGCCTCGTCCCTGAGCTACTACGACGCCCTGCGCGCCGAGCGGCTCCCGGCGGCCCTGATCCAGGGCCAGCGCGACTACTTCGGCGCGCACACCTACCAGCGCGTCGACGCCGAGGGCGTCTTCCACACGCTCTGGTCGGGCGACCGCTCGGAGGAGAAGCAGTCCTGACGCAGGGCTCGACGCCCCACGCACGACGACGGCCGGTCACCCTCGAGGTGACCGGCCGCCGTCGTCTCTCTCCGGGCCGTCGCGGTAACGGGTCAGCGCCCCGCGGCGATGTCCGTCCGGTGCTGTGATCCCGGCAGGTCGATGCGGTCGACCCCGGCGTATGCGGCGTCCCGGGCGGCGGCCAGGTCCGGCCCGACCCCGACGACGCTCAGCACGCGCCCGCCCGCGCTGACGAGCTCGCCGTCGCCGTCCAGCGTGGTGCCGGCGTGCAGCACGTGGACGCCGTCGAGCTCCTCGGCGGCGTCGACGCCGGAGATCGGGTCGCCCTTGCGGACCGGTCCGGGGTAGCCGTGGGCGGCGAGGACGACGGTGACGGCCGCGTCCGGGCTCCAGCGCGGCGGCTCCACCTCGCCGAGCCGCCCGGTGGCCGCCGCGTGGAGGAGCTCCCCGAGCGGGGACTCCAGCCGGGCGAGCACGACCTGGGTCTCCGGGTCGCCGAACCGGACGTTGAACTCCACCACGCGCAGCCCGCGCGAGGTCAGCGCCAGCCCGCAGTACAGCAGGCCGGTGAAGGGGGTGCCGCGCCGGGCCATCTCACGCACCACCGGCCGCGCGACCCGCTCGAGCACCTGCTCGGTCAGGTCCTGCGGCGCCCACGGGAGCGGTGAGTAGGCGCCCATGCCGCCGGTGTTGGGGCCGGCGTCGCCGTCGGCCAGGCGCTTGAAGTCCTGCGCCGGCTCGAGCGCCACCACGTCGGTGCCGTCGGAGAGGCAGAAGAGGGAGACCTCGGGTCCGTCGAGGAACTCCTCGACGACGACGGCGGGCGCGCCGTCCGTGGCGACGTCGCCGTCGGCCTTCGCGAGGCAGGCGCGCGCGTGGGCGAGGGCGGCGTCGCGGTCGTCCGTCACGACGACGCCCTTGCCGGCCGCAAGTCCGTCGTCCTTGATGACGTAGGGGGCGCCGAAGGCGTCGACCGCCTCGACCACCTGCTCCATCGTCGTGCAGACGTGGGCCATCGCCGTGGGCACCTCGGCCGCGGCCATGACCTCCTTGGCGAACGCCTTGGAGCCCTCGAGGCGCGCCGCCGCCTGGTCCGGCCCGAAGCACGGCACGCCGGCCGCGCGCACGACGTCGACCACCCCTGCGACCAGCGGCGCCTCGGGCCCGACGACGACGAGGTCGGCGCCGCACTCGCGTGCGGCGTCGGCGACCGCGCGGCCGTCGAGGATGTCGAGCGGGAGGGAGCGGCCGAGCGCCGCCGTCCCGGGGTTGCCGGGGGCGACCACCAGGTCCGTCGTCGCCGGGTCCAGGGAAAGGGCGCGGGCCAGAGCGTGCTCGCGCGCGCCCGACCCGATCAGCAGGATCCTCACGCGCACGAGGGTAACCGCCGCGGCCGCCGCGGCAGCGACGGCGCCCAGCCGCCGGGCACCCGGCGCAGGTGCCCGACGCAGCATCCGGCACGAGCGCGCGCGGGCACCGGCGCCCACCCATCCCCGTCGACCAGCCGACCACGCCGACCCCGCCGACCCCGCCGACCACGCCGACCACGCGACCACGCCGACCCCGCCGACCCCGCCCTAAGTGTCCGTTTCCGGACCTCGATGAGCACTTAGGGCGTGCTCGGCACAGAGCGGTCGGAGTTCGTACCGCAGAGCGTCACGGACCCGAGGGTTTTTCACGGAATACTCCTGCTCTAACGTGGTGCTCAACCGACTGGCACCGACCGAGGGAAACGACCATGGCCATCGAGGACGTCACGATCACGAGCAGGGACGAGCGCACGGCCGGCTGCGGGTGCGGGTGCGGGCACGACGACTCGGTCCCGGCGCTGGACGTGCGCGCTGTTCCGCACGCGATCCGCCACGCCACCGTCTTCGGGGCGCTCGGTGCGATCGCTCCTGGCCTCGCGCTCGACCTCGTGGCTCCCCACGACCCCAAGCCGCTGCTGGCCCAGATCGAGCAGCGCGAGCCCGGCGCCTTCGACGTTCGCTACCTCCAGAGCGGGCCGGAGGCCTGGACGCTGCGCCTGACCCGGCGCTGACTCCGACCGGCGGGACCCGGCCCCGCAGACGAGTTCGAGGAAATGGTTCGCTGCCGAACCATTTCCTCGAACTCGTCACTGCCCCAACCGGCCAAGGAGCCGCCGGGAAGCCCTGCTGGTCGCGGTGCGCCGCCGGCCGGACCGCCGGTCAGCGACCGAGACGCTCGCGCAGGTTGGCGAGCTGGTCGGTCATCGCGTCGGGCAGGCGCGCGCCGAACTGGGCGAAGTACTCCTCCGTGAGGTCCGCCTCCGCGGCCCAGCTCTCCGGGTCCACGGCGAACAGCTCATGCAGCTGACCCTCGGTGATCTCGACCCCGTCGAGGTTGAGATCCTCGGGGCGGGGCAGGCGACCGGTCGGTGCGTCCACGGCGCCGACCTCGCCGTTGACCCGGCGCAGCGCCCACTCGAGCACGCGGGAGTTCTCCCCGAACCCGGGCCAGAGGTAGGAGCCGTCGGAGCCCTTGCGGAACCAGTTCACCTGGAAGATGCGGGGCGCCTTGTCGCCCAGCTTCTCCCCCATCTCGAGCCAGTGGCCCCAGTAGTCGGCCATGTTGTAGCCGCAGAAGGGCAGCATCGCGAAGGGGTCCCGTCGCAGCGCGCCGACCGCCCCCTCGGCGGCCGCCGTCTGCTCGGAGGAGACCGTCGCGCCGATGAACACGCCGTGCTCCCAGTCGTACGCCTCCGACACCAGCGGCACGTTGGAGGCCCGGCGCCCGCCGAAGAGGATGACGTCGATCGGCACGCCACCCAGAGCCTCCCACTCGGGGGCGATCGACGGTGCCTGGTCGGCCCGCACCGTGAAGCGCGAGTTCGGGTGGGCGGCCGGCGTGCCGCTGTCCGGCGTCCAGTCGTCGCCCCGCCAGTCCACGAGGTGCTCGGGCACCTCGTCGGTCAGCCCCTCCCACCACACGTCGCCGTCGTCGGTCAGGGCGACGTTGGTGAAGATGACGTCGCGGCCCAGGGCGGCGATCGCCGTCGGGTTGGTGGACTCACCGGTGCCGGGGGCGACACCGAAGAAGCCGGCCTCGGGGTTGATGGCGTACAGGCGCCCGTCGGGGCCAGGGCGCATCCACGCGATGTCGTCGCCGATCGTCTCGACCTTCCAGCCCGGGATGGTCGGCCGGAGCATCGCGAGGTTCGTCTTGCCGCAGGCCGAGGGGAAGGCGGCGGCGAGGTGGTAGACCCGCCCGTCCGGGCCGGTGATCTTCAGGACGAGCATGTGCTCGGCCATCCAGCCCTCGTCACGGCCGAGGACCGAGGCGATGCGCAGCGCGTAGCACTTCTTGCCCAGCAGCGCGTTGCCGCCGTAGCCCGACCCGTAGGACCAGATCTCTCGGGTCTCGGGGAAGTGGACGATGTACTTGGTGTCGTTGCAGGGCCAGGCGACGTCCTCACGGACGTTCCCCTCGGCGTCGGCGAGCGGGTAGCCCACGGAGTGCACGGCGGGCACCCAGTCGGCGCCGGCGTCGATCTGGGCGAGCGCCTCGGCCCCCATGCGCGTCATGATCCGCATCGACGTCACGACGTACGGGGAGTCGGTCAGCTCGACCCCCACACGGGAGATCGGACCGCCGACCGGCCCCATGGAGAACGGGACGACGTACATGGTCCGCCCCCGCATCGAGCCCTCGAAGACGCCACGCAGCTCCTCGCGCATGGCTCGCGGCTCGGCCCAGTTGTTGGTCGGGCCGGCGTCGATCTCCTTCTCCGAGCAGATGAACGTGCGGGACTCCACCCGGGCCACGTCCGAGGGCTCGGAGCGGGCGAGGTAGCTGCCCGGGCGCTTCTCCTCGTTGAGCCTGATGAACGTGCCGGCCTCGACGAGCTCGGCCGCGAACCGGTCATACTCCTCCTGCGAACCGTCGCAGACGTAGACGCGGTCCGGCCTGGTGAGCGCCGCGATCTCCTGCACCCAGCTGTACAGCGCCGGGTCGTTGATCTCCAGGCCGCTCATCTCCACGGCGGTACTGGGTGCAGCGTCCGTCATCGTCATCCTGCCGTCCTCCGAAGTGTCTCCCGGGCGCTGTTCTACGCCCTGTTTCCACTGTCCGCTCACCGGAGGACCCCTTTCAACCGAAGCCGGGTATAAAAACTGCAGAAGTTTCGCTACCGTCAACTCATGTCCGTCGAAAGCTCGTCCGACAAGACAACCAGACCCGCAGCGGATCCGCTCGTCCTCGGTCGCCGCATCCGCCACGCCCGCACGGCGCGCGGCATGACGCTGCGCGAGCTCGCCTCCGCCGTCGGCTCGACGACGAGTCAGCTCTCGCTGGTCGAGAACGGCCGGCGCGAGCCGCGGCTGTCGTTGCTGACGGCGATCGCGGAGACGCTCGGGACGACGGCGGGCGACCTGCTGACCGCCGCCCCGCCGCCGGACCGTCGGGCCGCGCTCGAGATCGCCCTCGAGCAGGCGCAGCGCAGCCCGCTGTTCGCCTCGCTGGGCGTACCGGCGGTGCGGCCGGGCCGCCGGCTGCCGATGGACGCCCTGGAGTCGCTCGTGGCGCTGCACGGCGAGCTCGAGCGGCGCGCCCGTGCCACGATCGCCACGCCCGAGGAGGCGCGGCGCATCAACACCGAGCTGCGCCTGGAGATGCAGGCCCACGACAACTACCTGCCCGACATCGAGGCCCTGGCCGAGGAGCAGGTCCGCGCCGTGGGCTACACCGGCGGTGCGCTCACCCACCACATGGTCGACCGGATGGCGGACCGGCTGGGCTTCGCGATCATCCACGTGGATGACCTGCCGCACTCCACACGCACGGTCACCGACCTGGAGAACGGACGGATCTACCTGCCGCCGGCGTCGATCCCCGGCGGCTACGGCCTGCGCTCCCTCGCGCTGCAGGCGATGGCGCACCGTCTCTTCGGCCACGAGCGTCCCGCCTCCTACGGCGACTTCCTGCGCCAGCGCCAGCAGATCGCCTACTTCACCGCCTGCTGCCTGATGCCACGGTTCGCGGCCAAGACCTTCCTCGAGGACAAGAAGGCCAGGAAGGACCTGGCGATGGAGGACTTCCGCGACGCGTTCGGTGTCACCCACCACTCGGCGGCCCAGCGCTTCACCAACCTCGCCACGGCCCTGCTCGGCATCCCGACCCACTTCATCCGCGCGAACGACGACGGCGCGATGTACCGCGGCTACGCCAACGACGGCGTTCCCCTGCCCGCCGACCCCGGCGGCGCCATCGAGGGCCAGCCCCTGTGCCGGCGGTGGGCGGCCCGCTCGGCGTTCGACCGGCGCAACCGGACCACGGAGTACTTCCAGTACACGGACACCCCGGCCGGGACGTACTGGTGCAGCACGCAGACCGGCACCGGACGGGAGAGCGAGTTCTCGATCACGCTCGGCGTGCCGTTCGCGCACGCGAAGTGGTTCCGGGGGCGCGAGACGACGCGACGGGCGATGTCCACCTGCCCGGACGAGTCGTGCTGCCGACGGCCCGAGGAGAACATGGCGGAGCGGTGGCGGGACCGGTCGTGGCCGAGCGCGGCGATGCACAACCACGTCCTGAGCCCGTTGCCGACCGGGACGTTCCCCGGGGTGGACGACGTCGAGCTCTACGAGTTCCTGGAGCGGCACGCGCCCGGCGCCGAGTGAGCCGGCCTCACCGGCGGCGCGCGGGGAGGTGCCGTCGCCGGGGCGCCGCGGAGGGTGCCGTGCTCACCGGAGCTGACGCTCGATGCGGTCGATGAGCTCCTCGAGCGAGATCTCGAACTCCTCGTCCGAGCGGTCCTCGGAGAGGAACGGCTCGAGCCGCTGGATGGTGGGGAAGTCGTCGAGGGCGAGGGCCGACGTCGACCGTTCGTCGCCCTCGTCGAGCGGCTCGTCGGGCACCATCGGTGCGCCCATCTGACTGGCCTCGAGGAGGAGGTGGCCGACCAGGAAGCTGGTGAAGGCCCGGTACGTCGCCGCGGCCGCCTCGTCGCCGAACCCCTGGTCCGTGAGCACGGAGAGGAAGTCCTCCACCACCTCGAGGCTGCGCAGCGGCGGCCGCAGCCACGGAGCCGCCGGGTGTCGGGTGGCGACCAGCGGGAAGAGCTGCGGGTGGTCGTGGGCGACGGCGCGCACCTCGTGAGCGAGCCACTGGATGTAGGCCTGCCACCCGTCCTCGGCGCTGACGGGGGTCTGCGCCGTGCGCCGCAGCCCGTCGGTGAGGTGGCTGACAAGGGCCTCGAGCAGGTCCTCGCGGCCCGAGACGTAGCGGTAGAGGGACATCGCCTCGACGCCCAGCTCGGAGCCGAGCCGCCGCATGCTGAGGGCCTGGAGCCCCTCCTCGTCGACCACCCGCAGCGCCTCGAGCACGATGCGCTCACGGCTCAGGGGAACGCGAGCCTCGTTCGTCCCGCGGGCGCGAGCCTCGGGTCCAGCAGGGTGAGTCATCGCTACGTCCTCGGAAGGGGGTGGACGTCGGACGGCCAGTCTAGGCGGCTGGCTCCGGCGCGCACAGTGACCGACACCTCGCCGGCACCGCGACACTCCTCGCTTACGCTGTAAGCACTGCCTGCGCACCGCGGGCACGGAGCGCCGGGGCGTGTCCGGTGCAGCTGAAGCAGGGAGAACCTTGGACGACCGAACTGGGAGCACCGGCTCCGCAGCCACCGTGCCGCCCGTAGGCACGCCCACCGGCGTGCCACCTGGGAGCGGCAGCGCCGACAACGCCGCCCCCTGGTCCGGCTCCACCGCCGTCCTGACGGCCGGTGACAGGACACGCCTGGTGCTGGCGGGCGAGGTGGACGCGAGCATGAACGAGGAGCTCGCCACCTGCACCACCGAGATCACGCGTCTCGGCCAGCCGCTCGACGTCGACGTCCGCAACGTCACGTTCATGGACTCGTCCGTGCTGGCGGTCATCGCCCGCCTGACGCAGCGGCTGTCCGGCCCGGTGCGGGTCATCGGCCCGTCCGAGTCCGTGCGCTTCCTGCTCGAGCTGACCCACCTGGTCGACGTGATCGAGATCCTCGACGAGGACCCGGACGCCTAACCCCGTCGCCGAGAGGTCAAGTCCTCCGCGACAGGTCAAGTCCTCCCTGACAGGTCAAGTCCTCCGCGACACGTCAAGTCCTCCGCGACAGGTCAACTTCTCCTAGGCAGTGCAGGTCTCCACGAGATGTCGGCGGCCCCGTCTCGTAAGGGAGCATCAGCGAAGGAGATGACTCCCCGCGGAGGAAGTGACATCTCGCGGAGAACTTGACGACTCGGGGAGGAGTTGACGACTCGCGGAGGAGTTGACGACTCGCCGGCGAGGGGCGGGAGTCAGTCGAGGAGGTCGTGGCGCACGATCGTGGCCTCGCGGTCGGGCCCCACCCCGATCGAGGAGATCCGCGTGCCGCTCATCTCCTCGACGGCGAGGACGTACCGCTGCGCCGCCTCCGGCAGGTCCTCGAAGGTGCGCGCACCCGAGATGTCCTCGGCCCACCCGTCGAGCTCCTCGTACACCGGCACGGCGTGGTGGAAGGAGGACTGGTCCGCCGGCATCTCGTCGTGGCGGACGCCGTCGACGTCGTAGGCCACGCAGACCGGGATCCTCTCCAGGCCGGTCAGCACGTCGAGCTTGGTCAGGACGAGGTCGGTGAGCCCGTTGATCCGGGAGGCGTACCGGGCCACGACGGCGTCGTACCAGCCCGTCCGGCGCGGCCGGCCGGTGGTGGTGCCGTACTCACCACCGACCCTCCGGAGCCGCTCGCCCATGTCGTCGTCCAGCTCCGTGGGGAAGGGGCCCTCGCCCACGCGGGTGGTGTAGGCCTTGATGACCCCGACCACCCGGTCGATCCGGGTGGGTCCGATCCCGGAGCCGGTGCAGGCCCCTGCCGCCGTCGCCGAGGACGAGGTGACGAACGGGTAGGTGCCGTGATCGACGTCGAGCATCGTGGCCTGGCCCGCCTCGAAGACGATCGTCCGGCCCTCGTCGAGGGCACTGTTGAGCACGAGGGAGGTGTCGGCCACCATCGGCCGGACCCGCTCGGCGTAGGCGAGCAGCCCGTCGGTGATCTCGTCGACGTCGAAGGCGCGCCGGTTGAAGACCTTCACGAGCATCTGGTTCTTCTGCGCGAGCGCCCCCTCGACCTTCTGGCGCAGGATCGAGGCGTCGAACAGGTCCTGGATCCGCAGCCCGACGCGGCTCATCTTGTCGGCGTAGGTGGGGCCGATCCCGCGGCCGGTGGTGCCGATCTGCCGCTTGCCCAGGAAGCGCTCGGTGACCTTGTCCAGCGTGCGGTTGTAGGTCGGGATGATGTGCGCGTTGGCGGAGACCAGCAGCTTCGAGGTGTCCACGCCGCGCGCCTCGAGCCCCTCGATCTCCTCGAAGAGCACCTCGAGGTCGACGACGACGCCGTTGCCGATCACGGGGACGCACCCGGGCGAGAGGATGCCGGAGGGGAGCAGGTGCAGCGCGTACTTCTCGTCGCCCACGACCACCGTGTGGCCGGCGTTGTTGCCGCCGTTGAACTTCACGACGTAGTCGACCCGCGAGCCGAGCTGGTCGGTCGCCTTGCCCTTGCCCTCGTCGCCCCACTGCGCACCGACGACCACCACGGCTGGCATCTGTCTGGATTCCTCTCGGCTGCTCCCGGCGCCGGTCGGCGCCCCCACGAGGTTACAGGCCGCCCCGCGGGAGGGTCGCGTGGGGCCAGGATGCATCTGGGCGCGCCAGGGGTTAGCGTCGTGCTCGTCCGTTGTCGCCGCCTTCTCCGGCTGCGGCGCCCGCTCGGAAGGTGACACGCACGCATGATCGAGATCTCGGCATCCGCTACCTCGGCGGCCGTGACGATAGCCGGAGACCTCGATCTTGCTGAGCGGGACCGATTCCCCGAGGTGACCGCCCGTGTCAGCGGCCTGCGGCGTCAGCTGCTCGTCCTCGACCTGTGCCGGGTGACGTTCATGGACTCCACCGGTGCCGCGTTCCTCATGGCCCTGGCCGACGCCTCCGCCCGCCGGGGTGGCGCCACGGTGCTGCGCGGCGCGAGTGAGCGGGAGCTGTTCGTGCTCGAGGTCTGCGGGGCGCTGGACATGTTCCGGATCGACGACCAGCACCGCTGCGACGAGGCCGAGGAGCTCTCCGCCTGAAGCTCGCGGGAGCGACGGCCCGCTCCCGCGATGTCCGCGGGAGCGAGCCCCGCCCGGGCGGCAAACCCGTCTGACCCCACTCGGGCGGCGAACGTATCGCCGCTTCTGCCCCTGCAGACCTGCCCAGACCGGCTCGGCGCGCCACCCTGGGAGGCGGGCTCGGGCGCGCACGGCCCCGCCCTGTCGGGCCGGCCTCGCCCTCTCAGGCCTGTGCCGCTCAGGCCGGCTCCGCCCTGGCGCCGAGCGTGCGGTTGTTGTCGGTGCGCACCCGGGCCCACACGACCTTCCCGCCCGTCGTCGGTCGCCAGCCCCAGTCGGCAAGCCGGTCGACGATGTGCATGCCGAACCCGCCCACGCGCGAGGCGTGGTGCTCGCGGGTCACCGGCGGCGCCGGGTTGGCGTCCTCGACCTCCATGCGCAGGCCGTCACCCGTGTCCTGCAGGCGCAGCCCGATCCGGCCCCAGCCGTGCATGACGGCGTTGGCCATCAGCTCGGAGATGACGAGCTCCGCCGCGCCGACCTGAGGGATGCCCCAGGCGTCGCACGCGCGGCGCACCGCGTGGCGGGCCCGCCCGATCGACGCGGCGTCGGAGGGCAGCTGCCAGCGACGACGGCGCAGCACGGCACCGTCCTGGCCGGTCCCGCTGCCGCCGGGCACGCGGATGACGACGACGGCGACGTCGTCCTCGGGCGCGTCCGCGAGCTGCAGGAGCTCCTCCCCCACGCCGGCGGCGTCGGGGGCGCGCACGGACGCGGCGAGGTCCATGAGGGCCTCGAGACCCTCGCGCATGCCGCGGTCCCGGCGTTCCACCAGCCCGTCCGTGTAGAGGACGAGCACGTCGCCGGGGAGGACCTCGGCCCGGGCGGTGCCGCGCGGGCCGGTCCCGAAGCCGATGAGCGCCCCGCCCGCGCCGTCGAGCGTGGTGACCTCGCCGTCGCGGACGAGCAGCGCCGGCAGGTGACCGGCGCGCGAGTACGCCAGGTGCCAGGCGTCCTCGCCACGCCGGGACAGGGTGGCGTAGACGAGGGACGCGTTGCGCGGGATGTTCATGCTCGTCACGAGCGTGTCCACGCGGCTGAGCACGGTGCCGGGGTCCACCAGCTCCTGGGCGTAGGCACGCACGACCGAGCGCAGCTGCCCCATGGCGGCGGCCGCCTCGACGTCGTGGCCCACGACGTCGCCGATGACCACGGCCACCGTGTCGTCGTCGAGGTGGACCACGTCGTACCAGTCGCCGCCCACCTGGGCGTGCTCGACGTTCGGCGAGTAGTACGTCCACACGTCCAGGCCCTGCACGTCCGCCTGCTCCGGCAGCATCGCGCGCTGGAGCGTCTCCGCGAGCACGTGCTCCCGCACGTACAGCTGGGCGTTGTCCATCGCCATGCCCACCCGGCGGGCCACCAGCTCGAGCACCGTCCCGACCTCGTCGGGAAGGATCGCGATGGCCTCCTCGGCACCGTCGAGGTTCAGCACCCCCGCGATCTTCGCCGACGTCGGCCCGCGGTGCGGGAGCGCGACGAAGAGGGCCAGGGTCCGCTGCCGGCCGAGCACCGGCAGGACGAGCACGCTGCCCTCGGCCCCGGGCATCGCGTCGAGCCTGGGCCGCACGAGGCGGAGAAGCTCAGCGGTGACGCTCCCGGGCACCCCCTGCTCGCCCGGCTCGAGCCGCACGGTGCGCATGGTGGTGCCCTCGAAGAGCTCCAGCACCGGGTCCTGCCCGAGGTCCTCGACGTCGAACCGCCGACGCCGGGGGTCGGGATGGTCGACGATCCCGTCGACCTCCGCCAGCTCCCGCCCGAGGACGAAGAACCCGCTCCAGGCCACCACCTGGCGGGTGACGAGGTCGGCGATGTGGCGCAGCACGTCCGCGGAGTCGGCGTCCTGGAGGAGGTCCGACACCCGGGCGACGATGCTCAGCGCCAGGCGTGCGCGGCGCTCGATGTCGAGGCGGACCTGCTCCAGCTTGGCCGTCTCCACCTGTGCCGAGACGTCCCGGACGACGGCGGCCCACAGCTTCGCCCCCGCGTCGGGCAGGTCGAGCGGGGCGAGGTCGAGCGCGGCCCACAGCCGGGTCCCGTCGGCGCGTCCCACGAGCGTCGTCACCCGGGTGGGGCGCCCCGCCGCGAACGCCGCAGCGATCTCGCGGGCGCCCTGCTCGTCGATGCCCGTCAGGCGGAGGAGGTCCCTGCCGCCGTGGAGCAGTCGTTCGCGGCTGATGCCCGAGATCTCGACGGCGGCGTCGTTGGCCATGACGACGTCCCAGGAACCGTCGGGGTGCTGCGCCAGGACCACGACGCCGTCGGGCAGCTGCCGCAGCACGGTCAGGGCCGCGCTCGCGGCGAGCCGGTCGCCGGCAAGGGTCGGCGAAGGCAGGACGAGGCGGTCGTCCTCCCGCCCTACTCCCGTGGTTCCGGGAGCGGATTTGCCCATCAACGTCTCCGATCGTCTAGCGTTCCCTACGATGCCCCGTGAACCAGCGGGTCACACACATTCTGTATGTCCAGCGGCGAGAGGATGCGCGGTGCACGAGGTGACGCAGGGACCGCCCCGGCCGGAGGAGGGTGCCGGCACCACGCCGGCGACCTCGGAGACCGGGTCGGTCCACGTGATGGTCTCACGTGAACGGACACGGCTCGTCCTCTCGGGCGAGGTCGACGTGGCGCTGGGGGCGGACCTGTCGGAGGCCGTCACGGAGGCGGAGCGCGTCGGCCTGCCGGTCGAGATCGACGCCCGGCACGTGACGTTCATGGACTCCTCCGGGGTCTCGATGCTCGCACGCCTCGCCCACCGCACCCCGGGCAGGCTCACCCTCATCCAGCCGCCCGACGTGGTGCGCTTCCTCCTCGAGGTGACCAGGATCGGCGAGGTCGTCGACGTCCTCGACGCCGACCCCGGCTTCCCGTCGGACTCGGGCCCGCTGCCTGACGACGCAGCCTGAGCCGGCCGGCGCCGCCCACCCTCACGGACCACGGGCCCGGCATCCGCTCGGATGCCGGGCCCGTCGTCGCCGGGATGCGGCTCAGGCCATCTTCGTGCCGGCCGAGCGCAGCTGCTGGCACGCCTCGACGATGCGCTGGGCCATGCCGGCCTCGGCGAGCTTGCCCCAGGCGCGCGGGTCGTACATCTTCTTGTTGCCGACCTCGCCGTCGATCTTCAGGACGCCGTCGTAGTTCTTGAACATGTGCTCCACGACGGGGCGGGTGAAGGCGTACTGCGTGTCGGTGTCGATGTTCATCTTGATGACACCGTTGTCCACCGCGGTGGCGATCTCCTCGGCGCTGGAGCCGGAGCCGCCGTGGAAGACGAGGTCGAACGGCTTCTCCTTGCCGACCTCCTTGCCGACGACCTCCTGGATCTGGCCGAGCAGCTCCGGGCGCAGCTTCACGGCGCCGGGCTTGTACACGCCGTGGACGTTGCCGAAGGTCAGCGCGGTGAGGTAGCGCCCCTTCTCGCCGGTGCCGAGCGCGCGCACGGTTGCCAGGCCGTCCTCGGGGGTGGTGTAGAGCTTCTCGTTGATCTCGGCCTCGTGGCCGTCCTCCTCGCCGCCGACGACGCCGATCTCGATCTCGAGGATCGTGCGCGCCTTCTGGGAGAGCTCGAGGAGCTCCTCGGCGATGACGAGGTTCTCCTCCAGCGGGACGGTGGAACCGTCGAACATGTGCGACTGGAAGGTCGGGAGCTGACCGTTGGCGACCTCCTCGGCCTCGAGGGCGAGCAGCGGCCGCACCCACGAGTCGAGGTTCTCCTTGGTGCAGTGGTCGGTGTGGAGCGCCACGGTGATGCCGTAGCCGTTCGCGACCTCCTTGGCGTACGCGGCGAGCGCCCGGGTGCCGGCGACGCGATCCTTCACGGTGGCGCCGGAGGCGTACTCGCCACCGCCGACGGAGACCTGGAGGATGCCGTCGCTCTCGGCCTCGGCGAAGCCGCGCAGCGCCGCGGTCACCGTCTGGGAGGAGGTGACGTTGATGGCGGGGTACGCGAAGCGGCCGGCCTTCGCGCGGTCGATCATCTCGGCGTAGGACTCGGGAGTTGCGATGGGCACGTGGGTCTCCTGTGCTCGGCGAATCGGTACGGCCCGATCATTCCACCTCTGCGGGGCCGTTACCTAAGCCAGGCGTCCCGGGTGAGGCCCCTCACGCCCCCGTTCCGCGCCGCTCACAGCGGGGTCCCGTCGTAGCCGGTCGGCCGGGCGTGCTGGAGCATCCAGGCGTGCATGGCGACCGCGGCCGCAGCGCCCGCGTTGATCGACCGGGTCGACCCGTGCTGGCTGATGTGCAGGATCGCCTCGCAGCCCGCGCGGGCCTCGGCCGACAGGCCGACGGACTCCGAGCCGAACACCATCACCGCCTCGCGGGGCAGCGCCCGCCCCTCGATCGGCTCCGAGCCCGGGACGTTGTCGACGCCGATGACCGGCAGGCCGCGCCCGGCGGCCCAAGCGAGCAGGTCGCAGACGTCTGCGTGGTGGCGCAGGTGCTGGTACCTGTCGGTGACCATCGCTCCCCGGCGGTTCCAGCGGCGCCTGCCGACGATGTGCACCTCCGCGACGGCGAAGGCGTTCGCCGTACGGACCACCGAGCCGATGTTCATGTCCCGTGAGAAGTTCTCGATCGCCACGTGCAGGGGGTGCCTGCGGGTGTCGATGTCCGCGACGATCGCCTCGACGCTCCAGTACCGGTAGCGGTCGACGACGTTGCGCCTGTCGCCCTCGCGCAGCAGCTCCGGGTCGTACCGGGGGTCGTCCGGCCAGGCGTCGGGTCCGCCCGGCCACGGGCCGACGCCGACCGTCCCGGCGTCGTCGGGGTTCTCAACACTCACGGGTGCACGGTACGGGCCCGCCCGCCCGTCACTGGTTGGCGAGCACCACGCCGGCGGCGACGGCGACGACGATCACGACCGTGACGAGGATGGCGACGACCATCGGGTTGCGCTGGATGTACGGGACGGTGCCGGGGAAGGCGGCCTCGAGCTCACGCGGGGTGAAGACCTTCTCGAGCTGCGTCGGGGCGACACCGAGCGAGCCGGCGAGCGCACGGATCTCCTCCGGGTCCCAGACGTCGGAGCGGACCGTGAGGAGCTTGCGGCCCGACCGGTCGCGCACCAGCGCGGTGAGGTAGGTGCTGCGGTCGGCCCCGCGCTCGGCCCGGAACGGGAAGAGCAGGACCTGCCCGACGTCCGCGAGGGGGAACGTGGTCCTGCCGAGGATGCGGACGCGTTCGAGGCCGAGCGGTGTCACGACGATCCGCGACCGGCGCAGCTCCAGGACCACGTAGAGGGCGACGAGCACCACCGTGGCCCCGGCGAGCAGCAGGGCCGGCTCCGTGCCGCGTCGGACGGCGGTGAGGACGACCGCGCCGACGACCACGGGCGCGATCGCGCCGATCGAACGCCGGATCTGTGCGCGGCTGGGCCGCATGACCGCCGCGCCGTCCGGCCCGCGGCGCAGCTGAGGCAGGTGCGGAGCGCGAGACGCACCCGCGAAAGAGGCGGCAGGGGCGTACGCCGCGGAGTGCCCGTACGGGGCAGACGGCGTGTACGGAGGAGTCGGAGCGTACGGAGCAGACGGCGTGTACGGAGTCGGAGCGTACGGGGCCGCTCGGTCGGCCGCCGGGGTCTGCCACCCCGTGTGGGCCCCGGGCGCTGCGGGCGGGCTCTGCTCATGGGCAGGCCGACCGCTCCGGCCGGGGACGTACGCGCCGTACCCGGACGTCGGCTCCGTCGTCGGATCGGGCGCTCCCGCAACGCTCATGACATTTCCTCCCTCGGCAGTCCGGTGAAAGGTAGCGCGCCCGCGGCATCCGGCGGGGGCGAATCGGACTCGGCATCGGGACGACGGCGCCGTGCCCGCGCCGGCCGGCTGGGTAAGGTCGGGCCGTGAGAGGCCCCGGCGTCACGCCCGGGCCCACGGCGGGAGGTGCGATGAGCGGCGAGATCGAGAACTGGCTGACAGACATGGACGGAGTTCTCGTCCACGAGGGGATCGCCCTGCCCGGTGCCGCGGACTTCATCGCGCGGCTGACCGAGCTCGACCGTCCCTACCTCGTGCTGACCAACAACTCGATCTACACCCCGAGGGATCTCTCCGCGCGCATGGCGACCTCCGGCTTCACGGTCCCGGAGGAGCGCATCTGGACCTCCGCGCTCGCGACCGCCACGTTCGTCTCCCAGCAGATGCCCGGCGGGAGCGCCTACGTGATCGGCGAGGCCGGCCTGACGACGGCGCTGCACGAGCGGGGGTACATCCTCACCGACACGGACCCGGACTACGTCATCCTCGGGGAGACCCGCACGTACTCCTTCTCCGCGATCACCCGCGCGATCCGCCTCATCCGGGACGGCGCGCGCTTCATCGCCACCAACCCGGACCCGACCGGCCCCTCCAGCGAGGGCCCGCTCCCGGCGACCGGCGCCGTCGCCGCCATGATCACCAAGGCGACCGGCCGCAACCCGTACTTCATCGGCAAGCCGAACCCGGTGATGATCCGGGCGGCGCTCAACCGCATCAACGCCCACTCCGAGAACACCGCGATGGTCGGGGACCGGATGGACACCGACATCCTCGCCGGGATGGAGGCGGGGCTGCGGACCTACCTGGTGCTCACGGGCTCGACGACGGAGGCCGAGGTCGAGAAGTACCCGTTCCGTCCCAGCGAGGTCCGGGCCTCGATCGCGGACCTGGTCGACCTCGTCTGACTGCCGCCGCCCACGCGGGCGGCGGGCCCACCTCACCGCGGGAGCGGTCACCGACAGGGCCTTCGGTCCCTTCCCGCCCGGGCCCCGGCGGGCGGACGCTCGTGACATGAGCGGTGACGCCGTCATCCGGACGAGCGGGCTGACCAAGCACTACGGCCGCACCGTCGCCCTGCGCGACGTGGACCTGGAGGTCCGGCGCGGTGAGGTGTTCGGGTTCCTGGGCCCCAACGGGGCGGGGAAGACGACGACGCTGCGCATCCTGATGGGCCTTCTGCGACCGACCGCCGGGAAGGCGGAGGTGCTGGGCGAGGACCCGTGGCGCGGCGCCGTCGCGCTGCACCGCCGGGTCGGCTACGTCTCGGGCGAGACGGCCCTGTACGACCGGCTCACCGGGCGTCAGCACGTCGAGCTGCTCACCCACCTGCGCGGTTCCGCCGGCCAGGCGCGGGACCTGGCGGGCCGTCTGGGGGTCGAGCTGGACCGGCGTACCCGCGAGCTGTCCAAGGGGAACCGGCAGAAGCTGGCGATCCTGCTCGGGCTCATGTCCGGGCCCGAGCTGCTCGTCCTCGACGAGCCGACGTCCGGCCTCGACCCGCTGGCCCAGAACACGTTCCACGACCTGCTGCGCCAGCACGTCGCCGCCGGAGGTTCCGTGCTGCTGAGCTCGCACGTGCTCGGCGAGGTCGAGGAGGTGGCGGACCGCGTCGGCGTCCTGCGCGCCGGCGAGCTCATCGCCGTCGAGAGCCTCGCGGAGATGCGTGCCAAGGCGCTGCACCACGTCCGGGTCACGTTCGACCACTCCGTGCCGGCCGCCGCGCTCACGTCCGTCCCGGGCGTGCACGACGTCGCCGCCGAGGGCGCACGGCTGACGTGCAGCGCCCCGCAGATCGCCCTGGACGGGCTGCTCAAGACGGTCGCCAGGTACGGCGTCGTCGACTTCGAGTGCGCCGAGGCGGGGCTGGAGGAGACGTTCCTCGCCTACTACGGCGCCGCACGGGACGACCGGCAGGGCGGTCCGGCGTCCCCGCGGAGGGAGGGAGCGGGCCGTGCTGCGTGACGTCCTCACCAAGACCCTCTACGACGAGCGGCGGGCGCTGCTGGCGTTCGCGGTCAGCCTCGTCCTGCTCGAGCTCATGTACCTGTCCTTCTGGCCGTCCATCCAGGGCCAGCCCTCGATCGGGGACTTCCTCGACCAGATGCCGGAGGCGATGCGCAACCTCTTCGCCATGGCGGGGGCGGACATGTCGACGCCGGTCGGCTACGTCCAGATCGAGCTCTTCGCGTTCATGGGCCCGATCGTCTTCCTGCTCTTCACGATCACGGCCGGGGCCGCCGCCGTCGCCGGCGAGGAGGAGCGGCACACGCTCGACCTGCTGCTCACCCAGCCGGTCTCCCGCCGTCGGGTCGTCGCCGACAAGCTCGGCGCGATGGTGCTCGGCACGATCGGCCTCGGGGTCGTGGCCGGTGCGGCCTTCCTGGCGATCGGGCCGCTCTTCGACGTCACGGTCCCGGCGGGGAACCTGCTCGCTGCGCTGGTCCACCTGGTGCTGCTGGGACTCGTCTTCGGTGCCGTGGCCCTCGCGGTCGGTGCCGCCACGGGGCGCCCGGGGCTCGCCAAGGGTGTCGCGGCGGTCCTCGCAGTGGTCGCCTACGTCGTCAACGGGCTCGCCCCGATGGTCTCGTGGCTGGAGCCCGTGCAGCGGTTCTCGCCGTTCTACCAGTACGCCGCGCACGACCCTCTGCGCAACGGGCTCTCCGGCTCCGGCGTCGTGGTGGCCCTGGCCACCGTGGTGGTGCTCGGCGTGGTGGCGGCCGTGACGTTCGAGCGGCGCGACGTCTCGGGCTGAGCCGGGCGGTCAGCCCGGGCCCGAGGTCGGGCGGTCAGCCCAGGCCGAGGTCGGGCGGTCAGCCCAGGCCGAGGTCGGACAGCCCGAGCGCCGCGAGGTAGGGCACGCCCGTCTCGCTGATCCGCTCGCGGGCGCCGGTGTCCCGGTCGACGACGACGGCGACGGCCGCGACCTCGGCCCCGGCCTCGCGCAGCGCCTCGATCGCCGTGAGCGGGCTGCCGCCGGTGGTGGAGGTGTCCTCGAGGACGACGACGCGGCGTCCGGCGACGTCGGGGCCCTCGATCCGGCGCTGCATGCCGTGGGACTTGGCCTCCTTGCGAACCACGAACGCGTCCAGGTCCAGCCCGCGGGAGGCGGCGGCGTGCAGGATCGCCGTCGCCACCGGGTCCGCGCCCATCGTCAGCCCACCGACGGCGTCGATCTCGTCCGGGCCGAAGCCCGCCTCCTCGAGCATGTCGAGCATGACGTGCCCGATGAGCGGGGCGGCCGCGTGGTGCAGGGTGGCGCGGCGCATGTCGACGTAGAAGTCCGACGTCAGGCCGGAGGCCAGGGTGACCTCGCCGCGCACGACGGCGAGCTCGCGGACCAGCTCGGCCAGCCGGGCCCGTGGGGTGTCGTTGGGGGTGTTCACGGCCGCCAGCCTAACGGCGGGCGGCCGGCACCTCAGGCGCGCGCCCGGCCCCGCCGCCGACCTGCCCGTCAGGTGATCGCCCGGCCGCTCGTGGCGGGCCCGGCCATCCGGCGCACCAGCGAGCGTGGGGCGAGGCGCAGCACCGCGCCCGCGGCGGCGTAGCGCAGCGACGGCGTGACGAGGACCTTCCCGCGGCGCACGGCCCGCAGGGCGTCGGCGGCCACCTTCTCCACGCTCACCCAGGCGGCGTCGGGCCAGGCCGTGGCGTCGAGGCCCGCGCTGGCGTGGAACTCGGTGCGCACCAGCCCGGGGCACAGCACCGTGGCCGTGACACCGGTGCCCTCCAGCTCGCCCGCGAGCGCCTCGGTGAAGGTCACCACCCACGCCTTGTGCGCCGCGTAGGTGCCCATCGTGGTGAACGCGGACATCGACGAGACGTTGAGGACGGCGCCGCGGCCGCGGGCCACCATCGCCTCGGCGGCCACCTTGGAGAGCACGAGGACGGAACGAACCATGACCTCCAGCGCCCGCTCCTCGCGTGCGAGGTCGCCGCCCACGAGGTGCTGCCCCAGCCCGAAGCCGGCGTTGTTGACCAGCAGTCCGACGGGCCGCCCGCCGCCCCGCAGGCGGGCTGCGACGACCTCCCGTCCCTCCGCCGTCGCCAGGTCCGCGGGCAGCACCTCGACCTCCACGCCGGCCGCCGAGCGGATCTGGTGGGCGATCTTCTCGAGGCGGTCCGCCGTGCGGGCGACGAGCACGAGGTGGTGGCGCGCCGCGGCGAGCTGCCAGGCGATCTCGAGTCCGATCCCGGAGGTCGCACCGGTGACGAGGGCTGTTCCCATGCGGCCAGCGTATGGGTGGGGGCCGGTAGCGTTCTCGTCCATGAGGCTGGCGACGTGGAACGTGAACTCCATCCGGACGCGGGTCGACCGGGTGGTGGCGTTCCTCGAGCGGTCGGGCACCGACGTGCTGGCCATGCAGGAGACCAAGTGCCGGGAGGACCAGTTCCCCCACCTGGCGTTCCAGGCGGCCGGCTATGACGTGGTGCACCACGGGTTCAACCAGTGGAACGGCGTCGCGGTCGCCTCGCGGGTGGGGATCTCCGACGTCGAGACGGCCTTCACCGGCATGCCCACCTGGGCCGACCCGCCCGGCGCGGAGGCGCGGGCCCTGGGCGTGACGTGTGACGGCGTGCGGGTGTGGAGCCTGTACGTGCCGAACGGGCGGGTGCTGCACGACCCGCACTACGAGTACAAGCTGCAGTGGCTGTCCGCGCTGCGCGGGGCCGCCGCCGGGTGGCTCGAGGGCGACCCGGACGCGCAGATCGCGCTCGTCGGCGACTGGAACATCGCCCCGCGCGACGAGGACGTGTGGGACGTGTCCCTCTTCGAGGGCGCCACGCACGTCTCCCCTGCCGAGCGCGAGGCGTTCCGGGCGTTCGCGGACGTGGGGTTCACGGAGGTCACGCGCCCGCACGTCGACCAGTACACGTACTGGGACTACCAGCGGCTGCGCTTCCCCCGGAACGAGGGCATGCGCATCGACTTCGTGCAGGCGTCCCCGGCGCTGGCCGCGCGGGTGGTCGGCGCGGAGATCGACCGGAACGAGCGCAAGGGCAAGGGCGCCTCCGACCACGTGCCCGTCATCGTGGACCTGGAGAGCTCATGAGCGACGCTCCGCCGCCGGACTCCCCCTGGGCCGCCCCGTCGGAGCGGCGGCCTGCGCCGTCGGCCTCGTGGGGCGGGACGCAGGGGCACGGCCGGCCGCCCGCCCCCGGCGGCACCGTGCCAGGCGGGCCCGCCGGGAACCGGTCCGCGGGCAGCCGTGAGGTCGACCGTACGGACCCGGTGTCCGTGGCGGCGCTCGTCACCGGCGTCCTGCCGACCGGTCCGGTGGCCGCCGCGCTCGGCGTCCTAGGCGTCCGGCGCACCGGGCGGGGCCGCCGCCCGGGCCGCGCGCTCGCCGTCACAGGCCTCGTGCTGGGGCTGGCGTGGACGGGGGTGGGTGTCGCGGCCGGCGTGAGCCTGCTGCAGGGACCGGGGGTCGACGGCGACGTGCCCGACCCGCGGGGCATGGCGTCGGCGCACCTGCGGGTGGGCAACTGCGTGCGCAACCTCCCGGCGCACGGCGAGGTGGGCCGGGTCAGCCTGGTGCCGTGCGCGGAGCCGCACACGGCGCAGGTGGTCCACGTCGGCGCTCTGGAGCGGACCCCCGAGCGTCCCGAGGACGCCCAGGACGAGGGTCGGGAGCTGTGCGAGGAGGCCGCCGCCGCGACGGACACGCGCGGCGAGACGGTCGACGTCGTCACGCTCGTGCCGACGTCCGGCACGGCGCCCGTGGTGTGCCTGCTGGAGTGGCCGACGCCGGTGAGCACCGACCTCGTCAACTGATCCGCGTCGTCGGCCCACCGGCGACCTCTGCCCGGGCGTCGGTAGGGTTGCCGGCATGACGTCAGCGTGGGGCACGGCTCCCGGCGGGCCGGGCCCGGGGCACGACCAGGCGGCGCCGGCTCCGCGCCCCTACGGGCAGTCCTTCAGCTCGTGGCAACCGCACAACACCCCGCCGCCGCGCCCCGCATCCACCACGGCCGGGCGCGCCGTGGGGATCGCCGGCGTCGCGGTCGGCGTGCTGCTCGGCCCGCTGGGCGTGGCCCTCGGGATCATCTCCTACCTCCAGGCGCGCCGCGGCAACGGCCCGGCCGGCTACGGCATCGCGGCGATGATCGTCGGTGCGCTGTCAACCCTGATGCTCACGCTGTTCATCCTCGCGGCCACGGCGGCGTCGCTGTCGACCGTCTCCCCGGACCAGCGCCCGGAGGGTGCGGGCAGCGGCAGCCAGGTGCCGATCGGCTCCATGACGGTCGGCGAGTGCGCGCTCGAGGTCACCGGCGGGGAGCCCGTGGTCACGCTCATCGACTGCGCCGAGTGGCACCAGGCCGAGGTCTACAGCCAGGCGGACCTGGGGGACGGTCCGTACCCGGGCGAGGACGCCGTGGCCCGGGCGTCGGAGGCGGTGTGCGTGGACGCGGCGAACGAGCTGATCCCGCCGGGCGTGGACGTCTCGGACCTCGCCGTCGCCACGGTGGTCCCGGACGCTGCCGCCTGGGACCAGGGCGTCACCTACGCCCGCTGCGTGGCCCTGGACGTCACCGGCCGCAACATGGCGGGCAGCCTCGTCGAGGGCACGCTCCACACCCGCTGATCCCCCCTCGCGAGTCGTCACGAACTCGCCGAGACGTCACGAACTCGCCGAGATGTCACGGCGGGTTCTGGTGGTCCTCCCGCGCCGACCATCTGAATCATTGCCGTACGGCGTTCGGCGAGTCGGTCTCTCCCGCCGTCCCCGGCATCCAGCTCGTCCCGGTTGAAGCGGTGCTGCCGCCTGTCCGGCCGGCCGCGGTGAGGCCGGTCAGTCGCGCCGCTCGCGGCGGCGGCGGAGGGAGGTCGGTGCGTCAATCTTGAACCGCAGGCCGAGCATGCGGATCAGGAAGCACACCGCGGCGCCGGCCACCGCACCGGAGACCCCCGGGATCGCGATCTGTGCCGCCGCCACGGTGATGGCGGCACCGACAAGTGCCGGGATGGCGTACAGGCCGCTGGTCATGACGGAAGGGATCTCGCGGATGATCACATCGCGGATCGTTCCGCCGCCCACGGCCGTGACGGCGCCGAGGAGGATGGCCGGTGCGGGATCGAGCCCGAACGCGAGGGCCTTCTGCGCGCCCGACACGGCGAACACGCTCAGGCCGACGGCGTCGAGCACGAGGATGGAGTGGTGGAGCAGCCGCGGGACCCCGCTGACGAAGAAGGCGATGAGGGCGCCCCCGGCGGCGAGGGTGAGGTAGTACGGGTCGGTGAAGGCCGCGGGGGGCACGGCCCCGATGCACAGATCCCGGATGATGCCCCCGCCAAGGGCGGTGATGACGCCCAGCGCAAGGATGCCGACGATGTCGACCCTGGTCTTCGCCACCGCGGTGAAAGCACCGTTGACGGCGAAGGCGAAGACCCCGAGCAGGTCCAGCGCCCGGGCGACGTCGGCGACGTGCACATGACCTCCATCTCCTACGACGACGAAACTGCCACGCGGCGACGGCCGCGGCACCCTCAGGGCAGGTCCCGCTGCTGAGCGCTGAGCCGTCGCTCAACGCTCCATTGTCCCCGGACAGAGGCCGCCGCCGTAGCCTCGCACGGTGCCGCAGGCCGCCGCGCCACGCGATGGCGCTACCGCACCTCGAACCCGAGCTCGGCAAGCACGTCTGCCCCCGGACCCTCGCGCAGGAAATCGACGAAGGCGGCAGCCTCCTCGCCGTCGGCGACCGCAAGGACAGCGCGCTGGCCCGAGCTCGGCGGGAGGTCGGCGAAGTCCTTGGCCTGCACGCGACCGCGGTGGTCGGCGACATCGTCCTCGCAGGCGGGCAGGAGGGTGATCCTGCTCGAGTCGACCGACTCCGCGGTGCTGATCCACTCGTCGGCCAACTCACCGCAGTACGACCCGCACAGGGCGACGCGCCCCTGGAACAGCTCGGGCAGAACCTGCTCCGCCTTGTCCGGGTTCTCGCCCAGCTCGTGCCCGGTATCGCCGAGCGGGTGGTCGCTGGGCACGACCAGCACGAGCTCGGTGGTGGCGACAACGCCGTGATCCGTCCACAACGGCGCGTCCGCGGAGTCGACCGTCCTCGGGTTCTCGGTGAGCACCACGTCGGAGGCGATTGGCTCCGGCATCGCAGCGGGCATCGCTGCCGCCAGGTGGTTCCCGCGGTTCATGTCCGCGGGACCGAAGTCGACCCGCAGCGGGCGGTTGCCCTCCGCCGTCCACATCCGGTCGATCGTCTCGAGCGCGTCCCTGAGCGCCGGTGACGCCGCGACGGTGAGCAGTCCCTCGGGATCGTCGGTCACGATCGGCAGGGGGTCCTCCGCGCCGTCGGCGCTGCATCCGGCCACGACGACAGCGACAGCACCGAGGAGGCATCCGGCAGCAAGACTCGTTCTTCGCACACGGCAACTCTAGGAACGGGGTCAAATGCGCTCAGCCGTCCATCTCACCGGTGAGCGATGCGATCGTGCCGCCGACGAGGTGGAAGGCCAGCGCGAACCCGGCCAACACTCCTTCGCCGTCCGGCGTCCCTTCCCACGCCCGGGACAGCCCCCACCAGATCGCGGCGACCATGAACATCGGAAGGCTGAGCACGTACAGCACCGCCCCGAACGCGCCGACCGCTGCGGCGACCCGGTTGCTCCCGCGTTGGCGGCGTCGACTCAGCCGCCGAGTCCGCCGTTCTGAGTGTCCCTGCGTCGTCTGGCCATTGACGATGTCGTCTCGGGTCCGGTCTTGGCGCACACGACACACTGTGCCAAATGCCTCGCGACGTCCACGACGCCGCTCGCACTCGCCATGCGGCCACGGGTACCGTGCTGAGCGGACTCCGACACCGACGCACTGTGAGCAGCACGAGAGATCCCTCATGCCCGAGCTCGGGTGCGCCGGACCCGTCGACGTCGAACGACTCGCGCAGCAAGAACGACGCCCGAAGCCGGTCCGGCCGGGGCGAGGCCAATGCACATGGAGGTTCATCGGCAGTGTCTGAGAACGACGAGGTCGTCGAGGTGGTCTCGGTCAGGCGCAGGCCACCTCGCGAGGGGGCCGAGCGCCACTTCTGGACCTTCGACGAGACCTACCAGGACCGGCTCACGTCATTCGTCAGTGAGATCGCACCAACACTCGGGGCGCAGCCGTACACGCCTGAGTCCCTCGGAGCGGTCGAGGCGTTGTTCCTCGGTCGCGTCCAGGCCCCGGAAGACCTAGACGACGGCGGAAATCGGGCGTTCTTCCTCGACGTGCTCCGTTACGTCGGTGAGACTCTGCTGCGCACCTGCGGCGGCGAGTGGGAGTGGGAAGAGCTGTGGGAGAGCGGCGGACCCGGGGCGGGCCTGCCGTTCGTCCGCGTCGACGCCCCCACGGGCTACCTCCAGGGCGGGACCGTCGACATGTACGCCACCCTCACCGGCGCTGCAGCGGCTCGTACCGGCCACTACTTCCGTGACCTCGTCACGGCCGTCCTCGCGAGCTTCGGAGACGCCGGTCCGCTGCGGAGGTCGTCCGGCTGGCAAGCCATGGGCGTGGACGATCCGACGGCCACCAACCCCGCCCTGCGCGAGTACCTCGCGGACCACCAGGCCAGGCTCGATGCGTTCACCACCGACGCCGCAGCCGGCAACCTGCGTCTCGACTACACGGAGGAGTCCCTCCACCGCCTCGAGGCAGTTCTCCTCGAGGCGTACCCAGATCGGCCGGAGCTGGAGGCGGACTTCGACACGCCGTTCGTCCAGGGTGCCGCACGCTACGTCGCCGAGACGTTCACCCGGATCGCCGGCGGACGGATCGACATCGTCGACCCCTCCGTGCTGACCCGACCGCCCCACCCGAACGACAAGCTTCCCTACGTGCAGCGGGTCCACGACGACGGAGAGGCGTCCTCGATCCACTGGGTCGGGGCCGTCCTGACCGCTGCCGTGCGAGCCAACACCGTCGGCAAAGGACCGCGCGCCGTCCTGCCGCGCACCGGAGACACGCTGCGCAAGCGCCTTCACCGGTACGCACAAGACAGGCACTGAGTGCTCTGCCACCGGCGCGGACCACCAGCACCGCGGAGCAGGATGTACGCGAGCGGTGCGGAGGAGTTGACATCTCGCCCGACGAGCTCGCGGAGGAAATGACCACTCGGGGAGGAGTTGACGTCTCGCGCGCTGGGGCGGGTCAGGGGCGGGCGTGCGCGGCGAGGACGTCGTCGGTCAGCCTCGGCCACACCTGGGCCGCCCACTCCCCGAACGGCTTCGCGCCCAGGAACGCGGTGGCGAGCCCGGCGTCCGGGTCCACCCACAGGAAGCTGCCGCGCTGACCGAAGTGCCCGAAGGTGCGCGGGGAGGAGCTCGCCCCCGTCCAGTGCGGCGACTTGTGGTCCCGGATCTCGAACCCGAGCCCCCAGTCGTTGTTCTCCTGGCGGCCGAAGCCGGGGAGCACGCCGGACAGGCCGGGGAAGACGACGTTCGTGGCCTCTGCGAACAGCTCGGGGCCGAGCAGGGTGGGACGCAGAAGCTCCCGGCCGAGCGCGCCGAGGTCCTCGACCGACCCCGTGGCCCCGGCCGCCGGGGAGCCTTCCATCAGCACGGTCGACATGCCGAGCGGGTGGATCACCGTCTCCTCGACCCAGACGTCGAAGTCCCTCCCGACCGCCTCGGCGACGTGCTCGGCGAGCAGCTCGATGCCGAGGTTGGAGTAGATCCGGCGCCGGCCGGGCGCGGACAGCGTGGCGCCGGAGTCGAACGGCACGCCGGACGCGTGCGCGAGCAGGTGGCGCACGGTGGAGCCCTCGGGGCCGGCCGCGTCGTCCAGGCTGAGCATGCCCCGCTCGACGGCGACCAGCGTGGCCGTGGCCGAGAGCAGCTTCGTCACCGACGCCCAGGCGAACGATGTCGTGGTGTCGCCGTAGGTGTCGAGGACGCCGTCCGCGTCGCTCACCACCACGCCGACGGGGAAGTCCAGGTCCTGCAGCGATCCGAAGGTGTCCACCGGTCCAGCCTGCCACGACGACGGCGCCCGGCCGGCTCTGGGCCGGCCGGGCGCAGTCCGGTGGGGTCCGTCAGGCGACGGGGGCCTCCTCCCGCACGCTCAGGACGAGACCCGGCCCCTTGGCGAGGGTCCCCGTCTCGGCGAGCGCCGCCGCCGCGTCGATCTCGGCCCGGTCGACGACGACAGTGTCGCCGTCGTGCACCTCGCCGCCGAGCAGCATCTTCGCGAGCCGGTCGCCGATCTCGCGCTGGACCAGGCGGCGCAGCGGCCGGGCGCCGTACGCCGGGTCGTACCCCTCGAGGGCGAGCCACTCGCGTGCGGCCTCGGTGACCTCCAGGCGCATGCGCCGGTCGGAGAGCCGGTGGGCGAGCCGGTCGACCTGCAGGTCCACGATCGCCCCGAGCTCCTGGAGCGTGAGCGCGTCGAAGATGACGATGTCGTCCAGGCGGTTGAGGAACTCCGGCTTGAACGCGACCCGGACCGCCTGCATGACACCTTCCCGCCTGGCCTCCTCGGACATGGTCTGGTCCACGAGGAACTGCGACCCGAGGTTCGAGGTGAGCACCAGGATCGTGTTGCGGAAGTCGACCGTGCGGCCCTGGCCGTCGGTGAGGCGGCCGTCGTCGAGCACCTGGAGCAGGATGTCGAAGACCTCCGGGTGAGCCTTCTCGACCTCGTCCAGCAGCACCACCGAGTAGGGCCGGCGGCGCACCGCCTCGGTCAGCTGGCCGCCCTCCTCGTAGCCGACGTACCCCGGAGGGGCGCCGACGAGCCGGGCGACGGAGTGCTTCTCCGAGTACTCCGACATGTCGATGCGGATCATCGCCCGCTCGTCGTCGAAGAGGAAGTCCGCCAGGGACTTCGCCAGCTCCGTCTTGCCGACGCCGGTGGGACCGAGGAAGAGGAAGGACCCGGTCGGCCGGTCGGGGTCGGAGACCCCGGCGCGGGTGCGGCGGACGGCGTCGGAGACCGACCGCACGGCGTCCCGCTGGCCGATGAGGCGCTGACCGATGACGTCCTCCATGTGCAGCAGCTTCTCGGTCTCGCCCTGGAGGAGGCGCCCCACGGGGATGCCGGTCCAGGAGGCGACGACCTCGGCCACCTCGTCGGCGGAGACGCGGTCGGCGATCATCGGGGCCCGTTCGTCCGCGTTGGCCTTCGACTCCGCCTCGGCCGCCTCGGCCGCGGCGATCTCGCGCTCGACACCGGGGATCTCGCCGTAGAGCAGGCGCGACGCCTTCTCGAGGTCGCCCTCGCGCTGGGCCTTCTCGGCCTCGGTGCGCAGGGCGTCCAGCCGCTGCTTGAGGTCACCGACACGGTTGTGGCCGGCCTTCTCGGCCTCCCAGCGGGCGGTGAGCGAGGCCAGCTCCTCCGAGCGGTCGGCGAGCTCGGCGCGCAGGCGCTCCAGCCGCTCCTGGACGGCCTCGTCGTCGATGTCGTCGGACTCGGTGAGGTAGGCCTCCTCCATCTTCAGCCGGTCCACCTGCCGGCGGAGCGCGTCGATCTCCTCCGGGGAGGAGTCGAGCTCCATACGCAGGCGGGACGCGGCCTCGTCGACGAGGTCGATGGCCTTGTCGGGCAGCTGCCGGCCGGCGATGTACCGGTCGGAGAGCGTGGCGGCCGCGACGAGGGCGCCGTCGGAGATGGTGACCTGGTGGTGCGCCTCGTACTTCGGGGCGATGCCACGCAGGATCGTCACGGTGTCCTCCACGGAGGGCTCGCCGACGAACACCTGCTGGAAGCGGCGCTCCAGCGCCGGGTCCTTCTCGATGCGCTCGCGGTACTCGTCGAGCGTGGTCGCGCCGACGAGCCGGAGCTCGCCGCGCGCGAGCATCGGCTTGAGCATGTTGCCGGCGTCCATGGACCCCTCGGCCGCGCCTGCGCCGACGACGGTGTGGAGCTCGTCGATGAAGGTGACGATCTCGCCCTCGGAGTCCTTGATCTCCTGCAGGACGGCCTTGAGCCGCTCCTCGAACTCGCCGCGGTACTTCGCGCCGGCCACCATGCTGGCGAGGTCGAGCGCGATGAGCCGCTTGCCACGCAGGGACTCGGGGACGTCGCCGTCGACGATGCGCTGGGCCAGGCCCTCGACGACGGCGGTCTTGCCGACGCCGGGCTCGCCGATGAGGACGGGGTTGTTCTTGGTGCGCCGGGAGAGCACCTGCACCACGCGCCGGATCTCCGAGTCGCGGCCGATGACGGGGTCGAGCTTTCCCTCGCGCGCCGCGGCGGTGAGGTCGTTGCCGTACTTCTCGAGCGCCTTGAAGGTGCCCTCCGGGTCCGGCGTGGTCACCTTGGCGGAGCCGCGCACGGTCGGCAGCGCGGCGAGCAGCCCCTCCCGGTCGGCGCCGGCGGCGCGCAGGATCTCGCCGGCCGGGCTGGTCGAGGAGGCCAGCGCGACGAGCAGGTGCTCGGTGGAGACGTACTCGTCGCCGAGCGTCTTCGCCTCGTTGCCGGCGTCGGTGATCATCGTCATCGTCGAGCGCGACGTCTGCGGCTGGGCCACCGACGTTCCCGAGGCGCCGGGCAGCGTCGTCAGGGCGGCGCGGACGCGCTGGCCGATGGCGGCGCGGTCGGCGCCCACGGCGTCGAGCAGGGCGACGGCGACGCCGCCCTCCTGCTCGAGCAGCGCGTTCAGGACGTGGACGGGCTCCAGCTGAGGGTTGCCCGCGGCCGAGGCCGCCTGGAGCGCGGAGGCGATCGCCTCCTGCGACTTGGTGGTGAGCTTGGTGTCCATGGGACCTCCGGTGCGTGGTTCAGGGATGCTGCTCTTCTCAACCTCGACAAAGTTGAGTCTATTCCGCTCAAGGTTGCTGTCCAGTCGCCCAGCGGCGCTCGGCACCCTCCGTGAGGACCGGAGCTGACGCCGCCCGACTGGTGCCGTCGTGGACGACGGCGTCCGGGCCGGGGAAGAGGAGCGAGATCCTGCCCGTGTCCGACCACCGCACGAGGTAGGGCGGCGTCCCGCCCGGCCCGCGGGCCTCGAGCACCTCGCCGTCGCGCACGCGCCCGCCGACCGGGCCGGGCTGCACGATGATCCTGTCGCCGGGGTGCGCCGCGCCCATGCCAGCCATCTCCACCACGCTCGTCGCGACCGCGGGCCGGTCGCACCGCCCATGCTGCCCCGGCGCCCCGCACCGGGGAAGGGGCCGGCAGCGGCGACGTCGCAGGTGCGTCACCCACCGGCGCCGGAGTGTGATCTTGGCGACTTTATGTCCAGGTTGCTTGCCCTTTATGCCTGCTTTGCGAGAATGGGAAGTGGCGAAGCCACCGGACCGGAACCTCCGGCCACGCGCTTCCGCACGAGGAGGCGTTCTTCGATGAAGACGTCGACACAGGCAGGTCTGTTCGTCGTCCCGAGCAGCCCCGGCTCCCCGCCCCCGGGCGCGGTGTACTCCCGCGCGGTGCCGAAGAGCCCCGGCAACCCCACACCCGGCTGGCGGCCGACGGGTGCGGTGCCCAAGAGCCCCGGACCGCCACCGCCCGGCGCGCCCGAGCCCCACGTGGTGCCGATGAGTCCCGGCCCCTCCCCCGAGAGCTACCGGGCCGCCTGAAGTGGGCACCGAACGTCCCGACCCCGCGGGTCGGGACGTTCGTCTCTGTCGCGACGGCGCCGGCGCGTGGTCCACTGTTGACCGGAGGCCTGGGCGATGGTGGTCGGCACACGTCCCGAGCGGCGGGAGCAGCGGCCCCGCCGGGTGCCCCGCGACGCCTGGGCGGACAACCTCAGGACGCTGCTCGTGGCCGGCGTCGTGCTCGCCCACGCGGTCATCGCCTGGACCGGCGTGGGCAACTGGGTGCTGACGACGACACCCGTGCGTGACCCGCTGCTCACGTTCCTGCTGCTGCTCTCGCTCGTCGGCAGCTTCTTCGGGATGGCGCTGTTCTTCTGGATCGCCGGCCTGTACTCCGCCCCCTCGCTGCGCCGGAAGGGGCCTCGGGCGTTCTTCCGCGACCGGCTGGTCCGGCTCGGTGTCCCGCTGCTGCTCTTCGTCCTCCTCCTCGCGCCCTTCGTCGAGTACGTCGACTCCTCGAACGCCGGCTGGGACCAGGGCTTCTGGGCGCTCACCCTCACGGTGGTGTGGGTGCCGCCGCTCAGCGGCCTGATGCTGCCGCCGGCGTGGGGGCCGACGTGGTTCCTCGCCGTGCTCCTCGTGCTCTCGGCCGGGTACGCGACGGTGCGCGCCGTGCTCCCCCGCCCGGAGCGGGTGAGCACGCTCCGGGGCCGGCACCTGGCCGGCGTCGGCGTCCTCGTGGCCGGGGCGAGCTTCCTGGTGCGCCTGGGCGTCCCGCTCGGCGACGAGTGGCTGCGGCTGCCCCTCCCGCAGGCGCCCGCCTGGGTGGCGGGCTTCACCCTCGGCGTGGTCGGCGCCGAGCGCGGCTGGTTCCACGACCCGGTGCTCGCCCGTCGCGCCGGCCGCGTCGCCTGCGTCGCGGCCGGGGCGACGGCGATCGTCATCGCCGTCAGCTCCCGGACCGGCACGGACATCGCCCTCTTCGCCGGCGGCGGCACGTGGCAGTCGCTGGTGGCCGCGGCCCTCGAGGCGGTCCTCGTCGTCACCGTGCCGGTCTGGCTCATCGATGTCTTCCGGCGGCGCGCCGACCACCAGGGCCCGCTGGCCCGGGAGGCCGGACGGGCCGCGTACGCGGCGTTCCTCCTCCACCAGCCCGTCCTCGTCGGCCTGGTGCTCGCCTCTCAGCACGTGGCCTGGCCGCCCGAGGTGTCCTTCCTGGTGGTGAGCGCGGCAGCGGTGGCCGGGTCCTTCGCGCTCGGTGCGCTGGTGGTGCGCCTCCCCGGCGCGTCCCGGGTGATCTGACCGCCCGGTGCGCGCGGCCGCCCACGCGACGCGAGCCGCCGTGCCGCCGGACGTGTCCGGTGGGCCCTCCGGCCCATGACGGCGGCCGCACCACGGTGGGACGTTGGAGGGGAGGACGTCGACGCGGACGCCGTCGGCCGAGGGCGGCGCACCCGTCGACCCTGACGAGGAGGACTCCGATGACCCACACCTGGAAGATCGCGATCGACCTGTTCTCGACGGGTGACGTCCGGTCCGACGGGCACATGACCACCGCGCACGCCGTGCTGAGGACGTCCGCCGGCACCAGGCTGGAGGGCTACGGGCGCGCCCGCCGCAACCCCGAGGACCCGGAGGTGCCGGAGATCGGCGAGGAGCTCGCCGCCGCCCGCGCCCTGCGCGACCTCGCCGACAGGCTGCTGCGGGCGACGTCGGACGACCTCTCGGCGATGGAGCACGAGAGGATCCGCCTCGCGCGCTGAGCACGCCGTGGGGCTCACGCTGACGCAGGCGGTCGGGCGAGCCCGCGACGACGACGGGCCCGGGCGGCCTTGTCGAGAGCGTCGACGCCGAGCGTCGCCGCCGCCGTCGCCAGGGCCACCAGCACGCCGACCGGGCCCGGCCAGGTGTGCCCCATCTCCCGTGCCACCGCGGGCCAGCCGAGCAGGACGAGCGAGAGGACGAGGGACGCCGCCACCGCCGGCGGCAGCCACCGGTTGGTGCCCCAGCCCAGCCTGAACGGTGTGACGGTGAAGCTGCGGCACACGAACGCGTTCGCCGCCTGGGAGACGACGACGGTGAGGAACGCCGCCCCGGACGCGGCCGCGAGCGCCGCCGGGTCCGCCTGCCCGCCGAACCGCCAGCCGGAGCCGAGCAGCGACAGCACGAACGCCGTCATCGATCCCAGCGCGACCACCGGCCCCAGCACCCCGAAGGCCCGGCGCGCCACCGAGCCGTTGAACAGGGCGCCGGTCACGGGCGGGCCGGCGAGCAGCCCGCGGGAGGGCGGCTCGGCACCGAGGGCGACCGCGGAGATCGTGTCCGTGCCGACGTCGATGGCGAGGATCTGCAGCACCCCGAGCGCCAGCGGCAGGTTGCCCGCGGTCAGCGCCCAGGCGACGAAGGGCGCGAGCTCGGCGACGTTGTCGGTGAGGTGGTAGGTGAGGAACCGGCGGATGTTGACGTAGGTGGCGCGTCCCTGCTCCACGCCGGCCACGATGGAGGCGAAGTGGTCGTCGAGGATGACCAGGTCGGAGGCCTCGCGGGCGACGTCGGTGCCCGAGGCCCCCATGGCCACGCCGATGTCTGCCTCGTGCAGGGCCGGTCCGTCGTTGACGCCGTCGCCCGTCATGGCGACGACGTGCCCGCGCGAGCGCAGCACGCGCGCGATCCGCAGCTTCTGCTCCGGGGTCACCCGGGCGACGACGGCACCGGGCCGCTCGAGGAGCCTGCCCAGCTCGCCGTCGTCCGCCGGCAGCTCGTCGCCCGTGACGACCGGCGCCCCCGGGCGGTGCAGGCCGACCTCGTCGGCGATCGCCACCGCCGTGGCCGGGTGGTCGCCGGTGACCATGACGACCGTGACACCGGCGCGCCGGCAGGCGTCCAGGGCCTCGCCGACGTCGGTGCGCGGCGGGTCCTCCAGCCCCAGCAGCCCGTACAGCTCCAGGTCCCGCTCCGCCTGGTCGGCCGTCGCGGGCACACCGGTGACGGCCGTGCCCGCGACGGCGAGGACCCGCAGGCCGCGGGCGGTCAGCCGGTGCAGGGCCGCGGCGGCCGCGCCGTCGTCCCCGCCGCGGCAGAGCGGCAGGACGGCGTCGGGCGCGCCCTTGACGTGGACGTGCCCGTCGGCGACGACGGACATCCGCCGGCGCCGTGGGTCGAAGGGGAAGCGGGCCCGTGCGCCGTCGGCACGGACCGCGTCGGTGTCGACCCCCGCCCGGCGTGCGAGGACGTCGAGAGCGGCCTCCATCGGGTCGCCGTGGGCGACCCAGCGGCCGTCCTCCTGACGGACGTGGCCGTCGGAGCACAGCACGGCGGTCCTCGCCGCCCGGAGGACAGCCTCCCGCGACCCGCCGGCGGAGAGCCGGAGCGACCCCCGCGGGTCGTAGCCGGGCACGTCCGTCGTCGCCGTCCCGCCCGCGGTCCAGACGGCGACGACGGTCATCTGGTTCTGGGTGAGCGTCCCGGTCTTGTCGGTGCAGATGTGCGTGACCGAGCCCAGGGTCTCGACCGCCTCGAGGTTGCGGACCAGGACGTTGCGCCGGGCCATCCGTTCCGCGCCGATCGCGAGCGCCAGCGTCACCGTGGGGAGGAGCCCCTCCGGCACCAGCGCGACGGTGACGCCGATCCCGAGGACGAAGCTGGCGCCGGTGGGCATGCCGAGGAGGAGGGCGACGGCGTAGAAGGAGCCGCCGACCCCGAGCGCGACGAGGCTGATCGTGCGCACGACCCGGCGCAGCTCCCGGGTCAGCGGGGTGACGGGCTCGTCGGCCGCGGCCGTGAGGCGGGCGATCGCCGCGAGCCGCGTCCCCTCGCCGGTCGCCGTCACGACGGTGTCCGCCTCCCCCTCGACGACGAACGTCCCGGCGAACAGCTCCGCGCCGTCGTCGACGGCGGCCGGCTCGCTCTCCCCCGTCAGCATCGAGGTGTCGAGGAGCAGCCCGTTGCCGGCGAGGACCTGCCCGTCGGCGGGGACGCGGTCGCCGGCGGCGAGGAGGAGCACGTCCCCGCGCACGACCTCGGTGGCGTCCACGACGACGGGCCGGCCGCCGCGCCGAACGTTCACCCTGGCGGGCAGGAGGGCCCGGAGCCGTTCGGCCGCCCGCCCCGCCCGGCTCTCCTGGATCACCGAGAACGTGGCGTTGAGGGCGACGACGGCGACGATCGCCACCGTCAGCTGCGGCATCCCGGCCAGCCCGGCCAGCGTGGCCGCGAACCACAGCAGCAGCGCGAAGAAGTGGGTCAGCTGCGCGACGATCCGGCGCACCAGCGATCTCGGGCGCGGGTGGGGCAGCACGTTGGGGCCGTCCGCCGCAAGCCGCTGGGCGGCCTCCTCGGCCGAGAGGCCCTGGGCAGAGGGCGTGCCCATGTCCCGATGGTAGGGACGCGGGCCTACGGTGCGGCGAGGAACGAGAGGATCGCCCGGCGGGCGGTGCGCGAGGACACGGTGACGCCGTGACCGGCCCGCGGGAGCAGCAGGAGGCGGGCGCCGCGGACGCCCTCGGCCGTGCGGCGGAACAGCTCCGCCCCGTAGAAGGCGTCCCGGCCTCCTCCGACGACCAGCGTCGGGGCGCCGATGCGTGCGAGGTGCGCCGTGGCGTCGAACGCGTCCTCGGACTCGATCGTGCGCACCAGGTCGTCCACGTCGACCGGCGGCAGGCGGCGGGAGAGGATCCAGGTGAGCGCGGCCATGGCGGCCGCGCCGACGCTGGTGGCGGCGACGGCCCGGGCGCTGGACGCCTGGGCGAGCCGGTGCCGGCCCGCACGCAGGTGCCCGGCCTCGGCCCGTTGCACGGCACGGCCGCGGTCGGAGAGCCGGCACGCGCTCGCCCAGATCACCAGGCGCCGCACGACGTCGGGGTGGTCGGCGGCGAGCTGGAGCGCGACGGAGCCGCCCGTCGAGATGCCGACGACGTCGACCGGGGCGTCGAAGCGCTGTCGCAGGGCTCGCGCGTGGTCGGCGGCGAGGTCGGCCATCGAGGTGCCCGCGGGCAGTCCGCGGCGCCGCCGCAGCACCACGACGGTGCACCGCTCGGCGAGGGCGCGGTAGCGGCGTACCTCGAAGGCGCGCGCCGCTCCCTCCGGGTTGACGTTCGGCCCCTCCAGGCCGGGCAGGACCACGACCGGGGGGGGCCGGCCCCGAAGGTCAGGCAGGGCAGCCCTGCCACCTCGCCCGCGGTGGGGGCCGCCGTCGCACGGGCCGTCGTCGTCGACCGCATCGCGCCTCCCTCGTCCCCGCCATCGTGCGTCGGCGCCCGTCCGGCCGCCAGGGACCGACGGCCCGGGCCGAAGGTCTCTTCTCCCCGGCCGGGACGAGTCGTAGCGTCGGAGGCGGACGGCGTCGCAGCCGGCGGCGGCGTCCGGACACCGACAGCGAGGTCACGGTGAGCGCAGGGCGACGAGGCAGCGAGGTGCCGCGAGGCACCTCGGGGACCGGAACCCGTCCCGGCGGCGCCCCGCCCGGCCGGACGCCCCGCGCGCCGGTCCTGCTCGCCGTCGTCCCTCTCCTCCTCCTTCTCGCCGGGTGCGCGGGCGGGGCGCCCGGGGCCGGGGCCGCCCCGGAGCACCGGGGCGAGATCAACCTCGTGCTGCCCGACCTCGGCGCGACGACGGTGCTCGGCGGGATTCGCGGCACCACGGTGCTCTGGCTGGGGCTGGTGGTCTGCGCCGTCGGTCTCGCCTCCGGGCTGGCCGCCTCCGTGCAGCTGCGCCGCCTGCCCGACCACCCGTCCATGCGGGCGGTCGCCGAGCTCATCTACACCACCTGCAAGGCGTACCTGGTCCAGCAGGGCCGTTTCCTTATGCTGCTGTGGACGTTCATCGCCGCGGTGATCGTCACCTACTTCGGTGTGCTGGTCGCCCTGCCGTGGGGCCGGGTGGCCGTCGTCGTCGCGTTCAGCCTGGTCGGGATGGCCGGCTCCTACTCGGTGGCGTGGTTCGGGATCCGGGTCAACACCCTCGCCAACTCGCGCACCGCGTTCGCCTCGCTCGCGGGACGGCCGCTGCCGGTGCACCGCATCCCGATGCGGTCGGGCATGTCGATCGGCATGGTCCTCATCAGCCTCGAGCTGGGCACGATGCTCGTCATCCTGCTGCTCCTGCCGGCCGACATCGCCGGCGCCTGCTTCATCGGGTTCGCGATCGGGGAGTCCCTCGGCGCCGCGGCGCTGCGCATCGCGGGCGGCATCTTCACCAAGATCGCCGACATCGGCTCGGACCTGATGAAGATCGCCTTCAAGATCAAGGAGGACGACGCCCGCAACCCCGGCGTCATCGCCGACTGCACCGGTGACAACGCCGGCGACTCCGTCGGCCCGAGCGCCGACGGCTTCGAGACCTACGGCGTCACGGGCGTCGCCCTGGTGACCTTCGTGCTGCTGGCCGTGGAGGACCCGGCGGTCCAGGCGGTCCTGCTGGTGTGGATCTTCACCGTGCGGATCGCGATGGTGGTCACCTCGGGCGTGGCCTACCTCGTCAACGACGCGATCACCCGGGCGAAGTTCTTCCGCGCCGACCGGCTCAACTTCGAGACCCCGCTCACCGCGCTCATGCGGCTCACGTCCGTGCTGTCCGTCGCCGCGACGTACGCGGTGGCCTGGGCGGTCCTGGCCCCGAGCACCCCCGACGGGCTGTGGTGGAAGCTCGCCACCATCGTCTCGTTCGGCACCGTGGCCGGGGCGGTCATCCCCGACCTGGTGCGGGCGTTCACCTCCACCGGCAGCCGCCACGTGCGCGAGATCGTCAAGAGCTCGCGCCAGGGCGGGGCGTCGCTGAACATCCTCTCCGGCCTCGTCGCGGGCAACTTCTCCGCGTTCTGGCTGGGGATCGTCGTCGTCGCCCTGACCGGCGGCGCGTACCTCGTCAGCCTGCAGGGGCTCGACGCCCTCATGCTCGCCCCGGCCGTCTTCGCGTTCGGGCTCGTGGCCTTCGGCTTCCTCAGCCTGGGACCGGTGACCATCGCCGTCGACTCCTACGGCCCGGTCACCGACAACGCCCAGAGCGTCTACGAGCTGTCCATGATCGAGGAGATCGACGGCGTCGAGGAGGAGATCCGCCGCGAGCACGGCTTCGAGGTCCGCTGGGACCGCGGCAAGCAGATGCTCGAGGAGAACGACGGCGCGGGCAACACCTTCAAGGCGACCGCCAAGCCGGTCCTCATCGGCACCGCCGTCGTCGGCGCCACCACGATGATCTTCTCCATCATCATGGCGCTCACGGACGGCCTGACCACGGACCTGGACAAGCTCTCCCTCATGCACCCGCCGTTCCTCCTCGGGCTGATCACCGGCGGGGCCGTCATCTACTGGTTCACCGGTGCCTCGATCCAGGCCGTGACCACCGGCGCGTACCGGGCGCTGGAGTTCATCCGCCGCACCATCCGGATCGACGACGAGGCCACCCGGGCCTCCGCCGAGGACTCGCGCCGGGTGGTGGAGATCTGCACCCAGTACGCCCAGAAGGGCATGCTGAACATGTTCCTCGGGGTGTTCTTCGCGACGCTGGCGTTCGCGTTCCTCGAGCCCTACTTCTTCATCGGCTACCTGATCTCCATCGCCGTGTTCGGCCTGTACCAGGCGATCTTCATGGCCAACGCGGGCGGGGCGTGGGACAACGCCAAGAAGATCGTCGAGGTCGACCTGCACGCCAAGGGCACCGCGCTGCACGACGCGACCATCGTCGGCGACACGGTCGGCGACCCCTACAAGGACACCTCCTCGGTGGCGCTGAACCCGGTCATCAAGTTCACGACGCTGTTCGGGCTGCTCGCCGTCGAGCTGGCCGTCTCCCTCACCGCCCAGGGTCTGCACACCCTGGTGCTGGTCCTCTCGGCGGCGTTCTTCGTCGTGATGGTCGTCTTCGTCCTGCGGTCCTTCTACGGGATGCGCATCCGCACCTCCCTCGCCGGCGACGGACCGGACCTCGCCGGCGAGGGCGTTCCCCTCCACGACGACGGCGCCCGCGCCGCCGGCGGCGACGGTGCGCTTCCGGCGGCCCACCCCGCCGCGTACGACGGCCACCTCTCCCCCACCCCCGGACGTGCCGGGCCGGCCGGCGTCGCGGCCACGGACGGCGCCCCGGCGTCGGACGGCCCCTCGGCGTCGGACGGCCGCGCGGGCACGAGGCACGACGAGCCCCCGCGGACGAGGGGAGCCGTCAGACGGGAACGGGCCGACGCAGGAAAGGGTGAGCAGCGATGAACGTGGCGGTGCGCCTCGGCACGATCCAGCTCGAGGACGGCCGCGTCGGCGGCCACGACGCGGGCGCCACGCTCGTGCGGCGGTTGCTGCGTCTCTTCCCCGACGCGCAGGTGATCGGCCCCGAGCGCCGGGCCGGCGACGTCGACGTCGTCCCGCTCGAGGAGGTCGACGGCTCGAGCACCGTCGTGGTCAACATGGACGTGATCGACTCCGTCGCCGTGTGGCAGACCCTCGCGCGCCGGTGCGAGCGCCCGCAGGTGATGAACCTCGTGTGGTGGAACCCCTCGCGGTACACCCGCACGGTCGACGTCGCCGCCCTGGCGCTGTCCTGCGCGCTGTTCCCGACCTTCTGCAACTCCGAGCGCACGGCCACCGAGGTGCGCGAGACCGTGGCCTCCTGGGCGGTCCCGCGCCTCGCGGGGCGGGCCCGGATCGCGTGGGTGAACCTCGGCGTGCGGCTCGACCACGTGCAGCCGCGCCAGGAACCGCCGGTGCCGGTGGTCCTGTACCCGGCCATCTACGTCTCCGACCGCAAGCGGCCGGACCTGTTCCTGCGGGTCGTCGAGCGGGTCGCCGCCCGCACCCCCGTCCGGGTGGAGGGCCGCCTGCACGAGTCCCACCTCGTGACCGAGCGGGCCATGGCCCTCTCCCGCAAGGAGTGGGCCTGGTTCGGCCCGCTGACCGCCAGCCGGGAGACCTACTGGGAGTCGCTCGCCCGGACGACGGCGTTCCTGGCGACCGCCGAGGAGGAGTCCTACGGCCTGGAGTACGTGGAGGCCCTCGTCGCCGGCGCCGTCGGCATCTTCCCCGACCGGCCGTGGGTGGCCGGGATCGTGCCGGAGGGCTACCCGTTCGTGTACCGCACCGCCGAGGAGGCGGAGTCGATGCTCCTGCGGGCGGTCACGGACCCTGCGTCCTGCCGCGCCGAGATGGACCGCGCGGCCGGCGGCGACTTCGGGGCGTGGCTGCGGGCCCGGCACGACGACGACGCCTTCGACCAGGCCGTCACCGCCCGGCTCCGCGAGTGGTTCGGTGTGGGCGCCAGCCCCGTCCCGGCCGGCTCCTGACCGCCTGCGCGTGCGCCGGAGCCCGTCAGGCGCGACGATCAGGGCAGCGCGCGAGGTGCGCGCAGGACCGGAGGTCGTCATGAGCACGTCCGACAGCACCGACCCGATGCGCCGCGACGACGCGGCCGCGGACGCCTACGCAGAGGGTGCACCGAAGAGTCCCGGCAACCCGGCGGTGCCGGGCACACCGGGCGTCCCGGGAGAGCCGGAGAGTCCCGGCGTCCCCACGCACGCGCGGCACCGGGCCGGCAGCCCGGTCTCGGCCGAGACGCCGGAGGAGCCCCGCAGCCCCGGACCGCCGCCCGGGTCCGGCCCCGGCAACGACCCGAGCCAGGCGTTGCGCTCGGCGGAGTCCCCCGAGGAGCCCACGAGCCCGGGCCCGCCGCCCGGGTCCGTCCCGGGGAACCGCTGACCGAGCCGAACGCGACAGAGCGAGGAGACGAGATGGGGCTGGACGACCTGGCACGCAGGGCCAGGGAGGCGTGGCAGGAGGAGAAGGAGCGCAACGCCCGCGAGTCCGGGCGGGCGGGCCTGACCGCGGTGGGCACGGAGCCGCCGTCTCCTCCGGACCCGGCGACGCCTGACCGGCCGGAGCCGAACCCCGAACCGGGGACGGTCCCGGAGCCGGGCTCCGTGCCGGGGGCACCGACCGACCCGACGGTTCCGCCCACCACGCCCCCGACCGAGCCGCCGGTGCGGCCGGTCTGACCCGCCGGAGGTCAGGCCGGCAGGCCCGGGGCGAAGGCAGGCCACGGGTCGGCCGCCTCGAGCTGGGCCGCGAGCGCCAGCAGGGTCTCCTCCTGGCCCGTGCGCGCCCCGAGCATGACCCCGAACGGCAGCTCGGCGCCGTCCACGACGGCGCGGTGCAGCGGGAGGCTGATCGCCGGCGCCCCGATGATGTTCCACGCCGACGTCCAGGGCGTGAAGGCCTTCTGCGCCTGGAAGTCGGCGGCGGGGTCGGCGTCGTCGCGCATCGACCCGATCGGGACGGGCGGCTGCGCCAGCGTGGGGCTGAGGATGACGTCGAAGGCCGACCATGCCAGGGCGGTCTGCCGCGTCAGCCGCTGGACGCCCGTGACGGCGTCGGCGTACTGCGCGCCGGTCACCGACCGGCCGACCTCGCGCATCCAGCGGGTGAGCGGGACCAGCCGCTCCTCCCCGCCGGGCGGCAGGGGTGCCTGGAGCGGTCCGACCGACCACAGCGGCATGAACGCGTCCCACTCGGCCTCCCCGAAGGGCAGGGGCGCCCGGTCCACGTGGTGCCCCATCCCCTCCAGCAGGCGCACCGCGCGGTCGACCGCCGCGAGCGCCTCCGGGTGGACGGGCGCGTCCGCCACGTTGACGGGCTCCGTCAGCACGCCCACCCGGAGGCGGCCCGTGTCCCGCTCGCAGGCCTCGAGGAACGTGCCGCGGGGGGCGGGCAGGAGATAGGTGTCGCCCGGCCAGGGCTGGGCGAGCACGTCGAGGAAGGCGGCGGTGTCCCGGACCGTGCGGGTGAGCACCCCGTCGGTGGTCAGCCCCGAGCCGTCCACGCCGTGCGGCCCCTTCGAGACCCGGCCGCGTGAGGGCTTGAGCCCCACGAGGCCGCAGGCCGCGGCCGGGATGCGGATGGAGCCGCCGCCGTCGCTGCCGTGCGCGACGGGCACGATGCCCGCCGCCACGGCGGCGGCAGCCCCGCCGCTGGAGCCGCCGGCGGTGCGGCCGAGGTCCCACGGGGTGCGGGCCGGCGGCGCCACGTCCGGCTCGGTGTACGGCGGGAGGCCCAGCTCCGGCGTCGTCGTCTTGCCGACCATGAGGGTGCCGGCCGCCCGCAGCAGGGTGGCCACGCCGTCGTCCACGGGGGCGACGAAGCCCTCGAAGGCCGCCGAGCCCAGCTCGAACGGCAGCCCGGCCACCATCGTCAGGTCCTTCACCGGGACCGGGACGCCGAGGAACGGCGGGAGCGCGCCGCCGCCCCGGGCGGCGGACCCGACGTCGGCGAGCAGCTCCTCCGCCTCGGCGGCCTGGGCGCGGGCCCGTTCGTCGGCGACGTGCGCGAACGCGCCCACGCCCGGGCCGAGCCGGTGCGCCCGCTCGAGCGTGTGCTCGGCGACCTCGGTCGGCGAGACCTCCCCGGCGCGGACGGCGGCGGCGAGGTCGAGGGCGGACAGCTCGTGGATGTCGGTCATGAACCGACCGTAGCCGCGCCGCCGCCGGTCCGGCGGACGGCTACCGGATGCGGGCGAGGAGCGCACCGAGGTCGTCGAGCAGGGCGCCGGCGTCGGCCGGGACCTCGGCGGGTGCGGGCTGCGGCGCGGTGAACGGCGTGGTCTGCTCGCAGACCAGCCCCTCGGCGGGGAGCGTCAGGTCGACGAGGTAGGACTCGACCGCGGCGTTCACGCAGGGGGACCCGGCGGGGTAGGCGCCGTGGCCGTCGCCCCTCATCGTGACGAGCCGGGCGTTGCCGAGCTCGTGGACCGTCCGCACCCCGCCGTTGTACGGCGTGGCCGGGTCGTACGTGGTGGCGACGACGAGCGGGGTCGGCGAGGAGGCCGGCACGGTGAAGGGTCCCTCGTACGCGTCCTCGTCACGCACCGGCCACAGGCCCCACGGCGTGTCCGAGTAGCCGGAGTTGTACCAGAAGTGCGGGAACGCGGCCCAGGACTCCGCGCCCTTGTCGAGGTAGGCGTCGATGTCCCGCGGCCAGTGCCGCTCCGCCGCGCTGATGGCGAAGAACTGGTCGGAGCCCGGCGCGTACGACCCGTCGTTCTGCCGGTTGTAGGCCAGGTCGACGACGAGACGGAGCACCGAGGCGTCGCCCGCGGCCGCCTGGGCGAGCCCCGCGCCGAGGATGCCCCAGAGCTGCTTCGAGTACAGCAGCGTCGTGGTCGCGACCCGGATGTCGTCGCCGTCGACGGGCCGGGGGTCGGCCTCGTGGCGCGGCGCCGGGATCGGCGCCCGTTCCGCGAGGGCGACAAGAGCGTCGTAGGCGGTGGACGGCCGGGCCCCGCCGAACCCCGAGCACGCCC
Organism: Georgenia soli; assembly: GCF_002563695.1. Lineage (NCBI taxonomy): Bacteria > Bacillati > Actinomycetota > Actinomycetes > Allobogoriellales > Allobogoriellaceae > Georgenia > Georgenia soli. The sequence continues at coordinate 2,608,043 of NZ_PDJI01000004.1, read as the reverse complement.
CCTGGTCCTTCGCGCACGCCTCGAAGAAGCGCTGCAGCTCGCGCTCGAAGGCCGCGGTCTGCGCGGTGCCGTTGGCGAGGGGGTCGTCGACGTACTGCTGGAGGTCGACCGGGGAGTCGAGCACGAGAGCCCGGTAGCCCTCCGGGAAGAGCGCGGCGTACGTGGCGCCGAGGAACGTGCCGTAGGAGTAGCCCAGGTAGGTGAGCTGCTCGTCGCCGACGGCGGCGCGCAGCAGGTCCATGTCCCGCGCGACGTTCGCGGTGGAGACGTGGGCGAGGATGTCACCGTTGTTCGCCAGACAGCTGTCGACGTACGCCTGCGCCCTGGCGACGTGAGCGTCGACGTCGATGTCCAGCGGTGTGGGGAAGGGCTGCGCAGAGACGCCGAGCTCCTCGGGGTTCACCTGGCAGTCGACGGCAGGGGTGCTCTGGCCGACGCCGCGCGGGGCGACGCCGACGAGGTCGAACCGCTGGTTCAGCGCCGCCCACGTGCGCCCGCCGCCCCGCTGGAGGACGTCCACGATCGTCCCGCCCGGCCCGCCCAGGTTGACGAAGAGCGAGCCGACCCGGTTCGCCGCGTCCCTCGCCGGGACCCGGGCGACGGCGATCCCCACCTGCTCACCGTCCGGGTCGTCGTAGTCGATGGGCAGCGTCGCGGTGGCGCACTGCACCCCGGCGGCGGTGCCCTCCGGCGTGGTGCCGCAGGCCGCCCACGCGAGCTCGGGGACGGGCACGTCCCGGCGCTCCTCGACCGCCCGGTCTCCCAGCGCGCGGTCCTCGACCGTGCGGTCCTCGACGGCAGCGGCAGAGCCGCCGCCCGCGACCAGGGCGGCGAGCAGCGGACCGAGCAGCATCCCCACTGCCGCGCGCCGCCGGCGCGGGCGGCGGTGCGGGCGGCGGCGCGAACTGGCGGTGCGTGGTCGTGGTCCTGGAGCTGTCATCGCGGTCCCCTGTCACGGTCCCCGGGGCGACGCCCGGGGGGCTACGTCGTCGGCCCGGGGTCCGGGCCTGGCTGGAAGGGACCGGTCCGCGCACCCTCGCACGGCGGCCCCTGGATCACGCGGCGCCCTGGAAGTCTGGCACCCCGCGCGTCACCCGGGTGTGACCGGAGGCTTACCGACGCGGCGGGACGGCCCGGTTGCAGGTGCCCGGGCCCCGCCGGAGACTCGAACTGGCCGTACCGGCCGGTGCGACCGCCCCGAAGAGAGGAGAGACCGATGGGTCTCGGTGACCTGGCAGGCAAGGGCAAGGACTTCCTCGGCAGCGAGAAGGGCGAGAAGGCCAGCGACGACGCTCTGGAGAAGGGCTCGGACCTCGCCAGCGACAGGACCGGCGGCAAGTACGACGACAAGATCGACAAGGGCAGCGACGCTGCCGACAGGCGCATCGGGAACGAGTAGCGCAGCAGACCTGGAAGGGGCGCGGCCGGCACGACCGGCCGCGCCCCTTCGCGTCTGCGGGTGTGCCGAACGGACACACGACCGCCTGGGACTATGGTCCCGGTCGCCATCGACTGGAGGCTCCGGACCGTAAACCCTGTACCTGAATCACCTCTCAGGTTGGGAGGTGCAGAGACGAACTTCAGGAAAGGCGGTCTCATGCGAGTCACGAAGAAGTCCCTCGCGCTGACCTTCGGCGTCGCGACCATGATGGCCGTCGCCGCGTGCGCACCCTCGACCGGCGACGGCGGAGCCGAGCCGGCCGGCGGCTCGAGCGCGTCGTCCGGGGCCGAGGCCTCGGGCGAGCCGATCGACGTCGCCCTCATCACCTCCACCACCGGCCCGCTGGCCGCCTACGGCAAGACGTTCGTCGAGGGCTTCGAGGCGGGCCTCGAGTACGCCACGGACGGCACCGGCGAGGTGAACGGCAGCGAGATCAACGTCGAGATCATCGACGACGCCGGTGACACCGACAAGGCCGTCGCGGCCGCTCGCGACGCCATCGGCCAGGGGCACAAGATCCTCACCGGCACCGCGTCCTCCGGCATCGCCCTCTCGCTCGCCGAGCAGGCCGAGCAGAACCAGGTGCTCTACATCTCCGGCCCGGCCGCCGCCGACGCCGTCACCGGGATCAACGACTACACCTTCCGCTCCGGCCGCCAGTCCCTCCAGGACGTCGCCACGGCGGGCTCGTTCATCGACGCCGACGGGCAGAAGGTCCTCGTCTTCGCGCAGGACAACGCGTTCGGCCAGGGCAACCTCGCCGCCGTCGAGGGCCTGCTCGGCGGGCAGGGCGCCGAGGTCACCTCCGTGATGGTCCCCGAGGACGTCACCGAGTTCACGCCGTTCGCCGCCCAGGTGCTCGACGCCGACCCGGAGATGGTGTTCGTGGCGTGGGCCGGTGCGACGTCGGGCGCCATGTGGCAGGCGCTGGACCAGCAGGGCGTCCTCGACGACATCACCGTGGTCACCGGCCTGGGCGACACCTCCACGTACAACGCCTACGGGGCCGCGTCGGAGAAGATCGACTTCCTCAACCACTACTTCGCGGGCGCGGCCGGCAACGACGTCGAGGCCGCGATGATCGAGCACGTCGAGGGCGCCGGCGGCACCCCCGACCTGTTCACCCCTGACGGCTTCACCGCCGCCCAGATGGTCGTGCACGCGATCGAGGAGGCCGGCGGCGGCGACGACGTCGACGCCATGGTCTCCGCCCTCGAGGGCTGGAGCTTCGACGGCCCGAAGGGCAGCTACACGATCCGCGAGTCCGACCACGCGCTGATCCAGCCGATGTTCCAGGCCAAGCTCGTCTCCGACGGCAACGGCGGCTGGAAGCCCGAGCTCGTCGGCACCGTCGCCGCCGAGGACGTCGCGCCGCCCGAGGCCGGCTGACCCTCCCCGCACCGCACCACCCACGACAGGCCCCGGCCCCAACGGTTCGGGCCGGGGCCTGTCGCACCCAGGAAGAGGCCACCATGCCCCCCACCGCAGCCGCGCTCACGGTCGAGAGCCTCTGCTTCGCCGTCGGAGGCGCGAAGATCCTCACCGACGTGAACCTCGAGGTCCCGTCCGGCGAGATCATCGGCGTCATCGGCCCCAACGGCGCCGGCAAGACCACGCTCTTCAACATGATCTCCGGCATCCATGCCCCCACCGCGGGCCGGATCCTGCTGGACGGCCGGGACATCACCCACGACCAGATCCACCGGCGGGCGCGCGCGGGCCTGGGCCGCACCTTCCAGACCTCCAACCTCTTCCCCGGCCTGAGCGTCCTCGAGAACGTCCGCCTCGCCGCCCAGCGCCGCCTCGGCGGCAACCTGTCCGTCCTGCGCTTCCCGCGCCGGGACGACGACGCCTCCGCCGTCGCGCTCGATCACCTCGCCGAGGTGGAGCTGACCGACCGGGCGGACGTCCTCGCGGGCGGCCTGAGCCACGGCGGCAAGCGCAAGCTCGAGATCGCCGTCCTGCTCGCCATGAACCCCAAGGTGATCCTCCTCGACGAGCCGATGGCCGGCGTCGCCCGCGCCGACGTCCCCGGCCTCTCGGAGGTCATCCGGCGCATGCACCGCGACCACGGCTGCACCGTCCTGATGGTCGAGCACCACATCGACGTCGTCATGGGCCTGGTGGACCGCGTCGCGGTCCTGCACCAGGGCACGATCCTGGCGCTCGACGAGCCCGGGAAGATCATGGCCGACCCGCTCGTGCAGAGCGCCTACCTGGGAGCCGCCGCGTGAGCGCGATCCTCGAGGTCGAGCACCTCTCCGCCACCATCAACGGCCAGCTGGTCGTCGAGGACGTCACCTTCTCGGTGCCGGCCACCGGCGTGACCGCGATCCTGGGCCGCAACGGCGTCGGCAAGACCTCCACGATCAAGGCGGTCATGGGCCTCATCGGCCGCGCCGGCCGTGTCGAGTTCGACGGGCACCGCATCGACCGCGAGGACACCCACCGGATCGTGCGGCGCGGCATCGGCTACGTCCCGGAGGACCGCGAGGTCTTCGCCGGCCTGACGGTCGCCGAGAACCTGCGCCTGGCCGAGCGGGACGCGAAGCCCCGCCGCGAGCTCGTCGAGCAGCTCTTCCCCGACCTCGTGCGCCGCTCCGGCCAGCGGGCCGGCACCCTCTCGGGCGGCCAGCAGCAGATGCTCTCGCTCTCCCGCGCGCTGCTCAACGCCAACCGTCTGCTGCTGGTGGACGAGCCCACCAAGGGCCTGGCCCCGAAGATCGTCACCGAGGTCGCCGAGGCGCTGGAGGAGGCGGCCCGCACGGTGCCGATCCTCCTCGTGGAGCAGAACCTGCCCGTCATCGAGCGCCTGGCGCAGGACGTCGTCGTCATCGACGCCGGCACCGTCGTCCACACCGGCGACGCCCGTTCGCTCCTCGCCGACGACGACGCCGTCCACCGTCTGCTCGGCGTGCACGCCGAGACCACCCCGGCCCCGGAGGGAGCCAAGTGAGCATCCTCGTCCTGCTGCTGGTCACCGGCCTCGGCCTGGGGGCCCTGTACTTCCTCGTGGCCTCCGGCCTCTCGCTCATCTACGGCCTGATGGGCGTGCTGAACTTCGCCCACGGGGTCTTCCTCTCGCTCGGCGCCTTCATCGGCTGGGAGGTGGCCCGCCGGCTCGACCCGAGCTCCTGGACCGGCTTCCTGCTCGCCATGGTCGTCGGGGCCCTGGCCGGGGCGACCCTCGCCGCCCTCACCGAGCTGCTGCTCATCCGCCCCCTGTACAACCGCCACATCGAGCAGGTGCTCGTCACGGTGGGGCTCGGCCTGGTCGGCGTCGCCCTCTTCGAGGGCGTGTGGGGCACCGATGCCGCCTTCATCTCCGGCCCGCCCTGGCTGAAGCAGACGACGTCGATCGCCGGGGCCCGCATCTCCAACACCAACTTCCTCGCGATCGCGGTGGCCGTCGCCGTGCTGGTCGCCCTGATCCTCTTCCTCAGGCACACCCGCTACGGCCTCATCATCCGCGCCGGGGTGGAGAACCGGTCGATGGTCACGGCGCTGGGCATCGACGTGCGCAAGTCGTTCACGCTCGTCTTCTCCATCGGCGGCGCGGCCGCCGGTCTGGGCGGCGTGCTGGCCTCGCAGTACTTCGGCTACGTCTCCGCCCACCTCGGGCAGACGCTGCTGATCTTCGCGTTCATCGTCACCGTCATCGGCGGCCTCGGCTCCCTCGGCGGCGCCGCCGTCGCCGCGGTGGTGGTGGCGATCCCGCAGCAGCTCGCCAACTACTACCTCGGCGGCATCGGGGACCTCATCGCGGTCCTGGCCCTCGCCGTCGTCCTGCTCATCCGCCCGACCGGCCTGATGGGAGCGAAAGCAGCATGACCTCCCCCACCTCCACCGAGCGTCCCGCGACCGAGCGGGCCGCGGCCCCCGAGGCGTCCCCGGCCCCCGTCCGCGAGCGCCGTCGCCTGCCCGGCTGGCTGCTCGGCGTCGTCGCGGTCGTCGTCGCCGCCTGCCTGCCGCTGCTGAACCTGTCGGTGCCGGGCGTCCTGCCCGGACCGACGTACATGCCGGGCAGCCTCCACCTGATGGCGCTGTGCATGATCTTCGCCGCCCTCGCGCTGAGCTACCACCTGCTCTACGGCGTCGCGGGCATGCTGAGCTTCGGCCACGCGCTGTACTTCGCCGCCGGCGCGTACGGGCTGGCCATCCTGCTCAAGTACACGGAGATGCCGCTCCTCGTGGCGGGCGCCCTGTCCCTCGTCGGGGCCATCCTGCTGGCCACCCTCGTCGGGGCCGTGTCCCTGCGCGTCGCGGGGGTCTCCTTCGCGATGGTCACCCTCGCGTTCGCCCAGGCGGGCAACGTGCTGGTTCGTCGCAACCCCCGCGGCCTCACCGGCGGCGAGGAGGGTGTCGGACTGGCCACCGCCAACGTGCCGGACACGCTCGTCGGCGTGGTCAACACCCGCAACATGTTCTGGGTCGCCCTCGTCACGCTCGTGGTCGTGTACGTCGTCGTCACGTGGGTCCAGCGCTCGCGCGCCGGGCACGTGGTGGAGGCGACGCGGGAGAACGAGATGCGCGTGCGCGTCATCGGGCAGCCGCCGTACCTCATCCGCCTGCTCACCTTCGTCATCGCCGGGACCCTCGCCGCGGTGGTCGGCATGGTGTACCTGCTGCTGCAGTCCCAGGCGGTGCCCGCCATCACCTCCGCCGACTTCACCATCCAGGCGCTGATCATGGTGGTGCTCGGCGGCGTCGGGTCGCGCTGGGGCGCGGTCGTCGGCGCCGTCGTCTACACCCTCCTCGACCAGCGGCTCAGCGTGCTCGCCGGGTCGGACCTCGTCGAGTCGCTCCCCACGCTGCTGCGCGTCCCGCTCAGCGAGCCGGCGTTCATCCTCGGGGTGCTGTTCATCCTCGTGGTGCTGTTCATGCCGGGCGGCATCGCCGGCGGCGCACGGCGCCTGACCGAGCGCCGCCGCGGCCCCGTGCGGGCCGCCGGCTCGCACACCAAGTCCGCCGCCGAGGCCGCCGAGCGCCGGCGCCTGGAGGAGCTGGCGTGAGCATCCTGCCCCTGCCCGCCGACGAGCCCGGCCGCCACACCCTCGGCCGGTGGACGTCCGACCGGGCACGCCTGACGCCCGGCCGCGTCGCCGTCGAGCAGGCCGGGGAGGCCACCACCTACGCCGAGCTGGACGCGCGTGCCACCGCGCTCGCGGAGCGGCTGGTGCGGGCGGGCTACGTGCCCGGGGACCGCATCGCCACGCTCACGCGCAACAGCACGGACCACGTGGTGCTGTTCTTCGCCTGCGCGAACGCGGGGCTGGTCCTGGCGCCGATGTCCTGGCGCCTGACGGCCGAGGAGCTCGCCTACCAGCTGCGCCACGCCCGCCCCGCGCTCGTCGCCGTCCAGCCCGCTCTCGCCGAGGACGCCCGCACCGCGCTCGCCCAGCTCGACGTGCCGCCGCCCGTGGAGCTGCTCGGCGCCGACGGCGTCGAGCAGCACGTGCCCGGCCCCGCCCGGCCCGACGGCACCCCGCCCGGCCCGCTGCGCTGCGTGCGCGACGACGACCCGCTGCTGCTCATCTACACCTCCGGGACCGCCCGGGCGCCGCGCGGGGCGCTGCTCACGCACGAGAACTGCTTCTGGACCAACCTCTCCCTCGGCGGCGCCACCGGCATGACCGGCCGGGACGTGGTGCTGTCGGTGCTGCCGCAGTTCCACGTCGGGGGCTGGAACGTCCAGCCTCTGCTGGCGTGGTGGTCGGGCGCGACCGTCGTCCTCGAGGCCGACTTCGACCCGCCTGCCGTCCTGGAGCTGCTCTCCGGCCGCCGGATCACCACGATGATGGGCGTCCCGACGACGTACCAGCGCCTGGCCGAGCTGCCCGCCTTCGCCGAGGCGGACCTGACGGGCCTGACCCACGCCGTCGTCGGCGGGGCCCCGATGCCCGAGCCGCTGCTGCGCACCTGGCACGGGCGGGGCGTGCGGATCGTCCAGGGCTACGGCCTGACCGAGGCCTCCCCCAACGTGCTCGCCCTGCCCTCCGCCGACGCGTTCGACCACGTCGGGTCGGTGGGCAAGCCGTACCCGCACGTGGACGTCGCGGTGGCGGACCCCGTCACCGGTCACCACCTCCACGGGCCGGCGCGCGGCGAGCTCCTCGTCCGCGGCCCCGCCGTCTTCGCCGGGTACTTCCGCGACCCCGACGCCACCGCGGAGGCCGTTCAGGACGGCTGGCTGCGCACCGGCGACCTCGTCGAGCGCGACGCCGACGGCTACTTCCGCGTGGTCGACCGGCTCACCGACATGTACATCAGCGGCGGCGAGAACATCTCCCCCGCCGAGGTCGAGGCCGCCCTCGCCACCCACCCCGACGTCGTCGACGTCGCCGTCGTGGGGGTGCCGGACCCCCGCTGGGGCGAGGTGGGGCACGCGTTCATCGTCCGCTCCCCCGGCTCCGCCGTCGACGCCGAGCACCTGCTGGAGCACTCGCGCCGCCACCTGGCGAGCTTCAAGGCGCCGCGCGGGGTGACCTTCGTCGAGACCCTGCCCCGCACGGCCCTGCACAAGGTCCGCCGCGGCGCCCTGCGGGAGGTGGGACCGTGAGCACCCTGCCCCGCACCGAGCGCGGCACCCGCACGCGCGCCCGCCTGCTCGCCGTCGCCACCGACGTCTTCGCCGAGCGCGGCTACCACGACGCCTCGATCGTGAAGATCACCGAGGCGGCAGAGGTCGGCCAGGGCACGTTCTACCTGTACTTCGACTCCAAGCAGGCGATCTTCGAGGAGGTCGTGCGCGACCTCAACAGCCGCGTCCGCCGGGCGATGTTCGAGGCGTCGAGCCGGGAGACCGCACGTCTGGACGCCGAGCGGGCCGGCTTCCGGGCGTTCTTCCGCTTCACCGCGGAGAACCCCGCCCTGTACCGGATCATGCGCCAGGCCGAGTTCGTCGCCCCCGACGTGCTGCACATGCACTACGAGACCATCGCCCGCGGGTACGTCGCCGGGCTGACCGCCGCCCGCGAGCGCGGCGAGCTGGCCGCCGACGTCGACCCGAAGGTCGCCGCCTGGGCGCTGATGGGCATCGGCGAGCTCGTCGGCATGCGGTGGGTGCTGTGGACCGGGGACGACAGCGCCTCCGACCGCGCGACCTCCGACGGCGCAGCGCCCGCCCCCGGCCTTCCCCCCGACGTCTTCGAAGCCACCATGCGCCTCGTCGAGCGCGCCCTGTCCTCCCAAGGAGCACCACGATGACGACCACCAGAACGCTCGAGGGACGCCGCGCCGTCGTCACCGGCGGCGGCAACGGCATCGGGGCGGCCTGCGCGCGCGAGCTCGCCGCCCGCGGCGCCCACGTCGTCGTCGCCGACCGCGACGAGTCCGCCGCCTCCGCGGTCGCCGCGGAGACGGGCGGGGAGGCGTGGGTGGTCGACCTCGACGAGACCGCCGCGCTCGACGACCTCAGCCTCGAGGCCGACATCCTGGTCAACAACGCCGGCATCCAGGTGGTCCGGCCCATCGAGGAGTTCGACCCGGCGGACTTCCGGCGGGTCCAGCGACTCATGGTCGAGGCGCCGTTCCTCCTCGTGCGCGCGTCGCTGCCGCACATGTACGCCCGCGGGTGGGGCCGGATCGTCAACGTCTCCTCGGTGCACGGGCTGGTCGCCTCGCCGTTCAAGTCGGCGTACGTCACGGCCAAGCACGCGCTCGAGGGCCTGAACAAGGTCACGGCGCTGGAGGGCGCGGCGCGCGGGGTGACGAGCAACTGCATCAACCCCGCCTACGTGCGCACCGCGCTGGTCGAGAAGCAGATCGCCGACCAGGCCCGCGCCCACGGCATCGCCGAGGAGGAGGTGCTGGAGAAGGTCCTCCTCACCGAGCAGTCGGTCAAGCGGCTGGTCGAGCCGGAGGAGGTGGCCTCCCTGGTCGGGTGGCTGACCGGCCCGGACGCCGGGATGGCGACCGGGGCGTCGTACACGATGGACGGGGGCTGGTACGCGCGATGAGCACGCACACGACGGGTACGCACACGTACGAGGAGATCGACGTCGCCGTCGACGGCGGCACCCTGCGGGCCGGTGTCTGGGAGCCGGTCGCACCGGCCGGGCCCGTGCCGACGGTGCTCGCGGTGCACGGCATCACCGCCACGCACCGGACGTGGACCTACCTGACAGACGCCCTGCCGGGGACGCGCGTGGTGGCGCCGGACCTGCGCGGGCGCGGGCGGAGCAACGCCCTGCCGGGGCCGTTCGGGATGGCCCGGCACGCCGACGACCTCGCCGTGCTCCTGGGCGAGCTCGCCGCGGGACCGGTCGTCGTCGTGGGGCACTCGATGGGCGGGTTCGTCTCCGTGGTGCTGGCGCACCGGCACCGCGACCTGGTGGACTCCCTCATCCTCGTCGACGGCGGGCTGCCGCTCGACGTCCCCACGGGCGCCGACCCGGACGAGCTCATGCAGGCCGTGCTCGGGCCGGCGTCCGCACGGCTCGCGATGACCTTCCGCGACCACGAGGCGTACCGCGACTTCTGGCGCGCCCACCCCGCGTTCACCGACCGCGTCGACCAGCGTCTCGGCGCCTACTTCGACTACGACCTCGAGCCGGCCGACGGGGCCTGGCGTCCGTCGTCGCGCATCGAGGCGGTCACCGGGGACCAGCGCGAGCTGGTCACGGGCGAGTCCCTCCTGCCCGCGCTCGACGCGCTCGACGCCCCGGCGGTGTTCCTCCGGGCCCCCCGGGGCCTGCTCGACGGCGAGCCGCTCTACGCCGCCGAGCACGTGGCCGCGTGGGTGGAACGCCTGCGCATCGCCGCCGCGGACATCCCCGACGTCAACCACTACACGATCGTCATGGGCCCCGCCGGGGCGGAGGCGGTGGCTCAGCAGGTCCGCGCGCTGCAGGTGGGGGTGCGGATGTGACCCGCAGCACGCCCGGTTCGTCCGGGTCTGGTATCAACGGGTCCGGCCACGTGGGCCCGTGCCTGTCCGGCACCCCACCGACAACGATGTAGCAGGGGGAAGTTCTCAGCATGTCTACCACCAGCCAGAAGTCGCGCGAACCGCAGGCCGCCGGCGCGCCCAACCCGTTCACCCGTCTCATGCGGCCGGTCAACACCCTGGTCGAGCGGTTCATCCCCAGCGCGCTGGTGTTCGCCATCGTCCTGACGGTCATCGTGGCCGTCATGGCGCTGCTCCTCACCGACGCCGGCCCCGTCGACGTCCTGGTCGGCTGGGGCGACGGCCTCGCCGGCCTCCTCGCGTTCATGACGCAGATGGCGCTCATCCTGCTGCTCGGGCACATGCTCGCCAACACCCGCCCGATGCGGCGCCTGCTCGCCCGGCTCGGCGGGTTGCCCCGCACGCCGGTGCAGGCCTACGTGTTCGTCTTCCTGGTGGCCGCCGTCGCCTCGCTGCTGCAGTGGGGCCTCGGGCTCGTGGTGGGCGCCCTGCTCGCCAAGGAGGTCGCCGCGCAGCTGCGCGAGAAGGGCGTACGACTGCACTTCCCGATGCTCGTGGCCGCCGGGTTCTCGGGCTTCGTCGTCTGGCACATGGGCTACTCCGGCTCCGGCCCGCTGACCGCGGCCACCGGGGGCTCGTTCATCGCCGAGCAGCTGGGGACCACGGTCCCGGTCAGCGAGACCACCTTCGCGGCGTGGAACATCGTCGCCGCCGTCACGACCGTCGTCGTCGTCGCCGTCGCGCTGGCCCTCGTCGCGCCGCGCCGGGGCGACCGGATCGTCGAGCTCGAGGTCGACATCCGCGACCAGGGCGTCGAGGTCGAGGAGGACGTGGTGACCCCTGCCGACCGGCTGGACGCCAGCCGCTTCCTCACCACGCTGATCGGGCTCGCTCTCGCGGCCTACCTCGTCGTCTATGTCGCCCGCGGTGGCACGCCCACCCTCGACTTCGTCAACTGGTCCTTCCTGGCGCTGATCCTGCTGCTCGTGCGCAGCCCGTTCGAGCTGACCGCCCTGGTGAAGGACGCCGCGTCCAACGTGGGCGACATCCTCCTGCAGTTCCCGCTCTACGCGGGCATCCTCGGCATGATGACCGCCACCGGCCTCATCGCGGTGCTGTCCGACTGGTTCGTGAGCATCTCGACGCCGCAGACCTTCGGGTTCCTCGCGCTGCTCTCCGCCGGCCTGGTGAACTTCTTCGTCCCCTCGGGCGGCGGGCAGTTCGCCGTCCAGGCGCCGATCCTCCTGGACGCCGCGGCACGCCTCGGCGTCGATCCGGCGGTGCCGATCATGGCGGTCTCCTACGGTGACCAGTGGACGAACATGATCCAGCCCTTCTGGGCCCTGCCGCTCCTGGCCATCGCCGGCCTGAAGATGAGGGACATCCTGGGCTACACCACCGTGACGCTCGTCGCCTCCGGCGTCGTCTTCTCCGCCGTCCTGCTGATCGTCGGCGCCGGCTGAGCCACCCCGCACCCCACCCGAAGAGAATGAGAAGAAGGAGACCACGATGACCAGCGGAACAGCGAGCGCCACGATCCGGCCGGGGACCTCCCGCGGCCTGGACAAGGTGGTGGCCTCGGCGGCGGAGGCGGTGGCGGACATCCCCGACGGCGCGTCCCTCGCGGTGGGCGGGTTCGGCCTGTCCGGGAACCCAATGGCGCTGATCGAGGCGCTGCTGGCCCAGGGGGCGAAGGACCTGTCGGTGGTCTCGAACAACTGCGGGGTGGACGACTGGGGTCTCGGGCTGCTGCTGAACGCCGGGCGCCTGTCGAAGATGACCGCGTCCTACGTGGGGGAGAACAAGGAGTTCGAGCGCCAGTTCCTCTCCGGCGAGCTGGAGGTGGAGCTGACCCCTCAGGGCACGCTGGCGGAAAAGCTGCGCGCCGGCGGGTCCGGGATCGCGGCGTTCTTCACCACCACCGGGGTGGGCACCCAGGTGGCCGAGGGCGGTCTGCCGCGCCGGTACGACGGCTCCGGCGGGGTGGCGAAAGCCTCCCCGAAGAAGGAGGTGCGTTCCTTCGCGGTGCGCGGGCAGGAGCGCGAGTTCGTCCTGGAGGAGGCGATCGCGACCGACTTCGCCCTGGTGCACGCCCTCAAGGGTGACCGGCACGGGAACCTGGTGTTCAACAAGGCGGCGCGGAACTTCTCCCCGCTGGCCGCGATGGCCGGGCGGGTCTGCATCGCCCAGGTCGAGGAGCTCGTCGAGCCCGGCGAGATCGACCCCGACCAGGTGCACCTGCCGGGGATCTACGTCCACCGCGTCGTCCACGTGGGCGGCGACATCGAGAAGCGGATCGAGAAGCGCACCGTGCGCGCTCGTGGCGAGGAGGCCTGAGATGGCACTGACCCGGCAGGAGATGGCCGCCCGCGCGGCCCTGGAGCTGGCCGACGGCTCCTACGTCAACCTCGGCATCGGGCTGCCGACGATGGTGCCGAACTACGTGCCCGAGGGCCGGCAGGTGGTGCTGCAGTCGGAGAACGGCATCCTGGGCGTGGGCCCGTACCCGTACGAGGACGCGGTCGACCCGGACCTGATCAACGCGGGGAAGGAGACCGTGACCACGCTGCCCGGGGCGGCGTTCTTCGACTCGGCCCTGTCCTTCGGGATGATCCGCGGCGGGAAGATCGACGTCGCGATCCTGGGCGGCATGCAGGTCTCCGCCGCCGGTGACCTGGCCAACTGGATGATCCCGGGCAAGATGGTCAAGGGCCCGGGCGGGGCGATGGACCTCGTCCACGGTGCCGGGAAGGTCATCATCCTCATGGAGCACAACGCCCGCGACGGCTCCGCCAAGATCGTGGGCGAGTGCTCGCTGCCGCTGACCGGGCGCGGCGTGGTCGACCGCATCATCACCGACCTCGCCGTCATCGACGTCACCCCGGACGGCCTCGTGCTGACCGAGCTCGCCCCCGGGGTCTCCGTCGAGGAGGTCCGGGAGCGCACCGAGCCCGAGCTGAGAGTGTCCGAGCACATCCACGCCGTGGAGGTCGACGCATGAGCACCACACCCACCACCCCCGCCACTCCGGGCGCCGGCCAGGCCGGGCCGCGGCCGGACGACGTCGTCGTCGTCGGCGCCGCCCGCACCCCGCAGGGCAGGCTCAAGGGCCAGCTCGCCCCGCTGACCGGGGTCCAGCTCGGCACCGTCGCGATCAAGGGGGCCCTGGACCAGGCCGGCGTCCCCGCCGACGCGGTCGAGGCCGTCTACATGGGCCAGGTCCTCCAGGCCGGTGCCGGGCAGGCGCCCGCCCGGCAGGCCGCCGTCGGCGCCGGGATCCCCTGGTCCGCCCACGCCACCACCGTGAACAAGGTCTGCCTGTCCGGGCTGACCGCGATCATCGACGCCGCCCGGCTCATCCGCTCCGGTGAGGCAGGCGTCGTCGTCGCCGGCGGCATGGAGTCCATGACCAACGCCCCGCATCTGCTCATGGGCTCCCGCGCGGGCTGGTCCTACGGCAACGTCGAGGCCGTGGACCACATGGCCTACGACGGGCTGACCGACGCCTACGACCGCGAGGCCATGGGCCTGGCCACCGACAAGAAGACCACGTCCACCTACCCCCTCACCCGCGAGCAGCAGGACGAGGTCGCCGCCCGCTCCCACCAGCGCGCCGCGCAGGCCTGGCGGGGCGGGGTGTTCGAGGGCGAGGTCGTCCCCGTCACCGTGAGGACCCGCAAGGGCGAGGTGGAGGTCACCACCGACGAGGGCATCCGGCCCGAGACCACCGTGGAGTCCCTCGCCAAGCTGCGCCCGGCGTTCACCCCGGAGGGCTCCATCACCGCCGGGAACGCCTCCCAGATCTCCGACGGCGCGGCCGCCGTGGTCCTGACCACCCGCGCCCGCGCCGAGGAGCAGGGCTGGACCGTCCTCGCGGCCCTGCGCGCCCCGGGGCAGGTGGCCGGCCCGGACGCCTCCCTGCACGCCCAGCCCGCCCGCGCGATCGAGAAGGCCCTGGCCCGGCAGGGCTGGGACGTGGCCGACCTCGACCTCATCGAGATCAACGAGGCCTTCGGCGCCGTCGTGGCCCACTCCGCCGCCGAGCTCGGCGCCGACCCGGAGAAGGTCAATCCCCACGGCGGCGGCATCGCCGTCGGCCACCCCATCGGCGCCTCCGGCGCCCGGCTCGTGGTCCACGCCGCCCACCAGCTCGCGAAGAACGGCGGCGGCCGGGCCGCCGTCGGCCTGTGCGGCGGCGGCGGCCAGGGCGAGGCCCTGCTGCTCGAGGGCTGAACGATCCCCGACGGCGGCACCCCCGTGCCGCCGTCGGGGCAGGATGGCGCACGGCGGGCGGTCCGCCGTCGGGGAGACGAAGGGGTTTTCCATGGGTGAGGTCATCGAGCACGACGTCCAGACGCCGCGGATCCGCGTGCACGTGCGGGACACGGACCCGGGCGGCGCGGCGTCGCCGTCGGGCACCGTGATCCTCGTGCACGGGAACTGCTCCTCATCGGCGTTCTTCCACCGCCTGCTCGGCGCGTTGCCGGAGGGGTGGCGCGGCATCGCGCCGGACCTGCGCGGGTACGGCGACACGGAGCCGTTGCCGATCGACGCCACCCGGGGCATGCGCGACTTCGCCGACGACCTCGCCGCGCTCATGGACACCCTCGGCCTCGAGCGGGCTGCGTTCGTCGCGCACTCCGCCGGTGCCGGCGCCGTCATGCAGCTCGCGATCGACCACCCGGAGAAGGTGGGCGCGGTGCTGCTGGAGGCTCCGGCGTCGCCCTTCGGCTTCGGCGGGACGGCGGACGCCGAGGGCACGCCGGTGTGGCCCGACCACGCCGGCTCGGGCGGCGGGACCGCGAACCCGGACTTCGCCGCGGCGATCGCCGCCGGTGACCGGTCGACGGACGCGCCGCACTCCCCGCTCAACGTGTTCCGCTCGCTCTACGTCGCGCCGGGGACGCAGCTGGAGGACGAGGAGCTGCTGCTGGACTCGGTGCTGTCCACGCGCATCGGTGATGACCACTACCCGGGCGGGACGGAGCCGAGCGAGAACTGGCCCGGGGCCGGCCCCGGCACCACCGGGATCAACAACGCGCTCTCGCCGCGGTACTACGACATGAGCGACTTCGCGGACGTGCCCGAGGTGGGGCCGGTGCTGTGGGTACGCGGCGACGCCGACGCGATCGTCTCGGACACCTCGCTGCTGGACCTGGGGCACCTCGGCTCCGTCGGGGCGATCCCCGGGTGGCCGGGCGCCGACGTCTACCCCGCCCAGCCGATGGTGAGCCAGATGCGCACGGTCCTCGACCGGTTCGCCGAGGCCGGCGGCCACTACGAGGAGGTCGTGCTGGAGGGCATCGGGCACAGCCCGCACCTGGAGGACCCGCAGCGTTTCACGGCGCTGCTCGCCGAGCTGCTGAGCCGGGACGTCGAGGGAGTGCGGACGGCGTCGTGACAGGCGCGGGCAACTACGGACGGAAGCCTTCCCGTTCTCGGGGACGGACGTCCCTGGCACATGGTGAGATAGACGGATGACGAGGACCGAGGCAGTGACAGGTCCGGCGAGCACGGTCGACACCCCTGACCGGTACGCCTGGCTGGAGGACGTCGAGGGCGAGAAGCAGCTGGCCTGGGTGCGCGAGCGCAACGCGCACGCGGAGTCGGTGCTGGCCGCCGGGGAACGCTTCGACGCCATGCGTCGCGGGATCCTCGAGGTGCTGGACTCCACCGAGAAGATCCCGGGCGTGGTCCAGCGCGGCGAGCACCTCTACAACTTCTGGACCGACGCCGAGCACGAGCGGGGCCTGTGGCGTCGCACCACGTGGGACTCCTACCGCACCGACGACCCCGAGTGGGAGGTGCTCATCGACGTCGACGCCCTCAACGAGGCCGAGGGCGCCAACTGGGTGTGGCACGGGGCGCGGGTGCTGCGTCCGTCGTACACGCGCGCGCTCGTCCAGCTCTCGCGGGGCGGGTCGGACGCCGACATCACCCGCGAGTTCGACCTGACCACGAAGACGTGGGTCGAGGACGGCTTCACCCGCGAGGAGTCGAAGGGCGGCATCGGCTGGGCGGACGCCTCCGGCGACTCCGTGTTCGTCTACTCCGACTTCGGCGAGGGGTCGATGACCACCTCCGGCTACCCGCGCACGGTGCGCCGGTGGCACCGGGGCACCCCGCTCTCCGAGGCCAAGGAGATCTACGCCGGCGAGCCCACCGACATGCTCATCGGCGCCGGGCACGACTCCACGCCCGGCTACGAGCGCGACTTCGTGTTCCGCCACCTGGCCTTCTACGACTCCGAGCTCTACCTCCTCGGGCCGGACGACGAGCTCACACTCATCGAGGTCCCCCGCTCCGCCGAGCCGGACCTGTGCCGCGACTGGCTCACGGTCGAGCTGCGCGAGGACTGGGCCGTCGACGGCCGCACCTACCCCGGTGGCGCCCTCCTCGGCATCCCGGTCGAGCACTTCCTGGCGGGCGACCGCCGTTTCGAGGTGCTCTACGCGCCCACCCCGACGACGTCGCTCGCCGGGGCGACGTGGACCCGGCACCATCTCGTCCTGAACATCCTCGACGACGTCTCGAACCGGCTGGAGGTCCTCACTCCCCCGGCCCCCGCGTCGCGCGGGCCGTGGCGCCGTCGTCCCCTCGACCTGACGGCGGGCGGCACCGCGGCAGGCGAGGTGCCCGAGCTGGCGACGATCGCCGTCGGCGCCGTGGACGCAGACGAGGAGGACGCGCTGTGGCTGACGACCACCGGCTTTCTCACCCCGACGACGCTCGCGCGGCTGGACCTGGACGAGGACGGGGCGACGACGTCGATCGAGCGGCTCAAGTCGCTGCCGGCGTACTTCGACACCACCGGGCTGCACGTGGAGCAGCACTTCGTCGCGTCGGCGGACGGCACGCGGGTGCCGTACTTCCAGGTCTCCCGCGAGCCGGTGGCGCACGACGGCGAGGTCGAGCCCGCCCCGACCCTGCTCTACGGGTACGGCGGCTTCGAGATCTCCCGCGTCCCGGCGTACTCGGGCGGGATCGGCCGGGCGTGGCTCGAGCGCGGCGGGGTGTACGTCGTCGCCAACATCCGCGGCGGCGGGGAGTACGGGCCGCGCTGGCACCAGGCCGCGCTCAAGCAGAACCGGCACAAGGCGTACGAGGACTTCGCCGCCGTCGCCCGCGACCTCGTGGCGCGCGGCGTGACCGACCGGGCCCACCTCGGGGCGCAGGGCGGCTCGAACGGCGGGCTGCTGATGGGCAACATGCTCACGCAGTACCCGGAGCTGTTCGGCGCCATCGTCTGCCAGGTGCCGCTGCTGGACATGAAGCGCTACTCGCACCTGCTGGCCGGGGCCTCGTGGATGGCCGAGTACGGCGACCCCGACGACCCGGAGCAGTGGGAGTTCATCAAGGAGTTCTCGGCGTACCACCTCTTCGAGCCGGACCGCGACTACCCGCCGGTGCTGTTCACGACGTCCACGCGTGACGACCGCGTCCACCCGGGGCATGCGCGGAAGATGGCGGCGCAGATGATCGACGCCGGCAAGGACGTCAGCTACTTCGAGAACATCGAGGGCGGTCATGGCGGTGCGGCGACGAACGCCCAGGCCGCGTTCATGCAGGCGCTCGCCTTCGAGTTCCTGTGGCAGCGCATCGGGTGAGCATGACCGACGGCGGAACTGAACCGGGAGACGGAGCGGCGTCAGCGGGCGGAGCGACGTCGGGCCAGCGAGACGCCGGCTGCCTGTTCTGCGCGATCGTCGCCGGTGACGCTCCGTCGAGCGTCGTCCACGCGGACGACGACGTCGTCGCCTTCCTCGACACCGTTCCTGTCAACACGGGGCATGTGCTCGTGGTGCCGCGCCGGCATGCGGACGGGCTCGTCGACCTGCCAGTCCCCCTCGGTGAGGCCGTGTGGCGCGCAGCGCACCGCATCGCCGCCGTCATGCGCGCCGGTCCGGAGTGGTCCGAGGGCGTCAACCTCCACCTGTCCGACGGTGAGGCGGCCGGGCAGAGCGTCGGTCACGTCCACCTGCACGTCATTCCCCGGAGGACCGACGACGGGCTGCGGATCGTGGAGGACAACGTCCCCGCCCGTCCTTCGAGGGACGAGCTCGACGCCGTGGCGGCGCGGCTGGCGCGCGCGCTCGGCCTCTCAGGCAGCTGAGACGCCGGCCTGTCCACAGATCTCCGGCAGCCTGAGCGGATGTCGGTGGGTCGTACTAGTGTTCGATGCATGGTCAGGGACGGGGTGAGCGGGTTCGGCGGTCAGGGTGCCGCCGGGGCCTCGGGTGCCTTGGTGTCGGACCTGGAGCGTGCGTTCGCCGAGGTCGTGAGCGGCTGGGCGGAGGCAGGTGTCGCGCTGTACCCGCCCTCGTCGGAGCTGGTGTGGGAGGTCGGGGCGCCGGCCGACCCGGCGGAGGGCGCGCCCGTGACCTCGGGCGACGACGTCTCGGCGGGCGCCATCTCGGCCACGGCACCGGATGGCGGCGGTTCGGCCACGGCGACCGATGGCGGCGCCTCGGCCGTCGATGAGGACCCCACTGCCGACGTCGTTCCCTCTCCCGACTTCGCTCCCTCTTCCGACTTCGCTCCCTCGCCCGGCTTCCCTCCCTCTTCCGACGTCCCTCTCTCTTCCGGCTCCTTGCTCTCTCCTTCCGGCGGTGGCTCGTCCGGGGAGGGCGCCGCTGATGATGGTGCGGTCTCCTCGTTGCCGTGGTGGGCGGTGGTGCCCACGGGGGCGGCGCCGGTCCCGAGCAGCGGGCGGGTGCCCGTGCCGGGGGATGCGGCGCTGGTGGAGGCGTTGGGGCGGGGGCTGGTGGACGGGGAGGCGGACGCGGCCGGGGCCTCGGCCCTGGAGGCCCTGCCCGGGGGGCCGGTCCTGGCCGGGCTGCTGGGTTCGTTGGTGCCCGGGGAGGTCGGGGCGGCGACGTTGGTGGAGACGATCGCGGCGTTCGAGCGGGTGGCGTCCTGGGCGACGGCGATGCAGGCGGTGCATGTGCGGGAGCTGACGGATCGGCAGGGGATGACGTCGCGGGCGGCGGACCGGACGGCGGCGGAGGTCGCGGCCCGGCTGGGGTCGACGAACGCGGTCGGGGCGGCGAAGGTGAGCCTGGCCGCGGCGCTGGACTCCTTCCCCGAGGTCGCCGACGCGCTGAGCACCGGGCGGATCGATTCCCGCAAGGCGACCGTGCTGACCACGAGGGAGCCGGGCCTGACCACGGGTCAGCAGCGCCGGGTCGTGACCGGGCTGCTCAAGGACGCGGACCGGCTCTCGGGGCCGAAGCTGCGCAACCGGCTCCGCGCCGCCGCGCTGAGCGTGAACCCGGAGGCGGGGGTGGAGCGGCGCCGGCGCGAGCACGCCGCCCGCAAGGTCACCATCACCCCCGCCCCGGACGCGATGGCCTGGATCACCGCCTACGTGCGCGCGGACCACGCCCACACGATCAAGACCGCCCTGCGCGCGCTGGCCGATGCCGCCGTGGACGGCGACCAGTCGGATGAGCGGTCCCGGGAGCAGGTGGAGGCGGACGCGTTCGTCGACCTGTTCGCCTCGGTCCTGGACCGCGGCGTGGACCTGGCCGGGCACCCGTTGCCGTCGGGGCGGGTTGCGCGGGCCGGGGCGCAGATCACCGTCGGCGCCGGCACCCTGCTCGGCCTGGACCACCAGGCGGGATACCTGGCGGGGTACGGGCCGATCCCGGCCGAGCTCGCCCGCGAGCTCGCGCAGGACGCGACGTGGCGGGCGCTGCTGACCGACGAGCACGGCCACTTCAAGGACCTCTCCACCAAGGCCTACCGGCCCGGGGCGGACCTGACCCGCACCGTCCGCGCCCGCGACGTCACCTGCACCTTCCCCGGCTGCACCCGGCCGTCGGTGGTGTGCGACCTGGACCACCGCATCGCCTACGACCCCTCCATCGCGCACCTCGTGGCGCAGACCAGCGTGTGCAACCTGCACCCGCTGTGCCGGCGGCATCACAACCTCAAGACGTCGAAGCACTGGGACGTGGTCCGGGAGAAGGACGGGACCCTGCTGTGGATCCCCGCCCGGACCGGGCACCGGTACCGGCACACCCCCGACCCGCCAGCCGGCGCACCGGCCGCCGTCAACCGCTGGGCCGACCTCTTCGCCAACACCGACCCACCGTTCTAGAAACCTCGGCAGTGGAACGTTCGCCTTGTTCTGCCGGTCGTACTGGCTGGGCCTCGGACTCGAGGCAGCGCAGTGAGCCTGCTCGTGATCGACGGGCGTGGCCCTGCAGCAACGAGGGGCTCCCGGACCAGTCGGTCCGGGAGCCCGTCGTCGTCACAAGAAGGTTCGCCCCGCGCATGCTGTCCATGCCGGGGCGTCACCACATGGAACGGGCGCGCCCGACGTCGGGGGATAACGTCGGGCGCGCCCGGGTCTCAGGCCGTGCGCCGGTGCGCGCGACGGCGGAACGGGCGCCAGCGAGTCAGCTCGCCGGTGGTCGACGCAAGGGCGCCCCGTGACACGCCGCCACGGTGACGGCCTCGTCCGTCTGCGATGCGCGCCACCCAGGCCCGGAAGGCGAGGAGCGCGGTCCCTGCGGCGACGGCGAGGCCGGCCACCGGGAGGAGCCCCTCACCGACACCAGTGCTCGGCAGGCTCGCCGTCGCGGCCTTTGCGGGGGTCGCCGCAGCAGCCGCTGTGCTGCTGACGGCCACAGCGGGGCACACCACGCCGGGGTGGACCATCTGGTTCTCGAAGACGGCAGGCTGCGCGATCTCGTCGGTCCACGCCGGCCGGTCCTCGACCTGACGTGTCTCTCCGGTCGCCTCCCAGCCTTCACCCGGCGACTCGGCGGACCACACTTCCTCGGCGTGCCCGGCCTCCGGCACCTCGGGGAGCGCCTCCTGGGTGATGACCCGCCGGGTGTACTCGAGCTCGACGCCCCACTCCTCCGGCACCTCGGGCACGGCCGGCTGGTACGGGGTGACGACGACCGTCTCGTAGGTGGGCGGGATCTCTTCCTGCCCCGGGTCGATCACGACCTCCTCGACCCACGCGTCCTTGACGAGTACCTGCTCGTCCCGTGCCGGGCTGACGAGGACCTCCTCGTCCCAGGCTGCGGTGACGAGCTTCTCCTCGTCCCACGCCTCCTTCACCACCTCGCTGACACCGGTGGCCTCCCAGCCGATGCTGTTCGGGTTGCCCTGGGCGTTCCAGTCGGGGTCTGTCTCCCAACGCGTGATGTTCCCGTTCTTCTGCCGGAACTCGTACTGGATCACCGCGTCGTGGTGGATGGTCTCGTACACCGCCGGGTGGTGGACGGTCTCGTACACGGCCTCGTGATGCACGGTCGTCCACTGGGCATCGTGGCGAATCAGCTCGACCGTCGGCGGCACGTACGGCTGTCCCGGATGGACGAGGCGTTCCTCGGTGACCGCCGGGACCTCCGGAACGGCGGGCGCGCCCGGGCGGACCAGGACCCGCCGCGACTCACCGGTGGCGGTCCATCCGGCGAGCGGCTCCGCCGACCACTCGAACTCGTCGTGCGCGACCTCCGGGACGGCAGGGCGGTACTCCTGGTCGACCACCCAACGGGTGTAGAGCGCCTGCGTCACCCAGGTGGCCTCGTGCTCGATCCGCTCCGTCCAGGCCGGGCGGACCATCACGTCCGCGTACGTCGGAGCAGCACCGACGCACTTCTGCGCCGCCATCGCCGCGACGCCGACCGACGAGCTCAGCCCGAACGCCGCCCCGGCACCCGTGCCGGCTGCCGCCGGCGCCGCAACCAGCATGCCCGCGCTGAGCGCGACGACTCCCAACGCACCTGACGCCTTCAGAAGAACCACGGCCCGCTCCTCGTGCCCGACCCCTGTCGCGCTCGCCGTCGAACGGTGGGGGCTGCGGGGGGCCACGTCGTCGCGGCCGCGCCTCCGCCGTCCGGCGGGTCACGCTCGGCGGAGAGCCCGGCGGGCTTCCGCGGGACCCGAGCTGGTGCCAACGGCACCGTCCGGATCCCTGGTGAAAGCACACCGCGTCGGTCGCTGCGGATCGAGGATACGGACGGCTGATGACCACCTGATCGTGCGGGTGACCCGGAAGGGTGATCCGGGGTGAGCGAGGGTGAGACGAGAAGGGCCCAGAGGGTGAGGCGGCGGGCGTCAGCGCCCCTGCGGCCGCCAGAGCACGAGGGCCCCGCCGCTGGTCGTGGACACGCGCCGCACGCGGGTTCCGCGCGGCACCGCCACCACGTCGCCGGACGGCCCGGCCGCAAAGATCCGCTGCCCCGGGTCCGCCAGAAGCCGGAGCCGGTCGTTCTCCGAGCGAACCTGGACCAGCTCGTCCTCGAGCTCCAGGATCCGCTTGATGCCGGCGAGGTTGACGCCCTCCTCCTGGCTCAGGCGCTGAACCTCGCGGAGCCTGACCACGTCACGCATCGAGTACCGGCGTCCCCGCCCTCGGGTGCGGCGCGGCTGGACGAGGCCGAGCCGGTCGTACTGCCGCAGGGTCTGCGGGTGCATGCCGGCGAGCTCCGCCGCCACCGAGATCGGGAGCAGCGGCGCGTCCTCGCGCCTCTCGGTCGTCGCCATCCGTCCCTCCCTTCGTCCGCCACAACTTCTTCGTCCGGGCCGGCACCGTCTCCGCCGGGCCGACACCGCCGGGTGGTTCACCCACCCGGCGGAGAAGTCAGCGTGCAGCCTGCTCCATCAGCCCCTGCCGGGGGTTCACGCCCTCGTTCGCCGCCGCGAACGCCTTGACGGCGTCCTTCGCGGCGCTCGAGAGCCGGCTCGGGACCACCACGTTGACGGTGACCAGGAGGTCGCCGTCGGGACCGTTCTTCACGTTGAGGCCCTTGCGCCGCACCCTGAGGGTCCGGCCCGACGGCGTACCCGCCGGCACCTTCACCTTCACCGTCCTGCCGTCGAGGGTGGGCACCTCGATGGTGGCGCCCAGCGCCGCCTCGTCGAACGTGACCGGCACGGTGATCCGCACGTTCTTCCCGTCGAGGGAGAACAGCGGGTGCGGCTCGACCTGCACGGTGACGATGAGGTCACCCGGCTCGCCGCCGTTCTGCCCCGGCCTGCCCTTGCCCCGCAGACGGATCTTCTGACCGTCGTGCACCCCGGGCGGGATGCGCGTGGTCATGGTCCGCCCGTCCACGGTGAGCTGGACGGTCGAGCCCTCCACGGCGCTGCGGAACGGGAGCGAGGCGGTGGTGGTCACGTCCGCGCCGCGCTGCGGCCGCCGTCGGGAACCGAAGCCCCCACCGCCGAACATGCCGGAGAGGATGTCCTCGAAGCCCGGCGCGCCCTGGCCCTGGCCCTGGCCCTGCGTCGTGTAGCGCACCCGCGGGCCTCCGGCGCCGGCACTTCCGCCGAACATGTCACCGAAAAGGTCCTCGAAGCCCGCACCCCCGGGACCGCCGCGGCCGGCGGAGAACCGCGCGCCGCCGCCTGCCATGGCCCGCAGGGCGTCATACTGCTTGCGCTGCTCGGGGTCGGAGAGCACCGCGTAGGCCTCGCCCACCGACTTGAACTTCTCCTCCGAGGCCGCGTCACCGGGGTTCTGGTCCGGGTGGTACTGCCGGGCGAGCTTGCGGTAGGCCTTCTTGATCGCGTCGGCGTCGGCGTCCTTCGCGACCCCGAGGGTGGCGTAGAAGTCCTTCTCGAGCCAGTCCTGTCCGGTCATCGCGCCTCACCTCCTCGATCATGAGGTGCCGCGGCGGAGAGTCCGCCGCGGCACCAGGTCATGCTCTGCACGCTCATTCGGGGCTGCTGACCGCCACCCGGGCGGCACGCAGCACCCGCTCCCCGGCACGGTAGCCGGGCTGCAGCACCTGCGTGACCGTCGTCGCCGTGGCGTCGGGGTCGGTGCTGTGCATGAGCGCCTCGTGGATCTCGGGGTCGAACTCCTCCCCGACCGCGCCGTAGCGCACCACCTCGAAGCGCTGCGCCAGCGTGGTCTCCACCTTCTCGGCGATCGCCCCGAGCGGACCCGTGAGGTCGCCGTGCTGGCGGGCGAGCTCGATCTCGTCGAGCACGCCCAGGAGCGCCTCCGCAACGTCCTGCGCACCGGCCTGCCGCTGGGCTGCGGCGTCGGCCTTCGCGCGGCGCACGTAGTTGTTGTACTCCTGCTGGAGGTTGTAGAAGTCCGCGTTGCGGCGGGCGAGCTGGTCGGCCAGGTCGAGCGCCTCAGCCTTCGCCCGGGCCGCCTCGTCGCCCTCGGACGACGCCGGAGCCTCCGCCGTCGCCGCCTCGCCGCCGGAACCGGTGGCGGCCTGGGCCGCCCCGGCGGGGGCGCCGTCGGACGACGGCGCCTCCCCCGCGACGGGCTCGCGAACCTTCCCGGTCTCCGGGTCGATCCGCCGTCGGTCGTGCACCACGGGCTTCTCGTAACCCTCCTCGGGACGGTCGTTCTCGGCCGTCACTTGGCCTCCTCGTCGTCCACGATCTCGGCGTCGACGACGTCGTCGTCAGAGGTGGAGCTGCTCTGACCGTCGCCCTCGAAGCCCGGGGCGCCCTGCGGGCCGGGGTTGGCGCCGCCGGCCTGCTGCTGGGCGTAGAGGGCCTCGCCGATCTTCTGGCTCTTGGTGGTCAGCTCGGACTGGGCGGACTTGATCGCCTCGAGGTCCTCGCCCTCCAGGGCCTTCTTGAGGCTGTCGACGGCGCCGCGCACCTCGGACGTGACGTCCTCCGGCAGCTTCTCGGCGTTGTCCGTCAGCAGCTTCTCCGTGGAGTAGACCAGCTGCTCGGCGGTGTTGCGGGTCTCCGCCTCCTCGCGACGCTTGGCGTCCTCGGCGGCGTGGGCCTCGGCCTCCTTGATCATGCGGTCGATCTCGTCCTTCGGCAGCGCCGAGCCGCCGGTGATCGTCATCGACTGCTCCTTGCCCGTGCCGCGGTCCTTGGCGGAGACGTGCACGATGCCGTTGGCGTCGATGTCGAAGGTGACCTCGATCTGCGGCATGCCACGGGGGGCCGGGGCGATGCCGGTGAGCTCGAACGTGCCCAGCGGCTTGTTGTCCCGGGCGAACTCACGCTCTCCCTGGAAGACCTGGATCAGCACGCTCGGCTGGTTGTCCTCAGCCGTGGAGAACACCTCCGACCGCTTGGTCGGGATGGCCGTGTTGCGCTCGATCAGCTTGGTCATCACGCCGCCCTTGGTCTCGATGCCGAGG
Source organism: Georgenia soli (assembly GCF_002563695.1). NCBI lineage: Bacteria > Bacillati > Actinomycetota > Actinomycetes > Allobogoriellales > Allobogoriellaceae > Georgenia > Georgenia soli. The sequence goes on along the minus strand of NZ_PDJI01000004.1, from coordinate 2,582,602 downwards.
GAGAGCGGGGTGACGTCGATCAGCAGGACGTCCTTGCGGTCGCCCTTGATGACACCGGCCTGCAGGGCGGCGCCGACGGCGACGACCTCGTCCGGGTTCACGCCCTTGTTGGGCTCCTTGCCGCCGGTCAGCTCCTTGACGACCTCGGTCACGGCCGGCATACGGGTCGAACCACCGACGAGGACCACGTGGTCGATGTCGGAGAGCTGGATGCCCGCGTCCTTGATGACGTTGTGGAACGGCGTCTTGGTGCGCTCGAGCAGGTCGCGCGTCATCTCCTCGAAGGCGGCCCGGGTCAGCTTCTCGTCCAGGTGGATCGGGCCGGACTCGCTCATCGAGAGGTACTGCAGGGAGATGTTCGTGCTCGTCGTGGAGGAGAGCTCCTTCTTCGCCTGCTCGGCGGCCTCACGCAGACGCTGAAGGGCGATCTTGTCCTTGGACAGGTCGACGCCGGTCTTGTTCTTGACCTGCTTGACCAGCCAGTCGACGACCCGCTGGTCCCAGTCGTCGCCACCGAGGCGGTTGTCACCGTTGGTCGCGCGGACCTGGATCGTGGAGAAGTCGTCCTCGTCCTTGCCCACCTCGAGCAGGGAGACGTCGAAGGTGCCGCCACCGAGGTCGAAGACCAGGATGAGCTCGTCCTCCTTGCCCTTCTCCAGGCCGTAGGCGAGGGCCGCGGCGGTCGGCTCGTTGATGATGCGCAGGACGTTCAGGCCGGCGATCTGACCGGCGTCCTTGGTGGCCTGGCGCTCGGCGTCGTTGAAGTACGCCGGCACGGTGATGACCGCGTCGGTGACGGGCTCCCCGAGGTACGCCTCGGCGTCCTTCTTCAGCTTGCCGAGCACGCGTGCGGAGATCTCCTGCGCGGTGTAGGACTTGTCGTCGATGTCCACCTTCCAGTCGGTGCCCATGTGGCGCTTGACGGAGGTGATGGTGCGGTCCACGTTCGTGACGGCCTGACGCTTGGCGACCTCGCCGACCAGGACCTCGCCGGACTTGCTGAACGCCACCACGGACGGGGTGGTGCGGGACCCCTCCGCGTTGGCGATGACGGTGGGCTCACCACCCTCGAGGACGGAGACCACCGAGTTGGTCGTCCCCAGGTCGATCCCGACAGCTCGTGCCATGTGCGTTGCTCCTTCGTCTCGGCACCGGCGCTTGCCGCCGGCACTGTGTTGAGTCGTATGCACTCAAGTCTGGACCTCGAAGAAAACCGCGTCAAACGGGCTGGCTCAAACTTGAGTCTGACTGGCTCAACCCGGAGTCGGTCGAGTTCATTCCCGCGACGAAGAACTCTCGGTACCGGCCCCCGGGCTCCGCGACCAGTTCCCGCAGCCATGCGTCCGCACGTCCCGCGACCGCACACCAGGCGGCGGCGGGCTCCGGTGCTCCAGCCCGAGGGGGCATCGAGGCGGCGCGCGCTGAAACCCAATAGTTTGCATTCCTGCATACAACTTATGCTTGACCGAAAACAGAAGTTTCCCTAGGGTTCGGCGCAGGCGTCGCACTGGTCCGACCCCGGACCACCGGCTCGGAGCGCGCACGGCCATCCCCGTGCAGGTCCGCGCCACGGCGCCCACGTGGCGCACCACTGGTCGACGACGACGTAGCCGCCGATGACGACATGTGCGCCCCACTCTCGGCGATCAAGGCAGATCGCCGGCCGACCAAGGGGGAACCATGGTTCGAGATCAGAGAGCAGCCACGCGGCTGCTCGCGCGAGGGGCGACGGCGTCCCTCGCTGGTGCGTTGGTGCTGCCGCTGAGCACCGGCGCCTGGGCGGACACGTCGACCGCCCCGCCACCGAACGAGGTGAGGACTGCCGTGCCGGCGGCGGCGAGCGAGACCGAGCCGTTCTCGGCCCTGGTCTTCAGCGCGACCGCAGGATTCCGGCACTCGTCGATCGAGGACGGTGTCGAGGCGATCCGCCAGCTCGGCGACGAGCACGGGTTCTCGGTGGAGCACACCGAGGACCCCACGTCCTTCACGACGGAGAACCTGCAGGACTTCGACGTCGTCGTCTGGCTGTCCACCACGGGCGACGTCCTCAACGCCGATCAGCAGGCCGCGTTCGAGCAGTACATCCAGAACGGCGGCGGCTACGCGGGCATCCACGCCGCGAGCGACACCGAGTACGGCTGGGAGTGGTACGGCGACCTCGTGGGCGCGTACTTCTCCGGCCACCCCCAGAACCAGGACGCGACGGTCGTGGTGGAGGACCCGGCCCACCCGTCCACCGCGCACCTCGAGGCGCGGTGGGACCGGTACGACGAGTGGTACTCGTTCCGGGACAACCCGCGCGGCGACGTGCACGTGCTGGCCTCCCTCGACGAGGAGTCCTACGACCCGGGCAGCCACGCGATGGGTGAGGACCACCCCATCGCCTGGTGCCAGGAGTTCGACGGCGGCCGCGCCTGGTACACCGGTGGCGGCCACACCTCCGAGTCGTTCGCGGAGCCCGCGTTCCTCGAGCACCTCCTCGGCGGCCTGCAGACGGCCGCCGGCGTGGTCGACGCAGACTGCGCCGCGAGCCAGACCGAGAGCTTCGAGAAGGTCACGCTCGACGACAACACCCAGAACCCGATGGACCTCGCCACGGCCCCCGACGGCCGCACGTTCTACGTGGAGCGTGACGGACGGGTGCAGATCATCCGGCCGGGCGGCGGCACCGTGACCGCGGGCACGGTGGACGTGACCACGGTCCAGGAGTTCGGCCTCGTGGGGATCGAGCTCGACCCGGCCTTCGAGGAGAACGGCTGGCTCTACCTCTACTACTCGCCGAACGGCTCGGCGACCGACTACGTCTCGAGGTTCACCGTCGTCGGCGACACCATCGACATGGACAGCGAGAAGGTGCTCCTCGAGGTGCCGGTCCAGCGGGAGGAGTGCTGCCACGCGGGCGGTGCCCTGCAGTTCGACGGCGACGGCAACCTGTACATCGCCACCGGGGACAACACGAACCCCTTCGCCTCGGACGGGTACACGCCGATCGACGAGCGGGACGGGCGCTCCGCCTGGGACGCGCAGCGCACCTCCGGCAACACCAACAGCCTCTCGGGCAAGGTGCTGCGGATCCACCCCGAGGCCGACGGCAGCTACACGATCCCGGACGGCAACCTCTTCGAGCCCGGCACGGACCGGACTCTTCCCGAGATCTTCGCCATGGGCTTCCGCAACCCGTTCAAGATCGGCATCGACCCACGGACCGACACCCTCCTGGTTGCCGACTACGGCCCCGACGCCGGCTCGGCGAACCCGAACCGCGGCCCTGCGGCCACGGTCGAGTGGAACGCGCTGACCGAGGCGGGCAACTACGGGTGGCCGTACTGCGTGGGGCCGAACACGCCCTACATCGACTACAACTTCGCGACGTCGCAGTCCGGCGCGGCCTTCGACTGCGCGAACGGGCCCACGAACGACTCGCCCAACAACACGGGCCTGACCAAGCTCCCGCCCGCGATCCCGGCGACGATCTGGTACCAGAACAACGGAGCCCTCAGCAACGCCCCCGAGATCGGGAACGGCGGAGCGCCGATGGCCGGCGGCGTCTACGTCTACGACGAGTCGCTCGCGTCGGAGAACAAGTGGCCGGCCTACTGGGACGGCAAGGCGATGTTCGCCGAGTGGAACACGAACAAGCTGTTCTCCTTCCAGCTCGGTGACGACTCTGCCGACGTCGTGGACGTCAACAGGATCCTCGAGGGGATGTCCTTCAAGCGGCCGCACGCCCTCGAGTGGGGCCACGACGGCGCGCTGCACATCATCGAGTGGGGCTCGGGGTTCGGTGGCAACAACGCCGACTCCGGCATCTACCGGATCGACTACGTCTCGGGAAGCCGGGCGCCGATCGCGCGGATGAGCGCCGACGTGACGTCCGGGCCGGTCCCGCTGACCGTGCAGTTCGACTCTGCGGGCAGCCGAGACCCGGACGGCAGCGAGATCACGGTGGCGTGGGACTTCGGTGACGGTGCCACCTCGACCGACCCGGCGCCCTCCCACACCTACACGGAGGCCGGCGACTACACGGCCACGCTGACGGTGACGGACGCGGACGGCCAGACCAGCTCCGCCACGCGCGCCATCACGGCGGGCAACACCGCCCCCACGATCACCGTGGACGCGCCGCCGAACGGGGGCTTCTTCTCCTTCGGCGACGTCGTGCGGTACTCGGTGACCGTCACGGATCCCGAGGACGGCGAGATCGACTGCGAGGACGTCATCGTCCAGCCGGCCCTGGGCCACGACGAGCACGCCCACCCGTACGACCAGTACCGCGGGTGCTCGGGCGCGATCCCGATCGAGGGTGACAGGGGGCACCTCGGTGCCAACATCTTCGGCGTCATCACGGTCACGTACACCGACCGCGGGGCCGAGGGCGTCTCCCCGCTCACGACGCAGGAGGTCATCATCCTGCAGCCCAAGAAGAAGGAGGCGGAGTTCTTCAGCTCCACCGGCCGGCTCGCCGGCTCGACCAGCACCGGCGACCCGGGCGTCCAGACCGAGGACACCAGCGACACCGGCGGCGGGAAGAACATCGGCTACATCGAGCCCGGCGACTGGTTCTCCTTCGAGCCGGTGAACCTCAGCGGCATCGACTCGCTCCGCGTCCGCGGCGCCTCCCAGCCGGGCGGCGTCATGGACGTCCGCACGGGCGCCCCCGACGGGCCCTCGATCGGGACCATCACGATCCCGGCCGGCGGCTGGCAGACGTGGGCCGACCACACCCTCGAGCTGCCCGACGACGTGACGACCGAGACGACGGAGATCTTCTTCGTCGCGACCTCCGGCCAGTACAACGTCAACTGGGTCGAGTTCGAGGGCCAGGGCGTCACGGACAACGCGAGCCCGACGGCGGAGCTCGTCGTGAGCAGGACGTCCGGCACCGCCCCGCTCGTGGTCGACTTCTCGGTCGACGCCGACGACCCCGACGGCGACACCCCCCTCACCTACGAGTGGGACTTCGGCGACGGGGCCACGGAGGACACCGCCGCGGCGTCGCACACCTACACCCGCGCGGGCACCTACACCGCCCGCGTCACCGTCACCGACGCCCGGGGTGCCACCGCCACCCGGACGACCGAGATCCGCGTCAGCGCGCCCGCCCTGGTGTGCCTCGCCGGACGCTCGGACGACTTCACCGGTGACCAGCTCGACCGGGACCGGTGGACCACCGTGCTCCGGGAGAACCAGGACCTCCGGCTCGAGGACGGCCACCTCGTCCTCCCGACGTCCTCCACGGACATCTACGGGACGAACAACACGGCGACTCCGAACATCGTCCTGCAGGACCTGCCGGAGGGGCCGTTCACCGCGACGGCGAAGGTGACCCTGCCGGGGAGCGAGGCCTACCAGCAGGCCGGCCTCGTGATCTACGGCGACGACGACAACTACGCGAAGATGGTCATCCAGGGCCGTAGCACCTCGGGCCCGAACCCGGCCGCCCGGATCTTCCAGTTCATCCGCGAGGAGAACGGGACCCCGAACGAGGTCGGCGCCAGCAACACCGCCAACCTCGGGGCCGACTACCCGAGCACCGTCTGGGTGCGGTTCACCAGCGACGGGGAGAACCTCACGGCCTCCTACAGCGCCGACGGCGCATCCTTCTCGGAGATGCCGGAGACGAAGTCGCTCGCCGGGATCGAGGACCCGAAGATCGGCCTGATCTCCCTCCAGGGGTCGGGACGTCCGCAGCAGCCCGTGGACGCGGCGTTCGACTACTTCGCGATCACGCCCGACGACACGGCCGGGGCCGTCGAGCCGGACGACGAGTTCGAGGGCTCGGCCCTCGACGGGTGCCGGTGGGACGTCGTGCGGCACGACCCGATGCACCTGCGGGTGGCCGGCGGCGCGCTCGAGCTGGACACCACACCCGGTGACATCTACGGCGGGGACAACGGCACGCCGAAGAACTTCGTGCTCCAGGACCTCGCGGGGGACTGGACCGTGGAGACGGTCGTCGACGCAACCTCCTTCGACCGGCGCTACCAGCAGGCCGGACTGATCGCGTACGCGGACGACGACAACTACGTCAAGCTCGACGTGCTCACGACCAACACCCCGGGCAGCGCGGTGACGCGCGGGCTCGAGCTCCGCAGCGAGATCGGTGGCGTGGTCCAGAACCCGCAGCCGTCCCAGGGCAACCTGGACAGCGGGGTCTGGCACCTGCGGCTGCAGAAGTCGGGTGACACCTTCACCGGTTCCTACTCCGCCGACGGCGAGACCTGGACGGCGTTCGAGTCGCTCAGCAACGCGGGCGTCGCCGACGCCGGCCGGGTGGGACTCTTCGCCCTCGGGGCGGAGGCCACGCAGATCGCCACGGCGACGTTCGAGCACTTCCGGGTGCTCGACGACGCGGTGGACGTGACCGCGCCCGAGGTCACGGTGACGACCGACCCGGCGGAGCCGAACGGTGACAACGGGTGGTACACCTCCCCCGTCACGGTCACCGCGTCGGCGACGGACGACTCGGAGGGGCCGGTGACGGTCGAGTACCGGATCGGTGACGGCGAGTGGGCCACCTACACCGAGGCGGTCACCATCGCCGAGGACGGCTCGCACGAGGTCACCTTCCGGGCCACGGACGAGGCCGGCAACGTCTCTGAGCCGGTGACCGTCAAGGTCGCCCTGGACGCGACCGGACCGGAGGTGTCCGTCGACGGCCTCGCCGACGGCGACACCCTGGCGTGGTCCGACGCCCGCGAGCTCGAGGTCTCCGCCACGGCGGATGACGCAGGCTCCGGCGTCGCCGCCCTCACGCTCACGGTGGACGGCGAGGAGGTCGACAACCCGGCCACCATCGCCCTGGGCGCCGGTGAGCACGAGGTCGTCGCCACGGCGACGGACAAGGCCGGCAACGCCGCGTCCACCACGGTGACCGTCACCGTCGCGGGGGCGACCGTCGCGGAGGTCCGTGACGCCCTCACGGCCCCCCTCGCGGGCCCGGACGTCCCGCGGTCGGTCGAGCAGCAGGTCGGCAACCACCTGAACTCGGTCGAGCGGTTCCTCGAGCGCGGGCAGAAGGCACAGGCCGGCGCCAGCCTCGACCGCGCCAGGAGCGCAGCCGAGAAGATCTCGAACGCCGACGTCCGGAAGGAGGTCGTCGACCTGATCGAGCAGCTGCGTCACCACGTCGACGGGTGACCGACGACGGCCCGTGAGGCCGTCGTGATGACGGTTCCGGCCGGGGCGAGCGACCGCCCCGGCCGGACCCGTGTCCCGGCTCGTCACGGGCCCCTGGCCGGTGTCGAGTCACATGGCTGGTGTCTGTCCCGGGCCGGGTCGTTCGTAGCAGGGGTGAGAGGCCGCCGACCGCGGCGGCCCCCGACCGCAGGAGATGATCCGACATGCAGTTCCTGTTCTCCGTCATCCACGACTCGGCCGGCCTGGCCACGCCGGAGGAGATGGCCGCCATCGACGCGTTCAACCTCCGGCTCCAGCAGGAGGGTCGCTGGGTCTTCGCCGGCGGTCTCGGAGCGCCTGGCTCGGCCACCGTCGTCGACAACCGCGGCGACAAGGCCCTGGTCACCGACGGACCGTTCCTGGAGTCGAAGGAGCACCTTGCCGGGTTCTGGATCATCGAGGCCGAGGACCACGACGTCGCGGTCCGGCTCGCCACCGAGGGGTCGAAGGCCTGCAACCGGAAGATCGAGGTCCGGCCGTTCCTCTGACCGGGCGCCGGTTTCCCGGGTCCAGACACAGGGTCTAGATATTTCCGGAATTATCTGACATAATTAGGGGGCCGGCTTGCCGAGGTCGGACTCTCCCACCGGAAGACCAGTCCCTTCCACGCACTGCGCAGACGTCGTCCCGTAGATGCACCAGCACCTGGTGCGGGCACTCCGCCGCCATCGACGACTGCCTCCCGACGGTGGACCCGACCCCGAGCGCAGCGCTCCCCCTCCGGAGCGCGCGGCCGGCGGCGTTTCGTCGAAAGGAACACGCGTTGAACTACTTCCCCGGTCAGGTTCTCGTCCACCCCCACCACGGCCCGGCGACCGTCTCGAAGATCGCCACCCGAAAGGTCGGCAAGAGCCAGAAGCGCTATCTCAAGCTCGACGTGCACGACGCCGAGCTCTCGGTCGGGGTCCCGATCGAGCAGGCCGAGGAGATGGGTGTCCGGCCCCTGCTCGACGCCGACGGCCTCCGGGAGGTCTTCGACGTGCTCCTGGCGCCGACCGGGGAGAAGGAGAAGGTGTGGTCCCGGCGGGTCAAGCGGAGCGCGGACCAGCTGCGCTCCGGCGACATCAGGATCATCGCCGGCCTCATCCGTGACCTGACCCGGTGGAACGAGGAGAAGCGACTCTCGTTCGGGGAGTCCAAGACGCTGCGGGACGCGCTCACCCCGTTCGTCGCCGAGGTCGCCCTCGTGCTCGCCGTCGACGAGGACGAGGCGGCCGCCGTCGTCGAGGCCGCAGTTCTGAACGGCACCCGGCCCACCATCCCGCAGGGCAGGCTCGCCGCAGCCAGCTGATCCCGCCGGCGGTGCCTCGTCGGCGATATCTCGTCGGCAGGATCTCGACAGCAGGATCTCGACAGCAGGATCTCGTCGGCGACGAGAGAGGGGGCCGACCCGGACGTGTCCAGGTCGGCCCCCTTCTCAGGCTCGCGGGGCGGCTACCACTTGATCATCGTGCCGTGGGCGATGTTGTAGTACATGCCGATGTGCGTGTAGAAGTTCATCGCGCCGAAGAGGGCGAACGCGACACCACCGATCACCCAGGCCCACATGGCCCAGCGCAGCAGCTGGGGGCGGTCCGTCCACAGCGCGATCGCGAAGAGCAGGGCACCGAGGGCGACGACGCCCCAGAGTCCTCCGAGGAAGAGCGCCTCGAGGAGCGGCAGGTGACCGAAGCGGCCCGTGATGGGCTCCTCCGGCGGGGCCGCACCGAGCTGGTACCGCACGAACGACACGGCGAGCACGGCCATCCCGAGGCCCAGCACACCGACGAAGATGCCGGCCGGCCGCAGCGCGAGGATGGTCCTCGCCGTCGCCGCCTCGACATCACCCTCGTAGACCGCGCGGTTGCGCCACAGGTAGACCGAGGCCATCAGCAGCAGCGCACCGAAGCCGGCCGCCGGCTGCCCGAACGCGATGTTGGCGTACTCGAAGCCGTCCCCGCCGTAGGGCCAGGTCACCGTCGTGTGGAGACCGAGGAGAAACAGCAGCAACCCGGTGACTCCGAAGAACCCCGCCCACCCCTCGCTGTCGATCCGCTCCTTGCGGATGAGGTGCGCGAGGAACTTCGCGAAGCCCAGCAGTCCGGCTCCCGCCGTGATGGCGATGAGCTCGTTGTAGACGATCACGTCAGCCCTTCCCTTCTGACCTCCGGGTCACACCGCGGAGGGTTGTTGAATCATCAATCACTATAGCCCCGCGCGGCGACGGTCTGTTCCCGGAGAGTCCGCGGGCGTAAGCGCCCGTCAGCGCCGATGTGCACGCAAGCGCGACGACGCACCGCGGGCTGGACTGCCCGTCGGCGGTCCGCCCGGTACTTTCGCCGTCATGTTCCCTCGTTCGGCGGCGTACCGGTCCGGGCTCCTCGAGCTCGACGACGGCCAGTCGGTCTTCTGGGAGGAGACGGGCAACCCGGACGGGCTTCCCGCCCTCTACCTGCACGGCGGGCCCGGGGGCGGGCTCGGGCGTCGCGGGTACGTCAGGAGCTTCGACCCCGACCGGTTCAGGGTGGTCGGGCTCGACCAGCGCGGGTGCGGACGGTCGGCACCGCTGGCGGACGACCCGCGCCACGACCTCGACGCCAACACCACCCCCCGGCTCGTCGCGGACCTCGAGGCGCTGCGGGAGCACCTCGGCATCGAGGCATGGGTGGTCGACGGCGTCTCCTGGGGCTCGACCCTGGCCCAGGCCTACGCGCAGGCGCACCCGGACCGCGTCCTCGGCATGGTCCTCATGGCCGTCACGACGACGAGCCGGGCCGAGGTCGACTGGATCACCGAGCACGTGGGCGCCATCTACCCCGAGGGCTGGGACCGGCTCGCGTCCCACGCGGAGGGAGCCGGTGTCGGCTACCGCCGCGGCGAGCGGCGGGTCGTCGAGGCCTACGCGCGGCTGCTGCGGGACCCGTCGTCAGCCGTGCGTGCCGCGGCGGCGCGGGCGTGGACGGAGTGGGAGGACACCCACGTCGCCGTCGGGGCGGGCGGGTTCCGGCGCGACCCGCGCTGGGACGACGGCGCGTACGCCGAGGTGTTCGCGACGCTCGTCACGCACTACTGGGCGCACGACGGCTTCCTCGACCCGCCGCTCCTGGCGCGCACGGGGACGATCGCCCACATCCCGGCGATCCTGCTCCACGGCCGGCTCGACGTCAGCGGACCGCTCGTCACCGCCTGGCAGCTGCACCGGGCGTGGCCGGCGAGCGAGCTGGTCGTCGTGGAGGGAGAGGGCCACGGGGGCAGGTCGATGGCCGAGCAGTGGGCCGCGGCGAACAGCCGCATGGCCGACACCGTCAGCGCAGCTCGTCGAGCGACGCGACCCGCACCACACCGTCCAACCTCCGGGCCAGCTGCCGGGCCGGCGTGACGAACGCGTCGGCCTGGAGCTGGGTGGAACGCAGCAGCGTGGGCGCGAGGAGCTCGTGCCCCTCAGGGAGGGCCGCCCCCTCCTCCGCCAGCCGCAGGACCGCTCCGGCGTCCACGACGAACCTGGTCATCTGGCACCTCTCTCGGGGTCGGTGGCGAACCACGCTGAGGACGCCCCGCGGCGACACCCGCGGATGCGACCCTCACTGCCCGAACGTAGCCTCGAAGGGAAAGTCACCGAACCGAAAGGAGTCGAACCATGGCGGAACTGACCGGCAAGCGGATCGCGTTCCTGGCGACGAACGGCTACGAGGACTCCGAGCTCACCTCTCCGTGGGAGGCGGTGACGTCCGAGGGGGCCGAGGCCGTTCTGGTCTCGCCCGAGTCGGGCACGATCACCGGCAAGAAGGGGCACGAGGCCAAGGTCGACCTGTCGGTCGGCGAGGCCGACGCGCAGGACTTCGACGGTCTCGTGCTGCCCGGCGGCGTCGCCAACGGCGACAAGCTGCGGATGGACGAGAAGGCGGTCGCGCTGACCCGGGCCTTCTTCGACCAGCACAAGCCTGTCGGCGTGATCTGCCACGGCGGCTGGATCCTCACGGACGCCGACGTGCTGCGCGGCCGCACCGTCACCTCCTACCCGAGCCTCAAGACGGACCTGCGCAACGCGGGGGCCACCTGGGTGGACGAGGAGGTCGTCGTCGACAACGGGCTCGTCTCGAGCCGCACGCCCGACGACCTGCCGGCGTTCAACGACAAGCTCGTCGAGGAGCTCGCGGAGGGCGAGCACGAGAGGCAGTCGGCATGATCCGAGCCTGAGGGCGGCGCCTCCGCCCGCGAACAGGGCGGGGCGTCCGCCCCCGGACGCACACCGGCCCCGGTCCGCACGGACCGGGGCCGGTGGCACGCCGCTGTCAGGCCGTGACGGCCGCGGTCGCCTCCGTCGGCGCAGCCGGCCCCGGCGGCGCGGCCGGCGCCGGCGCACTCCCCCGCCGCAGGATCCGCGTGGTCGTCCGGACGAGCATCAGCGCCAGGAGCAGCACGCCCACGTAGCCGTTGATGACGTAGACGACGTTGATCATCGTCGAGAACGGCACCATGAGCCCGAGCACGCAGCCCAGGGCCGCCAGCCCCACCGAGAGCCCCTTGAAACGCGGGCTCCTGTCGGCGAACACCCGCGACGCCACGGTCCACAGGAGCGGCACCGCCGTCGTGTAGATCCCGGCGACGATGATCAGGGAGAAGCCGTCGGCGAGCAGCGGGCTGACGTTCGCCGCCAGGTGCAGCATCGGGATCTCCGCGCCGTGGACCTGCGCGACGTTCGCCAGCAGGCCCAGCCCGACGACGATGCACGCCGCCGAGAACGCCACGCTGCCGACGGCGCCGCCCAGGACGGCCTCCTTCCGGCTGCGGGCGGTCCGCCCCATCGCGGTGAGGAAGGCCGCGAGCCACAGCATGCAGAACCCGACGTACGAGAGGGCGGCCAGGAACCAGTTGCTGGATGCCTGGGTGACCGCCAGGTCGGGCAGCACCGCGTTGCCCTCGGCGATCCCGCCCGGGTTGCGCACCACCGCCCACAGGCCGAGCCCGATGGCGATGGCCACGATGACGGGACCGACCTTGCCGATGACGTCGACCAGGCGGCCGAGCCCGAAGAAGACCGTCATGGCGGCGACGACCGCGAGGCCGGCGCCGCCCACGTAGCCGGGCAAGCTGTAGTGCTGCTCGAACAGGGCGCCCATGCCGCTCACCATCACCATGAAGCTCATGAAGATGAAGACGATCGAGAAGTAGTCGAAGAACGTCCCCAGGTACTTCCCGCAGTAGTACTGGTAGATCATGCTCGGCCTGGCGAACTGCTTGGTCTGCCCCACGTACAGGAACTCGACGCACACGTACGTCATGAGCGCCAGCACCGCGAGACCGGTGCCGAAGACGCCCCAGTACCCGTACGAGGTGAAGTACTGCATGATCTCCTGGCCGGTGGCGAAGCCCGACCCGATCAGGAAGGCGATGATCGCACCGCCGAACGTGATGACCCTGGTCCAGCTAACAGCTTGTCTTCCTTGACGCATGGCTGTTCCTCTCGGATTTTTCTTTCGATACAGCAGGGATGTGTGCGGTCGTCAGCGCAGGACGACGGTCCGGTTGCCATGGAGGACGACCCGGCCCTCGCAGTGCCACCGGACCGCGTTCGACAGCGCCTTGCACTCCGTGTCGCGCCCGGCGGCGACCAGGTCCTCCGGCCCGTAGGCGTGGTCGACCTCCTGGACCTGCTGGGCGATGATCGGCCCCTCGTCCAGGTCGCTGCTGACGTAGTGGGCCGTGGCCCCGACCGTCTTCACGCCGCGCTCGTAGGCCTGGTGGTACGGCCGTGCCCCCTTGAAGCTCGGCAGGAACGAGTGGTGGATGTTGATGGCGCGTCCGCGCAGCTGCCCGGCGAGGTCGTCGCTGAGGATCTGCATGTAGCGCGCCAGCACCACCAGCTCGACCTCGAACCGGTCGACGAGCTCGAGCAGCCGCCGCTCCGCCTCGGGCTTCGTCTCCTTCGTGACCGGGACGTGGAAGAACGGGATGCCGTGCCACTCGACCAGGGCCCGGTGGTCCGGGTGGTTGGAGACGACGGCCACGATCTCCGCGGGGACGTCCCCGACCCGGGTCCGGGAGAGGAGGTCGTTCAGGCAGTGCGCGAACCTGGACACCATGACGAGGACCCGACGGCGGGCTCCCGCCTCGCGCAGCTCGAACCGGAGCTGGTGCTCACGCACCAGGGGCTCGAAAGCCTCACGCAGCGCTGCGAGGCCCGGGTCGCGACCCTCGGGGACCGCGAAGTGCACCCGGAGGAAGAACCGCCCGCCCCGGAAGTCGTCGAACTGCTTGAGCTCGAGGATGTCGCCGTGGTGCTCGAGCAGGAAACCGGTGACGGCGTGCACCAGGCCCGGCCGTTCCGGGCAGTCCAGGGTCAGGACGTACTGGTGGTTCACGGGCGGGACCGGGATCTCCGGCGCCGCCGCGGGGGCTGTGCCGGTGCCGGCTGCGGGAGGGGCGGCCGGCGCGAGGTCGGTGGTAGCCATGGATCCCGCCCTCAGCACTCGATCACGTTGACCGCCAGGCCGCCGCGGGAGGTCTCCTTGTACTTGACCTTCATGTCCGCGCCGGTCTCCCGCATGGTCCTGATCGCCTGGTCGAGGGTGACCTTGTGGGAGCCGTCCCCCTGCAGCGAGAGGCGGGCCGCGTTGATCGCCTTGACCGAGGCGATCGCGTTGCGCTCGATGCACGGGATCTGCACCAGACCCCCGACCGGGTCGCAGGTCAGGCCGAGGTTGTGCTCGATGCCGATCTCGGCGGCGTTCTCCACCTGCTCCGGCGTGCCGCCCAGGACGGCGCACAGGCCGGCGGCCGCCATCGAGCAGGCCGAGCCGACCTCGCCCTGGCACCCCACCTCCGCCCCGGAGATGGAGGCGTTCAGCTTGAACAGGATGCCGACGGCGGCGGCGGTGAGGAGGAACTCGACGACCTTGTCGTCGTCGCCGTCGACGAAGCGGTTGTAGTAGTGCAGCACGGCGGGGATGATCCCGGCCGCCCCGTTGGTGGGGGCCGTGACGATGCGGCCGCCGGAGGCGTTCTCCTCGTTCACGGCCAGGGCGTACAGGTTCACCCACTCCATTGCCCACAGCGGGTCGGTCATGTGACCGCCGTCCCTGGTGGCCTCCGCCTCCTGCGCGCGCAGCCGCTCCCGCAGCTCGGGCGCCCGGCGGCGCACCCGCATCCCGCCCGGCAGCACCGGGTCCGTGCGCGTGCAGCCGTTCTCCACGCACTGCTGCATGACGTCCCAGATGCGCAGGAGCTCCCAGCGCACCTCGTCCTCGCTGCGCCAGCACAGCTCGTTGGCCATCATCACCCCGGCGATCGAGGTGCCCGCCTCGCGGCAGCGCTCGAGCAGCTCCGCCCCGGTGCTGAAGGGGTACGGCAGCACGGTGGCGTCGGCCACCACCCGGTCCGCCCCGACGGCCTCCTCGTCCACCACGAACCCGCCGCCCACCGAGTAGTACGTGCGCAGCCGCAGCGACTTGCCGTCCGCGTCAAACGCCTCGAACGTCATCCCGTTGGGGTGCGCCGGAAGGGCCCTGCGCCGGTGCATGACGAGGTCGACGTCGGGGTCGAACGGGATCCGGTGCGTGCCGGCCAGCGTCAGGGCCCGCTCCGCGCGCAGGGTCTCGACCCGTGCCTGGGCGTGATCGGTGTCGACCGTCTCCGGGTCCTCGCCCTCCAGCCCGAGCAGGACGGCACGGTCCGACCCGTGGCCGTGGCCCGTGGCGCCCAGCGAGCCGAACAGCTGGGCCTGCACCCGGGCCGTCGCCGGCACGAGGCCGTCCGCGGCCAGCCCGGCGGCGAACCGCCGGGCTGCCCGCATCGGCCCCACGGTGTGCGACGACGACGGACCGATCCCGATGGAGAACAGGTCCAGCGCACTGAGAGCCATCAGACGAACTCCCGCATCCCGTCCAGGAGCCAGCGCACCGTGTGGGTCGCGAACGAGGCGCGCGGCATGACCCGCCACGTCACCTCACCCGTGTGCCACAGGATCACCGGCGTCGTGCCGAGCACGGTGACCACCGCGCGCCCGACGGGGAACTCCCGCGGGTGCAGATCGATCCGGCAGCTTTTCTCCAGCACCGTGCGGGCGCGCGGCCCGGAGAGCTCGAGCGTGGTCCGGTTGGCCGAGACGTCCACCACCTGCCCGGGCCGGGCGCCGAGCGCGCCGGCCAGGCGGCCGGCGTACTCGGTGGTGGCGACGCCGGAGACGGCCTCGTCCGGGGCGACGAGCAGGAACTCGTCGGGCGAGAGCCACAGGACGGCGACCTCGCCGGTGCCGTCGGGGATGCCGGTGACCTCCCCGACCCGCCGCGGCAGCGGCGCGCCGAGGGCGGCCTCGAGCGCGTCGCCGGCGTCGGTGCCGGGTACGGCCCGCAGCCCGATCTGGGTGAGGAACGGCAGCTCCCGCAGCCCGACCTGCTCGCCCGAGCCGGCGGTCATCTCGTCGGCCAGGTGCTGCGCCGGGCTGCGCCGGTGGACGAGCACGTCGTGCACGGCCGTGGCGGCCTCGCGGACCGCCGGGGCCCCGGGGGCCGCCGGGGCTTCCTGGAGTGCGTGGGCGTCGGGGGCGATCGTCATCGTGTTGTCAGCCATCTCGCCTGGCTCCTTCCTTGTCGTAGAGCACCGGTTCGTCGACCTCGACCTCGACGAAGCGTCCCTGGAAGGACGCGATCAGCCGCTGACCGATCCGGTCGCGACCGTCCTTGACCAGGGCCAGGCCGAAGCTCCGGCCGAGCGCCTGGCTGTGGTAGCTGGAGGTGACGTGCCCGACCATCGGGATCGGCCGCGCGGGCAGCCCCTCGCCCGTGTAGTCGCCCAGCGCGCCCTGCTCGACGAGCTGCGTGCCCTCCGGCAGGCGCAGCGCGCGGTCCACCGGCAGCACGCTGACGAGCTGCTTGCGCCCACCCTGGGTGTGGGAGGCGCGGGAGTAGGACCGCTTGCCGATGAAATCCTTGGTCCTGGAGACGATCCACTCCATGCCGAGGTCCTGCGGCGTGACGGTGCCGTCCGTGTCCTGCCCGACGATCGGGTAGGCCTTCTCGGCGCGCAGGACGTGCATCGTCTCCGTGCCGTAGGGCGTGATGCCGAGGTCGGCCCCCGCCGCGGCGACGTCCTCCCAGACCTTCAGGCCGTACCAGGTGGGCACGTTGATCTCGAAGGCGAGCTCGCCGGAGAACGTGATCCGGCAGATCCGGGCGGCGATCCCGGAGGCCAGCACGGTCTCCCGGAACTCCATGAACCCGAAGCCCTCCTTGCTCACGTCCAGGTCGGGCGCGAGCCGGGCGACGACGTCGCGCGACCGCGGTCCGACGACGGCGACGGTCGACCACTGCTCCGTCACGGACGTGAGGACGACGTCGAGCTCGGGCCACTCCGTCTGGGCCCACTCCTCGAGCCACTCCAGCACCTTGGCGGCGCCGCCCGTGGTCGTCGTCATGAAGTAGCGGTCCTCGGCCAGGCGCAGCGTCACGCCGTCGTCGAAGACCATGCCGTCCGGGGTGCACATGACGCCGTAGCGCCCCTTGCCCACCGGCAGCTTCTTGAAGGCGTTCGTGTACACGCGGTTGAGGAACTCGCCGGCGTCCGTGCCGCGGATCTCGATCTTGCCCAGCGTGGTGGCGTCCATGAACGCGACGCCCTCCCGGGCGGCGCGGCACTCGCGCGCCACCGCGGCGTCCATGTCCTCCCCCGCCTGCGGGTAGTACCAGGGCCGCTTCCACTGGCCGACGTCCTCGAACAGCGCCCCGTGCGCGACGTGCCACGGGTGCGCCGGCGTGGTCCGCGCGGCGTCGAACAGGTCCCCGCGGGCGCGGCCGGCGAGCGCGGCGAAGGCGACCGGGGTGTAGGGCGCCCGGTAGGTGGTGATGCCCAGGTCGCCGGGGGTGGGCCGCCGGGACTCCCCGACGGCGGTCGCGGCCTGGCCGGGCTGCCCGGGCGGGACCGCGGCCGTGTCCTCCCCGGTCAGGACCCGCGTCAGCAGGCCGACGGTGTTGACGCCGCCGATCTTGCCCTGCTCCACGCCGGTACCGATCGAGGTGTAGCGCTTGACGTGCTCGACCGAGCGCATCCCGGCGCCGGTGGCGCGGAAGACGTCGTCGGCGGTGTTGTCGCGCTGGAGGTCGACGAAGTGGGTGGCGTACCCCTCCTCGCGGCCCTCGACCAGCCAGAGCTGCCGCGGCCGGCCGGCTCGCGAGCGGCGCACGTCGTCCCAGTCCGCGGCGGTGACGGCCGGCAGGGCCGGCCGGACCGACGGGTAGCCGACCGCCTCGGCGGCGGCCCGTCCGGCGCGCGCGCCCTCGGCGACGCAGCCCTGGGTCCAGTAGGTGGCGTTGACGGCGCCCGCGAGGTGCTGGTCGCGCACCGGGGCGACCGGGACGAACCCGGCTGCGTCGTCGTCCCAGCGCATCTCGCCCTGGCGCTGGCTGTGCAGGTGCACGTTCGGGTTCCAGCCGCCGGAGACGGCGACGAGGTCGCACGCCACCCGGCGTGCCTCGCCCGTCGGGGCCCCCTCGCCGTCGATCGGGGCGATCCAGGCGGCCTCCACGGCCGTCTCGCCGTCGATGCCGACGACGGCGGAGCCGGTCTCCACGGTCAGGCCCGCCTCGCGGGCCGCGCGGGAGGCCTCGCCGTCGTCCCTCACGTCCACGACCGTGACCTCGGCGCCGGCCGCCCTCAGGTCGTACGCGGCGTCGTACCCGGAGTCGCTGGTGGTGAGGACCACCGCAGTACGCCCGGGCAGGGTGGCGTAGCGGCCGAGGTAGGTGCGCACCGCGGAGGCGAGCATGACGCCCGGCACGTCGTTGCCGGCGAAGACCACCGGGCGCTCGATGGCGCCGGTGGCCAGGACCACCTGGCGGGCGGTGATGTGCCACAGCCGCTGGCGCGAGACGCCGTCGCGGCCCTCGAGGTGCTCGGCGCGCTTCTCGAGGGCGGTCAGGTAGTTGCCGTCGTAGCTGCCGACCACCGCGGTGCGGGTGAGCACGGTGACCTCGGGCGCGGCCTCGAGCTCGGCGCCGACCGTCTCGACCCACTCGCGGGCGGGGACGCCCTCGACGCTCCGCGCCGGGTCGGCGAGAAGGCTGCCGCCGAGGCGGAAGTCCTGCTCGAGCAGCATCACGCGGGCACCGCCGGAGGCGGCCTCGCGGGCCGCGGCGAGACCGGCCGGTCCCGCACCGATCACCGCGACGTCGGTGTAGACGTGCATCTTGTCGTACTCGGCCGGGTCGACCTTCTGGTCGAGCACACCCAGCCCGTCCAGCAGCCTCAGGTCCAGCCCGGGCGTCAGCTCGAGGGTGGTCGCGGGGAGCATGGACTCGTTGTGCTCGCCCTTCACCATGACGAAGGCGTTGGGCTCCTCCACCCCGGCGGAGAGCACCCCGCGGGGGCGGCGGCGGTAGATGGAGTCGCCGACGCGGAGCCGGCCGTTGGCGATGAGGGCGGAGGCGACGGTGTCGCCGGCGTACCCGGTGAGCTCGGCGCCGTCGACGACGAAGGGGATCGGCCGCGAGCGGTCGATCAGGCCGCCGTCGGGCAGGCGGGAGGTCTGGTCGGCCATGGTCAGGCTCCCTTGCTGAGAAGTTCGGGGCGGGGCGCGGAGACCGGGTACGTCTGCGCGAACTCGTAGGTGCGCGTGTCCCGGACCGCGTTGAACCACTTGCGGCAGCCGGCGGAGTGCACCCACCGCTCGGCGAACGCGCCCTTGGGGTTGTCGCGGTAGAAGAGGTACTGCGCCCACTCCTCGTCGGTGAGGGCGTGCGGGTCCTCGGGGTAGGCGACGTGCGCCTGGCCGCCGTAGCCGAACTCGGTCTCCGGTCGGGGCCCGCAGAACGGGCAGTCGATGGTCAGCATCGCTCAGGTCCTTTTCAGTGGGCGACGGCGGCTGCGCCGTGCTCGTCGATGAGGGCGCCGGAGACGAAGCGCTCGAGGCTGAACGGACGGTTCAGCTCGTGCGGCTCGTCGTTGGCGATGGTGTGTGCGTAGGCCCAGCCGGCACCGGGCACGGCCTTGAAGCCGCCGGTGCCCCAGCCGCAGTTGACGTACATCTGGTCGACGGGGGTCAGGCCCACGACCGGCGACGCGTCGAGGGTGACGTCGACGATCCCGCCCCAGGTGCGCAGCAGGTGCGCCCGGGAGAACGCGGGGAAGAGCTCGACGGCGGCGGCCATCTGCTCCTCGATGACGTGGAAGGAGCCCCGCTGGCCGTAGCCGTTGTAGGAGTCGATGCCCGCCCCCATGACGAGCTCACCCTTGTGCGCCTGGGAGACGTAGACGTGCACGTGGTTGGACATCACCACGGTGGGGTGGATGATCTCGTGCAGCTCGGAGACCAGCGCCTGGAGCGGGTGGGACTGGATCGGCACCCGGAAGCCGGCCAGCTCGGCGAGCACGGAGGTGTGCCCGGCCGCGGCCAGGGCGACCTTCCCGGCGCCGATGCGGCCGCGGGTGGTCTCCACGCCGGTGACGCGGTCGCCGTCGAACGTGAAGCCGGTGACCTCGCAGTTCTGGATGAGGTCCACGCCGAGCTCGCTGGCGCGGCGGGCGTAGGCCCACGCCACCCAGTCGTGCTTGGCGATGCCGGCCCGCGGCTGGTAGGTCGCGCCCATGACGGGGTAGCGGATGTCGTCGCCGATGTTGATGATCGGGCAGATCTCCTTGACCTGCTTCGGGTCGATCCACTCGGCGTCGACGCCGTTGAGGCGGTTGGCCTCCACGCGCCGCACGGAGTCCCGGACGTCCTGCAGGGTGTGCGCGAGGTTCAGCACGCCGCGCTGGGAGAAGAAGATGTCGTAGCCGAGCTCGTCCTCGAGCCCCTCCCAGAGCTTGAGCGCCTGCTCGTAGATGGCGGCCGACTCGTCCCACAGGTAGTTGGAGCGGATGATCGTGGTGTTCCGCGCCATGTTGCCGCCGGCGAGCCAGCCGCGCTCGAGGACGGCCACGTTGGTGATGCCGTGGTTCTTGGCCAGGTAGTAGGCGGTGGCCAGGCCGTGGCCGCCGGCCCCGACGATGACGACGTCGTAGCTGGCCTTCGGCTCGGGGTTGGCCCAGAGGAAGTCCGGGTGCTCCGGAAGTTCGCGCTGGTTCATCAGTGCTCCTGGAGGTTCGGGTAGAGCGGGAAGCGGGCGGCCAGGGCGCGCACCCGCTCGCGCAGCGGGTCGAGGGCGGCGTCGGAGCCGTCGCCGGTCAGGGCGAGGGCGATGACGTCGGCGACCTCGGCGAACGCCTCGGCGTCGAAGCCGCGGGTGGCCAGGGCCGGGGTGCCGATCCGCAGCCCGGAGGACACCATCGGCGGGCGGGGGTCGAACGGCACCGCGTTGCGGTTGATGGTGATGCCGACGGAGTGGAGCAGGTCCTCGCCGCGGCGGCCGTCGAGCTCGGAGTGGCGCAGGTCGACCAGCACGAGGTGGACGTCGGTGCCGCCGGTCAGGACGCTGATGCCGCGCTCGGCCACGTCCGCCCGGGAGAGCCGCTCGGCGAGGATGCGGGCGCCGTCGAGCGTACGTTGCTGCCGCTCGGCGAACTCCTCGCCGGCGGCGACCTTGAAGGCGACCGCCTTGCCGGCGATGACGTGCTCCAGCGGCCCGCCCTGCTGGCCGGGGAAGACGGCGGAGTTGATCTTCTTGGCAAGGTCCGACTCGTTCGTGAGGATGATGCCTCCGCGCGGGCCGCCCAGGGTCTTGTGCGTGGTGGAGGTGACCACGTGCGCGTGCGGCACCGGGGAGGGGTGCAGCCCGGTGGCGACGAGCCCGGCGAAGTGCGCCATGTCCACGAAGAGGTAGGCGCCCACCTCGTCGGCGATGCGACGGAACTCGGCGAAGTCGAGCTGGCGCGGGTACGCGGACCAGCCGGCGATGATCATCCGCGGCCGGTGCTCGCGGGCGAGACGCTCCACGTCGGCCATGTCGACGCGGTGGGTGTCCTCGCGCACGCCGTAGGCCACGACGTTGTAGAGCTTGCCGGAGAAGTTCAGCCGCATCCCGTGCGTGAGGTGACCGCCGTGCGCCAGGTCCAGGCCGAGGATCGTGTCGCCCGGGGTGAGGAGCGCGTGCATGACGGCCGCGTTCGCCTGGGCGCCGGAGTGCGGCTGGACGTTGGCGTAGCCGGCGCCGAAGAGCGACTTGACCCGCTCGATCGCGAGGGTCTCCACCACGTCGACGTGCTCGCAGCCGCCGTAGTAGCGCCGGCCGGGGTAGCCCTCGGCGTACTTGTTCGTCAGCACCGACCCCTGGGCCTGCATGACGGCCACCGGGGCGAAGTTCTCCGAGGCGATCATCTCGAGCGTGCCCTGCTGGCGGTGCAGCTCGGCGGTGATCGCCTGCTGCACCTCGGGGTCGAGCTCGTGAAGGTCGGCGTCGAGGACGGTCCGAGCGGTGATGAGGTCCGAGGCCGTCATTGGCCCTCCTAGCGGTTCGATACCTGTTGTGCGCTACTGATATATCAGTGCGTGCCGAGAAGTATGTCTACGGGATGCGCTCCCGTCAACGGTCTTCCGCAACGGACTTTCGTCCCGGGGCCACGACGGCGAGACGGCGGCTCGAGCCGTGAGCCGTGAGCCGCCGTCGGGGCGTCGTGACGTCGCCGCAGGCGGCCGCCCGCCAGGACCGGCGACCGCGAGCGAGCGCCACGCCGGTCCGATACGGGCGTCGTCCAGGGCATACTGATATATCAGTCGCGCTAGGCTGGCGTTCCGACACGGAACCCACGAGACCGCGCCCCCGCCCCAGGAGGACACATGCCCAGCACCGACGCTGAGCAGGAGTACGTCTCCCTGGCGGAGCAGGCGTACCGCGCCCTGCGGGACCGGCTGATCCTGCTCGAGATCCCGCCTGGCGCCCCGATCAACGAGGGCCACCTCGCCGCTGAGCTCGGCATCGGCCGCACGCCGATC
The DNA here is from genome assembly GCF_002563695.1 of Georgenia soli. Taxonomy (NCBI): domain Bacteria; kingdom Bacillati; phylum Actinomycetota; class Actinomycetes; order Allobogoriellales; family Allobogoriellaceae; genus Georgenia; species Georgenia soli. Next base: position 2,560,584 of record NZ_PDJI01000004.1, on the reverse strand, counting down.
CGCGAGGGCCTGAAGAAGCTCGAGCTGGAGCACCTGGTGGTGTCGTACCCGCGCCGAGGGACGTTCGCCACGCAGGTGGACATCACCGACCTCGCCGACATCAGCGAGGTGCGGCAGGTGCTGGAGCCGCTCGCGGCCCGCCGCGCCGCCCGGCTCGCCCGCCCGCAGGTACGCGCGGAGCTGGACGCCGCTGCCAGGCAGATCGCGTCGATGGAGCGCGAGCCGGCGGACACCCGGTCCCTCATGGAGCTGGACCTGAGCGTGCACCGCCTCATCTACCGCGCCGCCGAGAACCCGCACATGACCGAGACGCTCGTGCGCCTCGACAACCTGGCCACCCGGATCTGGTGCCTGGTGCTCGACCGCCTGCCGTCCGCGTTCGAGCACGTGCGCGAGCACGCCGCGCTGCTCGAGGCCATCGTGGACCGCGACGCCGACCGGGCCGCCGAGCTCGCCTCCGACCACGTGCGGGACTTCGAGCAGGCGATCCGCGCCGTGCTCTACGAGCCCGCGAGGGGCTGACCGCCTCCACCCTGGACCGGCCGCACCCTCGGGCCCGCGGGCACGGCCGGACGGCCGACGCGAACGGCGATCATGGAACGGCCCACGGGAACCACGGCACCGCCGGCACGGCCCGGGGACCGCGATCCCGGCGTCAGACCTGTCGCCGCCACCAGCCTCGCCGCCGCCCGGGCCACCCGGCGATACGCGAGCGCGCCGAGATCCCGAGCGCGCCGAGACCCGGACAAACACCCCATTGACACGTGATCGCCGTCACCCTAGGTTCTACGCAACGCGGTTGCGGTGAGTGCAACCATGAGACGACGGAGTGCTCATGACGGTCCTTCGACCGGGCGGCAAGCCTCAGACAGACACCGGGTCGGACATCGACCTCCGAAGCAGCCTGAGCGGGCGGCAGCGGCCGAACGACGGGACCGGCATCGACGCAGCAGCGCGACGCCGGGTCGTCACCGCGAGCTTCATCGGGAACTTCGTGGAGTGGTTCGACTACGCGGTGTACGGCTACCTCGCCGCCACCATCTCGATGGTGTTCTTCCCGACGGCGGACCCCCAGGCGGCCCTGCTGTCGACCTTCGCCCTCTTCGCGATCTCCTTCCTCGTCCGCCCCCTCGGCGGCTTCTTCTGGGGGCACCTCGGAGACCGCATCGGCCGACGGACAGCGCTGTCGCTGTCGATCCTCATCATGTCGGCCGCGACCTTCTGCATCGCGCTCATCCCCGGCTACGCGAGCATCGGCCTGTGGGCGCCGGCGCTCCTGCTCGTCGCTCGGCTCGTCCAGGGATTCTCGGCGTCGGGGGAGTACGCCGGGGCGTCAGCGTTCCTGGTCGAGTACGCACCCGCCAACCGCCGCGGCATCTACGCCGCGGTCGTGCCCGCCAGCACCGCGGCCGGACTCCTCCTCGGGTCCCTCATCGCCACCCTGCTCACCGCGACGCTGAGCGCCGAGGAGATGCAGTCCTGGGGCTGGCGCCTGCCGTTCCTCCTCGCGGCACCGATGGGCCTGATCGGCCGGTACATCCGCAACAAGCTCGAGGACACGCCGGCCTTCCGGGAGCTCGCCGAGGACGACACGGTCGTCCACCCGCCGATGAAGAGCCTCTTCGTGCACCACTGGCGACCGCTGGTCAGGGCGGCCGGCGTCGTGCTGCTCAACGCCGTGGGCTTCTACGTCATCCTCAGCTACATGCCGACGTACCTGTCGGTGGAGCTGGGCCTGGACACCACCCGGTCCTACATCGCCACCACGGTCGCCCTGGCCACCTACATCGGCTTCATCTTCCTCACCGGATCGCTGTCCGACCGCTTCGGGCGCAAGCGGGTCCTCATCTCCGCGTCCGTGGCGTTCCTCCTCTTCACGGTGCCGGCCTTCGCGCTCCTGGACAGCGGCAGCTTCGTCACCGTCCTGCTGGTCCAGGTGGCGCTGGGCGCGATGCTGACCCTCAACGACGGCACGCTCCCGAGCTTCCTCGCGGAGATGTTCCCGACGCGCGTCCGGTACAGCGGCTTCGCCGTCAGCTTCAACCTCTCCAACGCCCTCTTCGGCGGTACGGCGCCCTTCGTGGCCACCCTGCTGATCGGCGCCACGGGCACCGACCTCGCGCCGGCCTGGTACCTGATGGCGGCCGCCGCCGTGGCGCTGGTCTGCGTGTGCCTGGCCCCGGAGACCAGCAGGTCCCCGCTGCGCATGGACTAGCGACCGCCCTCCCCGACCACCCACCGACCTACCGAGCGTCAAGCAACAAGCAACGAAGGAGCACCACCATGACCGCAACGTCCGCCGCCCCCACCTCGGTCGCCGAGCTCGAGCGCCTGAAGGTGCTGCACAACGGCACCAAGCAGCCGCTGACCTTCTCCGACGCCGAGTTCGAGCGCCGCCTGTCCGGCCTGCGCCAGATCATGGCCGCCAAGGACCTCGACGCGGTGATCCTGACCAGCTACCACGGCATCAAGTACTACTCGGACTTCCTGTTCACCTACTTCGGCCGCTCCTACGCGCTGGTCGTCACCGCCGACGACTCGGTCACCGTCACCGCCAACATCGACGCCGGCATGCCCTGGCGCACGAGCTACGGCGAGAACATCGTCTACACCGACTGGAAGCGCGACAACTTCTACCACGGCCTGCAGGAGGCCCTGCGCCAGCGCGGCGTGAAGGCCCGCCGCCTCGGCGTCGAGGACGACTCCCTCCCCCTGATCAACCGCCAGCGGCTCCAGGCCGCCTTCGACGGCGCGGAGCTCGTCGACGTCTCGCAGGACGCCATGCGCCAGCGCATGATCAAGTCCGCCGAGGAGATCGAGGTCATCAAGCACGGCGCCCGCATCGGCGACCTGGGCGGCGAGGCCATCCGGGCCGCGATCCGCGAGGGCATCACCGAGTACGAGGTCGCCCTCATCGGCACCGAGGCCATGGTCCACGAGATCGCGCGCACCTTCCCCCACCGCGAGGTCCGCGACACCTGGGTGTGGTTCCAGTCCGGCATCAACACCGACGGCGCCCACAACTGGGCCACCACCCGCAAGCTCCAGCGCGGCGACATCCTCTCGCTCAACTGCTTCCCGATGACGTCCGGCTACTACACCGCCCTGGAGCGCACGCTGTTCCTCGGCGAGCCGGACGCCCGCTCCCTGGAGCTGTGGAACGTCAACGTCGAGGTGCACCGCCGCGGCCTCGAGCTCATCAGGCCCGGCGCCGTGTGCAAGGACATCGCCGCCGAGCTCAACGAGATCTACGTCGAGCACGGCCTGCTGCCCAACCGCACCTTCGGCTACGGCCACTCCTTCGGCGTCCTGTCCCACTACTACGGCCGCGAGGCCGGCCTGGAGCTGCGCGAGGACATCGACACCGTCCTCGAGCCCGGCATGGTCGTCTCCATGGAGCCGATGATCACCGTCGCCGACGGCGAGCCCGGCGCGGGCGGCTACCGCGAGCACGACATCCTCGTCGTGAACGAGTCGGGCGCGGAGAACATCACCAAGTTCCCGTTCGGCCCGGAGCACAACATCATCCCCTGCTGAGAGCAGGCAGCCCGGGGCGCCGGCCGCGCGACACCGCCGGCCGGCGCTCCGCCCGCACCCGCCGACCAGGAGCGGGCCACACCGAGGGCTCGGCCAAGCACCACGCCAGCCGCCTCGCACCGCCGCACAGGGCACCGACCGCCGTCGCAGAGCGACTCCCGTCGCCCGTCACCACAGCCGGACGGTCGCCCCACGGCACCGCACCGTGACCTATTCTCCCCGCGGGCATCGCCGCCCAGCCGAAGGGACGCCAGCATGACCACCTTCAAGGAACCGCCGACCACCGGCGCTCTGACCACCGACACAAGGACCGCCGAGCCCTCGGCGCCGCCGGAACCCGCCGCGCCACCGGTTCCGGCGCGCAAGGGAAGGTCGGCCCGTCGACGGCCCCGCATGGTGGAGCTGCCGCGCTTCCGCGGCCAGATCCTGCCGCCGCTGGACCGCGCGATCATCAAGGCGCTGCCCCCGCTGCTGATCGTCGCCACGATCGCGGTGGTCACGGCGAACCCGGACGGTGCCGCGGGCGTCATCAACCGGATGCGCACCTGGGTGACGTCGGGGTTCTCGTGGTTCTTCGTGCTCTACTCCGTGATCGCGGTGGTGGTGTGCGTCTGGATCACGGTGAGCAAGGTCGGCGCGGTCCGGCTGGGCGGCCCGAAGGCCACCCCGGAGCACGGCCGCTTCGCCTGGTACTCCATGCTCTTCGCCTGCGGCCAGGGCATCGGCCTGATCTTCTGGTCCGTCGCGCAGCCCATCATGATGCGGGACGGCGCCCCGGTCATCCCCTCCGGCGCCAACCCCGGCGAGGGCGGCATCGTGTGGACCTACTTCCACTGGGGGTTCACGGCCTGGGCCATGTACTGCGTCGTCGCGGTCTGCCTCGCCTACTCCCACCACAACCTCGGCAAGACCCTCACCTTCCGCGAGGCGACCGTCGACATCCTGCCGTCGAAGGCGCGGCGCCCGGCCGGCGTCGTCGTGGAGCTGCTGGCCATCATCGCCACCGTCCTCGGGCTGGCCACCTCCTTCGGCTTCGCCTCCCTGCAGTTCACCTCCGGGGTCGCCTCCTTCACCGGGCTCGAGGCCGGGCCCGGCGTGTGGATCGCCGTGATCGCCGTGCTCGGCGGCCTCACCGCGATCTCCGCGTTCCTGGGCGTCAACAAGGGCATGAAGCGGGTCAGCGAGGCCAACTCGATCCTCAGCATCGTCCTCGTGGCAGGGGTGTTCGTCTTCGGGCCGACCGTCTACATCCTGTCGAACCTCTCCCAGACCTTCGGCACCTTCTTCTACCAGTTCGTCCCCATGAGCCTCTGGACCGAGGCCGAGAGCGCGGTGGCCCCGCTCGACAGCTGGCAGGACAGCTGGAGCGGTTGGTGGACGGTCTTCATCTGGTGCTGGGTCATCGCCTTCTCGCCCTTCGTCGCCGGGTTCATCGCACGCATCTCCCGGGGCCGCACGCTGCGGGAGTTCATCATCGGCGTCACCATCGTCCCGTCGCTGATCGTCATGGTCTGGGTGGGGGTCATCGGCTCCGCCGCCCTGCACTACGACGACGCCAGCGGCCGGTCGATCTCCGAAGCCGTCGCCCAGGACACCTCGGGCGGCCTGTTCGCGGCGCTCGACATGGTTCCCGTCGTCGGCGGCGTCCTGCTGGTGGTGGCCACGATCCTCGTCGCCACCTACTACGTGACGAGCCTCGACTCGGGCACCTACGCGCTCGCCGAGTTCGTCTCCGCGCCGAAGAAGTCCGGCCCGTGGTTCCGCGTGGTCCTCGTCGCCAGCATCGCCGCGGTCGCCCTGGTGCTGCTGTCCATCGGGGGCACCGCCGTCGTCGACACCGTCCAGACCGGCACGATCATCGGCGCGTTCCCGTTCTCCTTCGTCATTCTCCTGATGATCGCCAACCTGGTCCGCCGGCTCCGGAGCAGGGACAGGGCCGTCAAGGCCCTGGAGAAGGAGGTCAACGACCCGCACCACCGGCCCGAGGACGAGCTCGCCGCCGCCCAGGGCCTGGCCGTCCCGGCCGAGTCCGTCCCCGAGCGCTAGGCCCGACGGCGCACGCCGCGGCACAGCCGACCTGAGAGGAGAGGCATGGACGCCTCCATGCGACGCAGCACGGTCCAGATGTCCGAGATCGACGCCCACACCTACCGCGACTGGCTCGCGTCGGGGCAGGCGACGGTCTGGGTGCCGGTGGGGGCGCTGGAGCAGCACGGCCCCCACCTGCCGATGGGGACGGACGCGATCCTGTCCCGCCGGATCGCCACCGCCGCCGCCGAGGCGACCGGCGGCCTGGTCGCCCAGCCGGTGGCCTACGGGTACAAGTCCCAGCAGAAGTCCGGCGGCGGCAACCACCTCGCCGGCACCACCAGCCTCGACGCGAGCACGCTCATCGGGCTCACGCGCGACCTGGTGGTCTCGCTGCTGGGCCAGGGGGCGCGGCACGTGGTGCTCGTCAACGGCCACTACGAGAACTACCAGTTCCTCTACGAGGGCGTCGACCTCGCCCTGCGCGACCTCGGGCTCCGGCCGGGCGACGGCTCGTGCGTGCTGCTGCTGTCCTACTGGGACTACGTCTCCCAGGAGACCCTGCGATCCGTCTACCCGGACGGCTTCCCCGGGTGGGACGTCGAGCACGGCGGGGTGCTGGAGACGTCGCTGATGCTGCACCTCGAGCCGGAGCTGGTCGACCTCGGGCGCGCCGTCGACCACGCCCCCGCCGACCTGCCGCGGTTCGACCGGCTCCCGGTGGTCCCGTCCCGCACCCCGGCGACAGGGTGCCTCTCCGCCCCGACCGGGTCCGACGCCGCGAAGGGCCGGCTGCTCTTCGAGCAGGTCACCGCGGACCTGGCCCGCGACGTCGCCGCGGAGCTGGGACTCGCGTGCCGGGACGCGGAACCGCCGGTCGCGGGCCCGGAGGCCGGTCGATACGGTGACCGGGACGTCCCCGGGCGGGCCGCGGCGGAGCCGCTCGTGCGGGTCGACGCCTGACCGGCGGACATCTCGCACCCATCGGAAGGAGCACCCCCGTGGCGGCCACGGCACCGAACGTGACAGACGACGGCGACCACGACCTCTCGGGTCCGGACGCGGCCGGCCCGAACGGGTCCGGCCGCGTCCGGGCGGCGTCGGTCATCCTCAACGTCATCGAGGTGCTGCGCTGCTTCACCGTCGACGAACCGCTGCAGGGGGTGACCGAGATCGCCGCCAAGGTCGGCCTGCACAAGTCGAGCGTCTCCCGCATCCTCGCCACCCTGGAGGAGCAGGAGGTCGTCGAGCGCGACCCCGCGTCCCGCAAGTTCCGGCTCGGGCTCGGCCTGCTCGCGATGGCCGGGCCGCTGCTGGCGAACCTGGACGTCCGGCAGGTCTCCCTCCCCACGCTCCAGGACCTCAGCGCCACAACACGGGAGACCGCCGCCCTCATGCTGTGGAGCGGCTCCGAGGCCGTCACCGTCGAGCAGGTGGCCAGCCCGATGCAGGTCAAGCACACCAACCCGCTGGGTGCCCGGCACGGCACCGCGCTGAGCGCCTCCGTCCAGGTGTTCCTCGCCGAGATGCCGGCCGACCGGGTGCGGCAGCTGCTCGGCCAGGGGCTCCCGTCCCTCCCCGACGGCAGCACCGCGGTGGAGGACTACGTGGGGGAGCTGGCGCAGGTCCGTGAGCGCGGCTACGCGGTGAACCTCGGCCAGACCTCCCCGGAGGAGGTCGGCATCGCGGCGCCGGTGCGGGACCACCGCGGCGACGTCGTCGCGGCCGTCCTGCTCGCGGCCCCGTTCTTCCGGGTCGGGCCGGACCGCGTCGCGGAGCTCGGCGCGGCGTGCGTGGCGGCCGCCGCCCGCGTGTCCGCCCGCCTGGGCGCCGTCTCCCCCTGAGCCGGCCGGCGCTCCGCGGATCCGCTGACGTCGCGTGCCCGCCGGGCCAGGATGGGGGCATGCCCGGGCACACGCTGACACGCCCGCTGAACCGCCTGGCCGACGGGACCGTCAAGCAGGTCAACCCGCTCACCGGCACCGAGGTGTGGACGGTCCCGGGCCGCGGTCACCGCCCGATCTCCACCGCCCCCGCCGCCCGCGAGCGCCTCGACCCCGCCGGCGAGACGCGCACCTGCGCCTTCTGCCCCGGCCGCCACCTCGACACCCCGCCCGAGAAGGCCCGGCTCGTCCGCACCCCCGAGGGGTGGCGCACACTTCACCACCTGCCGGCCGAGGAGCTCGACGCCACGGTGGCCGAGTTCCGGCGCATCCCCAACCTCTTCGAGATCCTCTCCCTCGACTACTGGCGCGCGAACCACGGCTACCAGGTCCCGGCGTCGGCCCTCGATCACGAGCGCGAGTATGTCGCCACCCCCGCGGGGCGCACCCACGTCCTCCGCGTGCTGCGCCGTCGGCTCGAGGCGGCCGGGACGGCGGAGGCCGAGCGGGACGCGATGACGGAGGAGGAGCTGCTCGCCCGCGCGCAGGGCCTCTTCGCCGGCGGGCACGATCTCGTGGTCGCCCGCCGCCACCACGTGGACGGCGCCGAGTTCGACGACGAGCTGGCCTCCTCCGGGACCCTCACGCCCGAGGAGCACCACCACTACCTCGCGTTCACGGTCGAGACGATGCGGTCCCTGTACGAGGCCAACCGCCACGCCCGGTACGTGGCGGTCTACCAGAACTGGCTGCGCCCGGCCGGGGCGTCCTTCGACCACCTGCACAAGCAGCTCGTCGCCATCGACGAGCGCGGGCGCCAGGTCGACCACGAGCTGGACCTGCTGCGCACGCGGCCGGACCTGTACAACGCGGCGGTCCTCGAGGTGGCGCTGACCGAGGGCCTGCTCGTGGCGGAGAACGACCACGCGGTCGCGCTCTCGGGCGTCGGCCACCGCTACCCCACGCTGGAGGTGTGGTCGAAGTCCGCCGCCGCCGTGCCGTGGGAGCTGACGACGGCGGAGCTGCGGGACTTCTCCGACCTCCTCCACGCCTGCCACGCCGCCACGGGCGCCGGGGTGCCGACCAACGAGGAGTGGCACCACCGGCCCCCGGACGCCCTGCGGCCCATGCCGCTGCGGGCGATGCTCAAGTGGCGGGTCTCGACGCTGGCCGGGTTCGAGGGCGGGACGAAGATCAACCTCAACACGATCTCGCCCGACGACCTGCGCACCCGGGTGGTCCGGCGGCTGGCCGAGCTGCGGGAGGCCGGCGGCATCGCTCCCGTGCCGGTCGGCGACGAGTGCGCGGGACGCCCCGGGTCGCTGCGCTACCGGGACGCGGGCTGAGCCGGGAGGCCGCCGTGGCCCTCGCCGTCTGCCTCCTCCTCGACGCCGCCGCGGACCGCGCGCTGCGGGCCCTGTGGACCCGCCTCGAGGACGCCGGCGTGCCGACCCTGCTGAGCCACACGCACCGCAACCACGTGCCGCACCTGTCCTACGCCGTGCTGCGGACCTACGAGGTGGAGGCCGTGCTGGGCGCCGTCGCCGCGCTCCCGGACGCGGGTCCCCTCGTGCTGCACGCCGACGCCCTCGGCCTGTTCCGGCGGGGCCGCGCCTCCCTGGTGCCCGCCGTGACGTCCGAGCTCGCCGGCCGGCAGGAACGGGTGGTCGAGGCGGCGGTCGGCACGGGCGCCGACCTGCACCGCAACTACCGCCCGGGCACCTGGGTGCCGCACGTCAGCCTCGCGACCCGGGCACGGCTCGGGGACCTGCCGGCCGTCGCCGCCCTGGCCTACACGGTGCTGCCGATGCGGCTGCCCGTCAGCCGCGCCGCGCTCGTGGACAGCTCCACCGGCCGGCGGTGGCCCCTGCCGGTCATCCCGTGACGCGCACCGTGCCGTCGCCGCTCGGCGCCGCCCCGGACCGCGCGGTGACCACGGCGGCCGGCACCAGCACGCCGAGCCAGGGCAGCGCCCACGACCACAGGCCCATCCCCAGCAGCCCGGTGTGGAAGGCCGCGATCCCGCCGAGCCCGGCCACGCGCCGGCGCGGGTCCCGGGAGAGCGCGAGCGCCCCGATCGTCGCCTCGAACCCGATGCCGACCAGCGGCACCCACACGCGCGGGTGCCGACCGAAGGTGGCGGTCCACAGGTCCGGGAGGGGCCCGAGGTTCCAGGGGGAGACCCCCTGGAACCAGGCGCCCATCCCGGCGTAGGAGGCGGGCCGGGCGATCACCATGTACGTGTTGAGACCCGCGCCACCGACCATCATGGCGCCGGCGACGCGGGCGACGCCACGCGCCCACGGCGGGGAGGGGTCCGGCGGCAGGGAGGGGACCGGCGGTGCTGACGCCGTGCCAGGTCCGGGCGGTGCCGGAGCCGCGCCGGCCTGGGGAACCGCCACCTTCGGGGACCGTTGCTGCCTCATCGCCGCACCTCCGCCGTCGTCCTCCCTTTCTACCGGGACGACGGCGGAGCCGCGGGCTTTCGGTGCCGCCGTCAGGCGCGGGCCCGGACCAGCTCCGGCAGGTCGTCGAGACGGGCGAAGAGCCGGTCGAAGACGTTGGCCCGGTCGAACTGCAGGCCGTGCGCCCTCGCCCGCTCCTCCCAGGCGCGGCGCTCCTCGGCGGGCATCCCGACGGCACGGTCCAGGGCGGCGGCGATCGCGGCCGGGTCCTCGACCGGGACGACGATCGCGCAGTCGCCCACGGCCTCGCCGATCCCGCCGGTGTCGGTGGTGATCACCGGCCCCCCGCCGGCGAGCATCTTCTCCACCAGGGCGATGCCGAAGGTCTCGACGAACTCCGGCAGCGGCTTGCTGGGCAGCGCGTAGGCGGCGCTGCCCGCCATGAGGTGGGGCTTCTCGGCGTCGTCGACGTCGTCGAGGAACAGGATCCGGTCCGCGACGGGGGAGGCGGCCGCCTGCGCGCGCAGGCTCGCCGCGGCCGGCCCGTCGCCGGCGACGACGAGCCGGACGTGCTCGTGCACCGTGCTGGCGGCGAAGCCCTCGATGAGGTCGTCGACGCCCTTCGCGGGGCTCAGGCGTGAGAGGAACAGCACGTACCCGTCGCGCTCGAGCCCGCGGGCGGCCAGCGCCCGGTCGGTCTCGGCGGGGTCGAGGTCGAGGTAGGCGGAGGTGTCGATGGCCGGGTAGGAGATGGCGACCCGCTCGCGGCACTGGTCGGCGAAGGTGGTGCCGTGGCGGGCGTCGATCGCCGCGGCCTCGGTGACGATGAGCTCGCGGGTGTACTCCGAGACGGCCACGCACACGTCCGCGGAGAGGTAGCTGGACAGCACGTGCGCCGCGGCGCCGAAGCGGCCCTCGTCCACGCAGGAGCGCACCACGTTCGTCACGTCCGAGCCGACGGCCTCGGCGATGGTGGTGACGCTGACGGGCAGGCCGGTGCTGCGGGCGACGCGGACGGCGTCCGCGACGGCCACGGTGTGCGGGCTGAGGTACAGCGACATGCACACGGTCGGCACGCCGTCTGTGAACAGCTCGACCAGCCGCCCGGTGATCCCGGCGAGGTAGCGGCCGTCCGGGACCTTGTAGTCCCCCACCGGGCCCGGCCGCTCCACGACGATGCCCTCGCTGTAGGGCAGCACGTGGTCCAGCGGCTTGAGGGGCAGGCCGGTGGCCTGGAGGCGCTCGATCGGCCAGGTGACGATGCGGACCTCGTCGAACCCGCGGGTCAGGGCCGCCTCGGCGAGGTTGCGCGCCTCGCCGGAGTGGCCGCAGATCACCGGGTCCGCCCGGACGACGATCACCAGACGGCGCTCAGGGGTGGTCATGACAGTGCTACCTCCACTGCGGTGAGGTGTGAGACGTCAACTCCTCGCTGAGAGGTCATGGGCATGACGTCTCAGGGAGAAGATGACATCTCGGCGGAAGATGGGGTGGGCCCGTTGAACGACGGCGGCCGGTGGGCCACGGCCGTGCCCCAGTCCGACGGCGTGGCCGCGAGCTCGAGGAGAAGTGTGCCACCCGCATGGACCTCGTTACCCGTCAACCACGTCCGTTCCAGCGGCGCGCCGTCGAGCGTCGCCGAGCGGACGTACTGCGCCGGCCCGCCCGGCTCCGGCTCGACGAACCCGGAGGTGGCGATCTCCAGGCAACCGCCGGGGACGTCGATCCTCGCGTGCCGGAACGCCGGCGCGTTGACCAGGAACAGGTTCTGCCCCGCCACGGGGAACAGGCCCAGGGAGGCCCAGACGTACCAGGAGCTCAGGGCGCCGGAGTCGTCGTTGCCGGGCAGCCCGCCGCGGCCGGTGCCGAACTGGTGCTGCAGGGCCGCGTGCACCACCTCGGCGGTCCGGTCCGGGCGGCCCGCGTACTGGTAGGCCCAGGGTGCCTCCATGTCGGGCTCGTTGTTCAGCCCCTCGAACCGGTCGAGCCCGTACCCGCGCGCCATCTCCGCGGCGGAGGGCCGGGTCCCCGGCTGGGTCACCGGCTCGGCGCCGAAGCCGAAGAACCGGTCGAGCAGGCTGACGAACGCCTCGTCCCCGCCCGCGAGCGCGATGCGCGCCGCCATGTCGTGCAGCAGGCGGAAGGAGTAGTTCCACCGGCCGCCCTCGTAGAACGTGGAGTCCTTGAGCAGCCCGGTCGACGGGTCGAAGGCGTTGCGCCACTGCGCGGCGAGCGGGGCGAACTGCGCCACCAGGGCACGGTCGCCCACGTGCTCGGCCACCTTGGCGGTGCACCAGTACCCGAAGGCCAGGTCGAGGGTGTGGCTGATCGGGTGGGCCTCGCCGCGCAGGAGGAAGTCCTCGCCGTACATGCGGCGCAGGTCGTTGTGCATGTGCACGAGGGCCCACTCCCAGTCCATGCCGGGCAGGCCGAGCTGGCACAGGTCCGCGAGGAACGTCTGGGCGAGCGCGGAGCCCTGCCGGGAGAACTGGTCGGCGCCGCGGGACATGCGGTACCCGATGGGCAGGTTGCCCTCCTCCTCGCAGATGTGGATGAGCGCCTCGGCGAGCTCGACCGCCCGCTCGGGCACGAGCGTGGTCAGCAGCGGCAGCTGGGTCCGGTAGATGTCCCACATCGTGCTGATGTCGAACGCGAACGGGCCGTCGGTGGGCCAGAACGGGCTCTCGCCCCGGGCCAGGCAGGGCTTGAGGAGGGAGTGGTAGAGCGCCGTCGAGAAGATCGTCTCCCGCTCGGCCGAGGGGGTGTCCACGGTGATCCTGCCGAGGTGCTCGCGCCAGACCTCGGCGGTGGCCGCCCGCCGGTGGCCGAAGCTGCTCGGCCCGGGGCCGCAGTCGCGGTAGAGGTTCTCGCGGGCCTGCTCCTCGCCCCGCAGGGAGAACCCGAGGCGCAGCTCGACCACCTGGCCGGGCTCCGCGGGGCCGGCCCACATGAGGCCGAACGGGCGCAGCGTCGTGGGTCGGATGGAGTCGAAGTCGAGGCGCGTGCCGCCCGGCATGAGCCGCCTGTCGTACCAGAGCATCTGCCGCCACTGCTCGGCGTCGCACTCCGCGTGGACGGCGAGCGGGGCGCCCTCCATGACGATCTCGCCCTGCGCGACGCCCGGTGCCAGGGTCTGCAGGTGGGCCCGCAGCGGGATCGTCGCCCCGTACGGGATGGCCAGCCCGCCGAGGGAGAGGTCCACGACCAGCCGAGCGTTGCGGTGGGCGGGGAACGTGTAGCGGTGGACGGCGCTCCGAGGCCCGACGGTCACCTCGCACCGGATGCCCGACGCGAGGGTTGCGGCGTACCAGCCAGGCTCCGCCTCCTCCTCGACGATCTCCCACAGCGTGCCGAGGGCGTCGAGCGGCTCCAGCATCGGCGTGACGCGGAAGTAGTTGTAGTACTTGCGGATCGCGCCCGTGCCGGACTGCTGGAAGTGCGTGAACCCCGAGGCCACCTGGCGCTCGTGCATCGTGCCGGGGACGCCCTCGGTGCTCAGCTCGTAGCGGCCGTAGCCGGTGGGGTACGCGCCGGAGTACGCGCACGCGGACACCATGCCGAGCGGGTAGGCGGCGCCCGGATGGGTGTTGCCGATCTGCGGCTTCGGCCACCACCACGTGGCGGCGAGGCCGGACGGTGGCGGCAGGTCCGTGACCTCGGTGCCGATGAACGGGTCAACGCGCTCGAGCACGCCCGGCCCCCTCCCCCGCCCCGGCGGCCGGCCGGGCGCGCGCGACGACGATTCGCATGACCGGACCGTAGAGCGTGCGGATGCGCGGCGCCCGGCCGACACGGTCCACGGCCCATACAGTGGTGGGAGCGGCTACGGGCGGAGGCAGCGATGTCGAGCAGCGAGCAGGGCGCCACCAGGCCGGTGGTCACCCTCTTCGAGACCTACGGCGCCGGCGCGAGCTACGTCGGCCCCCGGGTGGCCGAGGCGCTCGGCCTGCCGTTCCACCGCCAGGCGTTCAGCTCCGAGGATCTGGAGGCCGAGGAGGCGCGGCGGGAGAAGGAAGGTCTGCTCTCCCGCGTGTTCAGCGCGATGGGCCACGGCTACGCCGGCCCCGAGGGGGGCGCCGTCCCGGTCGCTCAGCGCGACCGCTACGAGCTCGTCATGGAGAACACGCGCATCGTCCAGGAGGAGGCGGAGCAGGGCGGGGTGATCATGGGCCGCAACGGCGCCTTCATCCTCGCCGGGCGCCCCGCCAGCCTGCACGTGCTCCTCGACGGCCCGGTGGAGAAGCGGATCGCACGCGCCGCCCGGGAGACCGGCATCGGCCCCGAGCGCGCCGCCAGGAGGCAGAGGCGCGAGGACGAGGTCCGCGGTCAGATGTCCCTCGACCTCTACGGGTGGGACCCGCGCAGGCCGGACCGGTACGACCTGGTCATGAACACCGGGTCGCTGTCCCTCGACGAGTGCGTCGCGATCATCGTCCACGCCGCGCGCGTCCGTGCCGGCCTGGCGGAGGGGCCGGCCATGCCGTCGGCCGCGCCGCCTCCCGCGGGCGGCTGAGGTGCTCCGTCGCGGGCTGCAGGACCCGCCGTCCGGCGGCATAGTGGTGACGTCCGAGACCCTGCCTAGGAGGACCCGTGGCCGACCTGTCCCAGCTCGCCGCTGCTCACCTCGCCGCCGCGAAGGCCGACGAGCGCGGTCGCAGCCCGGAGCTGCTCGTGCACGACGGCCCGCTGCGCCAGACGATCATCGCGCTCGCGGCGGGCACCGAGCTGGCCGAGCACAACTCGCCCGACGCCGCCAGCCTCCAGGTGCTCCTCGGCCGGGTGCAGGTCACCGGCGACACCGTCGAGCTCGCCGCCGGTCAGCTGGCCGTCCTGACGCACGAGCGGCACGCCGTCCGCGCCCTCGAGGACTCGGTGTTCCTGCTGACCACGGTGACCAGCGTCGGGCAGACGGCCGAGCCGCAGCGGGGACGGTAGCTCCGTCACGCGGGAGGCGCCGCGGCCCGGGCGTGGAGCCCGGTCCGCGGCGCCTGTGGTGCCCCTGGGAAGGGCGCGCGGTTCCCTGTCAGAAGGCCGACGGGCGAGCCACGTAGCCCGCCTTGCCGACCGCCTCGACGAGGTCGTCGACGCTGGCCCTCGTGGCGTCGTGGCCGACCTCCACGCGTCCGCTGGCGAAGTGGACCTTCACGTCCGTGACGCCGTCGAGCCGGCCGACCTGCTTCTCGATCTTGGCGACGCACGAGGGGCAGGAGAACCCCTCGGCGCGCAGGACGGTGCGGGTGGTGGCGGGTGTCTCGGTGCTCATGGCCCCGACCTTTCTGTTCCTCAGCCGCGGGCGGGTCCCGGGCTGCTGGTTGTCACGCTAGGTACGCGAACCGTTCGGAACCATGACGCGCGTCAATCAACCGCAACCGGCTCCGGCTGCGGCCCGGCGGGACCGGGTGTGCAATGTCGGCGAGGGAGGGACTCGCAGTGGAGTGGTTCGGTGCCGGGGACTACGACGCCGCCCGGTTCGTGCTGCAGCGCGGCATCGCGTTGCTCTACCTCGTCGCGTTCGTCGTGGTGCTGCGTCAGTTCCGGCCGCTGCTCGGTGAGCACGGCCTCCTGCCGGTCCCCCGCTTCCTCGAGCTGGCCGGCGGGCGGGCCGGACCGACCTTGTTCCGCCGTCGCTACTCGGACCGGCTGCTGCTCGCGGTCGCCTGGGCGGGCGTGGTGCTGGCGCTGAGCGTCGTCGTCGGGCTGCCGCAGTCCGGTCCGCCCTGGGTGCCGATGCTGGTGTTCCTCGCGATGTACGGGCTGTACCTCTCGATCGTCAACGTCGGGCAGGTCTTCTACGGCTTCGGGTGGGAGTCCCTGCTGCTGGAGGCCGGCTTCCTCGCCGCGTTCCTCGGCTCGGACGAGGTGGCGCCGCCGGTCGTGGTGATCTTCCTGTTCCGCTGGCTGGTGTTCCGCGTGGAGTTCGGCGCCGGGATGATCAAGATGCGCGGCGACGTCGTGTGGCGGGACCTGACGGCGCTGTACTACCACCACGAGACCCAGCCGATGCCCGGGCCGCTCAGCTGGTTCTTCCACCACCTCCCCCGCCCGCTGCACAAGGTCGAGGTGGCGGCCAACCACGTCACCCAGCTGATCGTGCCGTGGCTGCTCTTCGCGCCCCAGCCGGTGGCCACCTTCGCGGCCGCGGTCGTCGTCGTGACGCAGGGGTGGCTGGTGCTGTCCGGCAACTTCGCGTGGCTGAACTGGCTCACCATGGTCCTGGCGTTCTCCGCGGTGTCCGACGACGTGCTCGGCCGGGTCCTGCCGCGCGGCGACGCCGCGCACGCCCCGACGCCGGTGTGGTTCGTGGTCGTCGTACTGGCGGTCGGTGCGTTCCTGGTGGTGCTGAGCTGGTGGCCCGCGAGGAACCTGGTCTCGAAGCGCCAGGCGATGAACGCCTCGTTCAACCGGTGGCACCTCGTCGGCGCCTACGGCGCCTTCGGTTCCATCACGCGGCGCCGCTCGGAGGTGGTGGTCGAGGGCACGGAGGACGACGACCCGTTCACCACCGACTGGCACGAGTACGAGTTCAGGGGCAAGCCCGGCAGCGTCGACCGGTGGCCGCGCCAGTACGCGCCGTACCACCTGCGGCTGGACTGGGGCATGTGGTTCCTGGCGCTCGGCTCCCCCTCGCAGCACCGGTGGTTCACGATGCTGCTGCGCCGCCTGCTGGAGGCCGACGGCCCCACCCTGCGCCTGCTCGCCCACGACCCCTTCGAGGGGCGCCGTCCGCGCTACGTCCGGGCACGCGTGTTCCGGTACCGGTACTCCACCCTCGACGAGCTGCGCCGTAAGCACCGGTGGTGGGCACGCCAGGAGGAGGGCCTGCTCGTCGCTCCCCAGGACCTGGCGTCGATGCGCCGGCTGGGCTGAGGAGCCGGGCCGAGCGGTGAGGTCAGGACCTCGCTGCGACGAGGTCGCCGTCGTCGTCGGAGGCCGGCTCCACGAGGTCGGCGTACTCCTCATGACGCTCGACGTAGGCGGCCACGTAGGTGCAGACCGGCACGACGCGCCGACCCTCCTTCCGGGTCTCGTCCAGGGCGTGCCCGACGAGCCGGCCCGCCAGGCCCCTGCCGGACATCGCGTCGTCGACCCTCGTGTGGTCGAAGATGCGCCGGTCCCCGTCGTCGAGGTACTCGGCCACGCCGACGACCGCGTCGTCGACGAGGATCTCGAACCGGTTCTCGGCCGCGCGAACTGTGGTCTCCATGACGGGCCCAACAACGGACCGGGCCGCCCCATTCCGGAACGGGCCCGGCCCCTCCCGGTGGCGAGGCCATGGCCGCCGTCCTACGGTTGGTATGACCCAACCAATCGCCAAGGAGGCACTGCATGACTGTGTCCACCGCACGTCCTACCGCCGACTACCGCACGCTGGTCGAGCTCGGCACGTACCGCGAGGCGCAGAGCCTCGTCGACCACCTGTCCGACAACGGCTTCCCCGTCGGCGAGGTCCGCATCGTCGGGTCCGGCCTGCACACGGTCGAGCAGGTCACCAGGCGCGTCACCAACGGCGCCGCCGCGCTGCGCGGCGCGGGCAGCGGCGCCTGGTTCGGCCTGCTGCTCGGACTGCTGCTCGGCCTCTTCCTGCCCGGCGCCGCCTGGCTCGCCGTCCTCCTCACCGCCGTCGTGCTCGGTGCCGTCTGGGGGGCCATCTTCGGCTTCCTCGCGCACTGGAGCACCCGCGGCGAGCGTGACTTCGCCTCCGTCAAGGGCCTGGAGGCCGACCGCTACGAGGTCCAGGTCAGCGCCACCGAGCTGGGACGCGCCCGGCAGGTCGCCGGCCTCTGAGCCGACCGGGGCCCCGCGCGGCGTCCCCCCGCCTCGCCGGTCCGCTCGCGACCCCCGCGGCGCCACGGCATGCTCGTGGCATGAGGGCGAGCATCGCGTGCCTGGTGATCGACGCCGGAGATCGCCGGAGGGTGGCCGACCTCTGGCTCGCCGCCCTGGGCCGGCAGGAGCGGGAGAGGCCATGAGACCGAGAACGCTCGCCGCCACCGCGGCCGCTGTCGTGGCGACGGCGGTGGCCGGCTCCCTCGCGACCGACCCGGACGACCGGTGGTACCGCGACCTCGACAAGCCGTCGTGGCAGCCGCCGCCCGTCGCCTTCCCCGTGGTCTGGACGGCGTTGTACGCCGACATCGCCGCGGCCTCGGCCGCGGTGCTCAGCGACGAGGCGCCCACGCCGGCCGACCACCGGGCGTACCGCGTGGCCCTCGGCACGAACCTGGCCCTCAACGCCGGCTGGAGCTGGCTCTTCTTCCGCTCCCGGCGGCCCTGGCTCGCGGCGGCGGAGTGCCTCGTGCTCACCGCGAGCTCGGCGGACCTCGTGCGCCGGACGGCCCGCGTCCGCCCGCGTGCCGGGGCCGCCCTGGCCCCCTACGCCGCGTGGTGCGCCTTCGCGACCGTCCTGTCCACGGCCATCGCCCGCCGCAACTGACGGTCCCGGCCGAAACCCGCTCCGCGGGCGCGGCGACCTCCGTACGGTGACCTCATGACGTACGGCCGCCTCGGCAGGTTCACCGCGCAGCCCGGTGGCCGCGACGAGCTCGTGGCCGTGCTGCGCCGGGCGGCCGAGGCCATGCACCGCGACCCCGGCTGCCTCCACTACGTGGTCGGCACGTCGCAGGAGCCGGACGCCGTCTGGGTGTGGGAGGCCTGGACCGACAAGGCGGCTCACGACGCCTCTCTGGAGCCCCCCGAGGTGCGGGAGACGATCGCCGCGGCGATGCCGCTGATCGCCGGCATGTCGGACGTGGCGGAGCTGGACGTCGTCGGGGGCAAGGGACTTCCGGAGGAGCACGCATGAGCCCGACCCCCACCGGTTCGCTGAGCGCGACCGCCGACGGCCGTGACCTCGAGCTCGCCCGCACCCTCGACGTACCCGTGGAGGAGGTCTGGGCGTGGCTGACCGAGCCGGACAAGACGGCTCGCTGGATCGGCAGGTGGTCGGGCGCGCCGGGCGTCGGCCGCACGGTCCGGTTCGCCATGACGTTCGAGGAGGGCGGCTTCGAGTCCGACGTCACCATCCTCGCGTGCGAGCCGCCGCGGCACCTGGCGGTCGAGCTGGGCGAGGAGGTCGGCGGCTGGCAGCTCGAGGTCATCGTCGCCGAGGCCGGCGGAGGCAGCACCGTGACGCTCCTCCACCACCTCGACGACGGCGCCGCGCTCGCCGAGGTCGGGCCCGGCTGGGAGTACTACCTCGACAACCTGCTCGCCGCGCTGGCGGGCCGCTCGCCCGTGCAGTTCGCGGACTACTACCCCGCCCAGTCCTCCTACTACGCGGGGCTCGACGGCGGCGCGGGATCCGAGGCCCGCGAGGCCTGAGGCCCGGCGCAGTCGGAGGTCGGTGCCCGGGCATACGCTGCGCCGGTGAGGATCCTGGTCTCGACCGTCGACGGCGGCGCGCAGCTGCGCCCGCTCCCTGACAGCGCCGAGGCCGGCCGGGAAGGTGGTGCGGGCGCCGCGGGACGGGTCGCCGCAGACACGCCGGCGGGTGGGACCGTACCCGCCGCGGCGCTCCCCGGACGCGTCCGCGAGCTCGAGACCGCGCACCGCCCCAGATGGGTGTGGGCGGACACGGCCTCCGTCTACCCGCCGCTCCTGCGCGCCGGCGTACGGGTGGAACGCTGCCAGGACCTCCGCCTGTGCCACGCGATCCTGCGGCACGCCGCCGCGAGCGCCGGGTCCGAGATCGCCACGTCCCCGGAGGGGCCGTGGGACCACCACCCCGCGGACCCCGACCACGAGCCGACGCTCCTCGACGCCGTCGCCCCTGAGCTCGGCCCCGAGGACGTCCTGGCCGAGCAGGTCCGCCAGGACGCCGCGGTGGAGGCCGCGACCGAGCCCGGCCGGCTCCGCCTGCTGCTCGCCGCCGAGTCCGCGGGCGCGCTGCTCGCTGCCGAGATGGCCCACGACGGACTGCCGTGGGACCGCGACGTCCACGACCGGCTCCTCACCGAGCTGCTCGGTCCCCGTCCCGCCCCCGGCGGACGTCCGCCGCGGGTGGAGGCGCTCGCCGCCGAGATCAGGCAGCACCTCGACGCCCCCGGCCTGAACCCCGACTCCGCGCCCGAGCTCCTTCGGGCGCTGCACTCGGCCGGCGTCGAGGTGGCCACCACGCGCAAGTGGGAGCTGGTCCGCCACGACCACCCCGTGATCCCGCCGCTGCTGGAGTACAAGAAGCTCTCCCGCCTGCTCAGCGCGAACGGGTGGGCGTGGATGGACACGTGGGTGCGCCCCCGGCCGGGCGCCGCCCGCTCACGCTTCCACCCCGACTACGTCCCGGGCGGGGTGGTCACCGGCCGGTGGGCCACCAGCGGCGGCGGGGCGCTGCAGCTGCCCAAGCAGGTCCGGGCGGCTGTCGCGGCCGACCCCGGCTGGCGGCTCGTCGTCGCCGACGCCGCCCAGCTCGAACCGCGGGTGCTCGCCGCCATGTCGCACGACACGGCCATGGCGCGGGCGGCGCAGGGCGGCGACCTGTACCAGGGCCTCGTCGACCAGGGCATCGTCGACACCCGTGCCCGCGCGAAGGTGGCGATGCTCGGCGCGCTCTACGGGGCGACCACCGGCGAGGCGGGCCAGCTCATGCCGCGGCTGCTGCGCGCCTACCCACGCGCGACCGCCGTCGTCGAGGACGCCGCGCGCACCGGCGAGCGCGGCGGGGTGGTCAGCACGTGGCTGGGCCGGACCTCCCCGCCCCCGCCGGAGAGGTGGTGGGAGGCGAGGCGCCGCGCGGCCGACGCCGACGCCACCGGCGAGGACACCCGGCGCGCCCGGCAGCTGGCGCGCGACTGGGGCCGGTTCACCCGCAACTTTGTCGTGCAGGGCACCGCCGCGGAGTGGGCGCTGTGCTGGATGGCGGAGCTCCGGCTGCGGCTGCGGTCCATGGGCGCGGCGCGCGGCGACCTTTCCTCCCCGGACGGGACGGCGACGGGGCCGCACCTCGTCTTCTTCCTCCATGACGAGGTCATCGTCCACACCCCTGCCGAGCTGGCTGACGACGTCGCGGCCGCCGTCCGCGGGTCCGCCGCCGTGGCGGGGCGCCTGCTCTTCGGCGACTTCCCGGTCGACTTCGCGCTCGACGTCGCCGTCGTGGAGAACTACGCGCAGGCCGGCTGACCGGGCGTCTCCGCCGGGACGACGACGGCCGCGTCGGGGTCGAGACGCACCTGCACGTGCGACGGCAGCTGCACGGCACCGGGGGCGACGGCGGTCGCCGCGGTCCCGTCGGGCAGGAGGACGTCCACCTCCGTGCGGCCCCGCACGAACCGGGTCGCCACCGCCGGCACCTCGACGTCGTGCCCGCCGGCCCAGCCCTCACCCGTCACCACCTGCAGGGCGCCGGGCCCCAGGCCCACCACGACGCGGCCGCTCGGGCCGGTGGACGCGGGCGCAGCCGCGGACCCGGTTGACGCCTGGGCCGGGGCGGAGGTGCCGGACGCGATCGTCCCGCGCAGGGGCACCTCCCCCAGCGACGTCACGGCGACGTGGTTGCGCGTCTCTGCGGGCAGGAACGGCCCGTACCCCAGGAACGCCGCGACCCTGCGGTCAGCCGGCACGCGCCACAGCCGGGCCGGCTCGTCCACCTGGGCCAGGTGACCGTCGATCATCACGGCCACCCGGTCGGCCACGGTGAACGCCTCGTCGTGGTCATGAGTGACGTACAGGGCGGTGGTGCCGGTGCGGCGGAGGATGTCGTGCAGCTCCGCGGTGAGCCGGTCCCGCAGCCCGCGGTCGAGCGCGGAGAGCGGCTCGTCGAGCAGCAGCAGCTTCGGCTCCGGCGCGAGCGAGCGGGCCAGCGCCACCCGCTGCGCCTGCCCGCCGGAGAGGGTGCTGACCGCCCGGGGGCCGTAGCCCTCCAGGCCGACGAGCTCGAGCAGCTCCGCCACCCGCCGCGCCCGCACGGCGCGCGGGACCCCGGACATGGCCAGCCCGTACGCGATGTTGCCGGCGACCGAGCGGTGCGGGAAGAGCTGCCCCTCCTGGAACATCAGGCCGAAACCGCGCCGGTGCACGGGCACGTTCGTCACGTCCCGCCCGTCCCAGGACACCGACCCCGCGGCCACGGGCTCCAGCCCGGCGACGGCCCGCAGCAGGGACGACTTGCCCGACCCCGACGGCCCGAGGAGGGCGAGGATCTCGCCGACGGCGACGTCCAGGTCCACCCCGGCGACCGCCGTCGTCGCGGTCTTCCCCGCCCCCTCGTACCGCACCACCAGGTCACGCACCGCGAGGCCCCGCTCGCTCACCACTCGGTCGCCTCCTTCGTGCGCAGCCGTTCGGCCACGCCCATCACGGTCGCGGTCAGCACGGCCAGCAGCACGGCCGCCGCCATCGCCATGCCGTAGTTCTCGGCGCCCGGCCGGCCGATGAGCCGGAAGATCACCACGGGCAGGGTGGGGCGGTCGGGGCGGGCCAGGAACGACGTCGCCCCGAACTCTCCGAGGGAGACGGCGAACGCGAACCCGATGGCCAGCCCGAGCGCCCGGACGAGGAACGGGCCGTCGACGGTGGCGAGGACCCGGCCCGGCGACGCCCGCAGGGTCGCGGCGGCCTCGCGCAGCCGTGGGTCGATCGCGCGCAGCACCGGCAGCACGGTGCGCACGACCATCGGCACCGCGACCACCGCCTGGGCGATCGGCACGAGCACCGCGGAGGTGCGCAGGTCCAGCGGCGGGCGGTTCAGGGTGATGAGGAACCCGAACCCGACCGTCACGGCGGAGACGCCCAGGGGCAGCATGAACAGCGCGTCGAACAGGTTCACGGCCCGGCGGGCGGCGCGGCGCCGCGGCCGGCGGGAGACGACGAGCGCCACGAGGGTCCCCACCACCACGGCCATGACGGTGGCGTCGACGGCGGTGCGCAGGGAGTTCTCGGTGGCCTCCCACACGGTGACGGTCAGGGCGTTGTCCCCGCCGGTGGTGCCCAGGTTGACGTAGTTGGCCAGCCCCCAGCCGCCGTCGGGCGTGCGGAAGGACCGCACCACCAGGCCGGCGAGCGGCAGGCCGAGGAGCCCGACGACGACGGCGGCCGTGAGGGCGGCGGGCAGCGCGTCCGGTCCCGGCCGGAGCCCGCCGCCGCGCCGGGCGACCAGCGTCAGCCGGTGCCCGGTGTCGGCGTCGGTGCGCAGCCGCAGGGCCCGCTCCTGCCGGCGGCGGCTGCGCCCCGCGAGGGCGAGGGCGGCCGCGACGACGACGAGCTGGACCACCGAGAGGACCGCGGCGGCGCGCAGGTCGAGGAACTGGGTGGTCTGGATCCAGATCTCGGTCTCGATGGTGCCGAACCGGATCCCGCCGAGCACGAGCACGACCCCGAACGCGGTGGCGCAGAACAGGAACACCATCGACGCCGCGGAGGCGATCGCCGGGGCGAGCGCGGGCAGCGTCACCGTGCGGAACGCGCGGGCCGGCGAGGCGCCCAGGGCGCGGGCCGCCTCCTCGGCGCGCGGGTCCAGCCGCTGCCACATGCCGCCGACGATGCGCACGACGAGGGCGTAGTTGAAGAAGACGAGCGCCGCGACGATCGCGGCGAAGGTGCCGTCCAGGCCGAGGAACCCCAGGGGGCCGCCCTCGGCGAGGAGCGCCCGGAACGCGACGCCGACCACCACGGAGGGCAGCACGAACGGGACCGTGACGAACGCGCGCACCAGCGCGCGGCCACGGAAGCGGCACCGGTAGAGCACGTACGCCCCGGGCAGGCCCAGGAGCACGGACAGGGCCGTGCCCAGGCTCGCCTGCGCGAGCGTGAGGCCGACGATCCGCCACGTCCGTGACCGGGTGAAGACGTCGGCGAACGCGCTGAGGTCGAGGGCGCCGTCGGAGACGAAGCCCCGCCCGACGATGGCGAGGACGGGCCAGGCGAAGAAGACACCGAGGAAGACCAGCGGCACCGCCGTGGCCAGCGCCCATCCCAGCCGGCGGACCATCAGCCGGTCACGATGTCGGACCAGGTGGCGATCCAGTCCTCGCGGTGCGCGTTGATGGTCGCCGGGTCGACGGTGAACGGGTGCTCGGCGAGGGGGGCGTGCTCGGCCCACGCGGCGGGGAGCTCGACGGTGTCGTCGACGGGGTACATGTACATCTGCCCGGGGATGTCGGCCTGGACCTCCGGGGAGAGGAGGAAGTCGATGAAGGCGTGCGCGCCCGCCTCGTTCTGGCCGCCCGCGATGACCCCGGCGTACTCGACCTGCCGGAAGCAGGTGTCGAGCATGGCGCCCGTGCGCGGCTCACCGCCGCCCTCGGGCACCTCCGCGGCGGGCGAGGAGGCGTAGGAGAGCACGATCGGGCGCGGGCCGGCGCCCTCGGAGCCCGAGAAGTCGACGTAGTAGGCGTCGGACCAGCCCTCGACGACCTTGACCCCGTTGGCCTTGAGGTCCTTCCAGTACTGCTGCCACCCGTCCTCGCCGAACGCGCCGACCGTGGCGAGCAGGAAGGACAGGCCCGGCGACGAGGTCGCGGGGTTGGTGACGACGAGGAGGTCCTTGTACGCCGGCTCGGTGAGGTCCTCCAGGGTGGTGGGCTCCGGGACCCCCTTCTCGGCGAACCACCGGTGGTCCACGTTGAGGCAGACGTCGCCCATGTCGACAGGGGTGAGCGAGCCGGAGTCGTCGGCGGCGTACTGCTCGGCGGAGGCGGGCAGCTTCTCGGAGGTGTAGGGCTCCAGCACGCCCGCGTCGATCGCGCGGGCGGCGAAGGAGTTGTCGATCCCGTAGACGACGTCCCCGAGCGGGGAGTCGGCGGT
Source organism: Georgenia soli (assembly GCF_002563695.1). Classification (NCBI taxonomy): domain Bacteria; kingdom Bacillati; phylum Actinomycetota; class Actinomycetes; order Allobogoriellales; family Allobogoriellaceae; genus Georgenia; species Georgenia soli. The sequence goes on along the minus strand of NZ_PDJI01000004.1, from coordinate 2,535,995 downwards.
GAGGATCAGCTGGTTGACCAGTGCTCCGCCGTCGCCGGGGGCGACCATCTCGAGCTGGTAGCCGGTGTCGGCCTCGAACTGGTCGAGGAGGTCCTGGCTGAGGTGGAAGGAGTCGTGCGTGACGACCGTGAGCCTCCCGCCGCCGGTCGAGCTGCCCGTCCCGTCGGCGGCCGCTCCGCCGTCGTCCCCGCCGCCGAGGCTGCAGCCCGCCAGGGCGAGCGCGGCGGCGGCGGTGGCCGCGGTGGTCCGCGCGAGGCGGCGGCGCGTGGTGCTGGTCATCAGTGCGTCCTCCCAGGATGCAGGAGGGGCTGCGACGGGCGCGGGCGCGCCAGCCGCAGGGAGAGGTGTCCCGACTTCCTTCGCCGGTGCTAACCGGTGCAGGTTCGAGGGTCTGCGGATGTCCGCACTCTCAGCGCCCTCCGGCGCTCCCCTGTCGTCTCACCGGCACCCTAGCACCGCGGGACTCACACCTGGTCGATGCGCTTCTCCACCGGACCGCCGTAGAACTTGGTGGCACCGCGCAGGGCGAGGTGACGGGCCAGGCCCAGGAGCGCCCCGGAGACCACGGTGAACGCGATGACCTCCCACCACTCGACGTCAGGGTCGTCCTCGTCGGTCGGCGGCTCGTGGCCGGTGACGGCCTTCCAGCCGGCACTGACCGCCTTGGTGGTGATGAACGTGGCGGCGATCGTCGCCCCGGTGCTGACGGCTCTCCAGCCGATGTCCATGCGGTACTCCTCAGTCGTTCGCAGCGTCGCGGGCGGCGCCTGCGTGCGGTTCGATCATGCCTGACGCACCGGCGACCTGCATGGCGGGCTCGCGGGCCGGTCAGCGCCTCTCGGGGGCCCTGCCGCCGTCCGGGCGATCGAGGTCCCGGTTGAGCTCGGCGATGCGGCGCTCGACCTCCTCGTCGGAGAGCTCGTCGGAGGCGCGCAGGTCCTCGGTCAGCTCGTCGACGACCAGCGCCTCGGAGTCGACCTTGCCGGTGCGGTAGCCGGCCCGGCCGACCATGTGGGCGGAGATCGGCGCCGTGATGAGCTGGAACGCCACCACCAGCACGAGCGTCCAGACGACCACCGGGTTGCGCACGGTGAGCGCGAGACCAGCCATCATGATCACCAGGCCGAGCACCTGCGGCTTGGTGGCGGCGTGCATCCGGGAGAGCAGGTCGTCGAAGCGCAGGATCGCGATGGCGGCGACCAGCGTGAGGGTGGAGCCGAGCACCAGCAGGACGGTCCCCGCCACGTCGGCCACGTCGGTCCAGCTCATCGGTCCTCCTCCCCCGCGGGTGCCGCCCCGCCCTTGACGTCAGGGTCGGGGTTGGGGGCGGTCCTCTGGTCGATCGGCTCCGTGCCCTCACCGCCGCCCGCCCCGTCGTCCGGTCCGTCCCGCGTCCCGTCGTCCGGGCCGGCGTCGAGGCGTGCGTCGACGGCGCGGGCCTCGGCGGCGTCGTCGTCCTCCTGGTCCTCGCGCTCGTCGTCGTTGTCGGCGTCGGGGTCGTGGACCGGTGCGTCCTCGTCGCTGAGCGCGCGCTGCTGCGCGAGGACCTCGGCGAGCTCCTCCTTGGTGAGGATCCGGGCCTCCTCGGGCGCCTCGACGGCGGCGAAGCGGGCGATGGTCACGGAACCGACGAAGCCGACGATCGACAGCACCACGAGCACCGGGACGAGGTCCGTGCGCGCGGTGCGGGCGCTGATGAGCGCGACGGCGCCGAGGACGACGGCGGTGACGACGTCGAGGGACACCACGCGGTCCAGCATGGTGGGCCCCTTCTCCATCCGGGTCAGGGCCACCAGCGCCGCGATCGCGAGCACGACGAGGCAGTACGCGAACAGCACGGTCGAGGTCATCGCCGCACCTCCCCGGCCGACTTCGTGATGCGTCCGGCCCGGGGCGAGGAGCCGGGCACGTAGCCGGCGTCGATGAGCTCCTCGCGGGAGGCGACGGCCCGCAGGATCCGTTCCTCCTGCTCGAGGACGATCCGGTGGGCGGTGTCCAGCCCGCCGTGCAGGCGGACGTCGAAGACGTGGATGTACAGGGTGCCGGTGACGCGGTGGGCCTCGACCACGATGGAGCCCGGCACCAGGGAGGTGAACCCGGCGGTGGCGGTGAGGTAGGTGTCGGAGTGCGAGCGCAGGCGCACCCGGATCACCGCCCCCTGGGGCTTCCGCCCGGTGAGCGCCATCCAGGAGATCTGGAGGGAGGCGACGACGACGTCGTACGCGAACTTCACCATGAGGCGCGTGACGCCCCACGGGCGGAAGCGGCCGTCGAACGGGGTCCGCGGCAGCGGCGCCAGCGTGGTGACGAGGAGGGCGATGCCCAGCCCGGCCACGACGTTGGCGAGCGTGATGTCGCCCCACAGCAGCACCCACACCGCGGTCAGCCAGGCGAGCATGCCCCAGGAGCTGCGCGGCCAGCGCTGGCGCCGGCGGTCGGCCGTCGGGGCGCCCGTCGGGTTGCTCATCGGTCCTCCCCTGAGGTGCTCTGGCTCTCCGGCTCCCCGCGCCGGCCCTCCTCGGTCACCTCGGGCGACTGGCCGGTGCCGCGCCCGTGCTCGGGCAGGACGGAGACGATGTACGGGACCCGGGCGCGCAGGTCGCGCGAGGCGTGGTCGGTGTAGTCGTAGAGCGGGCCGGCGAGGACGGCCAGCAGCAGCGAGAAGACGACCAGCCCAGCCGCCGGCCCCACCATGCCGCTCGGGGTGTCGGTGTCGGGAAGCGGCTCCGGGGCCTCCTGCCAGAACGCCATGTTCCAGGTCTTCGCGATCGCGTAGAGGGTCAGCAGCGAGGTCACCAGCCCGCCGACGATCAGCGCGTAGGACAGGCCCGCACCGTCCTGGGCGGACGCCTCGATCAGGCCAGCCTTGCCGAGGAAGCCGCTCATCGGCGGGATGCCGCCGAGGTTCATGGCCGGGACGAAGAACAGCACGGCCAGCAGCGGGGCCACGCGGGCGAGCGACCCCAGCCGCACGAGCGACGTCGTCCCGCCGCGCCGCTCGATGAGGCCCGCGACCAGGAAGAGCGCCGTCTGGACGGTGATGTGGTGGGCGACGTAGAAGATCGCCGCCGAGAGGCCCGCCTCGGTCGACAGGGAGATGCCCCAGATCATGAAGCCGATGTGGCTCACCAAGGTGAAGGACAGCAGACGCTTGATGTCCTCCTGCGCCACGGCGCCGAGGATGCCGATCACCATCGTGGCCAGCGCGACCACCTTGAGGAGGTCGTCGAGCCGCCCGTCCGGGAAGAGCAGCACCTGGGTACGGATGATCGCGTACACGCCGACCTTGGTGAGCAGCCCGGCGAACACCGCCGTGACCGGTGCGGGCGCGATCGGGTAGGAGTCCGGGAGCCAGGCCGAGAGCGGGAAGACGGCGGCCTTGATGCCGAACGCCACCAGCAGCATCAGCTGCAGGATCAGCTGCATGTTCGGGTCGATCTCGGGCAGCCGCACGGCGAGCTGGGCCAGGTTCACGGTGCCGGTGGCGGCGTAGATCAGGGCGATCGCCACGAGGAAGATCACCGAGCTGATCAGCGAGACGACCACGTAGATCGTGCCCGACCGGATGCGGTCGCGCGTGCCGCCGAGCGTGATGAGCACGAAGCTCGCCGCCAGCAGGATCTCGAACCCGACGTAGAGGTTGAACAGGTCGCCCGTGACGAAGGTGTTGGAGACCCCCGCGGACAGCACGAGGAACGTCGGGTGGTAGACGGCGAGCGGGGCGCCCTCGTCGCCGTCGGCCACGCCCTGCGCGAGGGAGTAGACCAGGACGGCCAGCGTGACCGTGACCGAGACGACGAGCATGAGGGCCGCGAGCCGGTCCACCACGAGCGAGATGCCCACGGGCGCGGCCCAGCCGCCGACGTCGAGCACCATCGGCCCGGAGTCGACCATCACGAGCAGCGCCACCGAGATGCCGAGCACGATGGTCAGCACGGAGACGGAGACGACGCCCTGCACCCGCGGGTGCCGGGCCATCGCGAGGGCGAGGCCTGCACCGATCAGGGGCAGGACAACGGGCATGGCGACGAGCCAGGTCACGGCTTGGCCTCCTCGTCGTCGGCGCCCAGGGCAGCGGGGTGGTGCCCCACCCGGGCGTGCTCGTCCTCGCCGCGGGCGGTCTCGTCCCGCGTGTCCGCGGCGTCCTCGGCGAGGGTGGCGCCGGAGTCGTCGGTGACGCGCTCGGACAGCTCGTCACGGGCCGCGCGGCGGGCGATCCGGCGGTCCTCGAGGTCGTCCTGCACCTCGTCGTGGCCGTTGAGCTGCCAGGACCGGTACGCCATCGCCAGCAGGAAGGCGGTCATGCCGAGCGTGATGACGATGGCGGTGAGCACCATCGCCTGGGGCAGCGGGTCGGACATGTCCTCCGGGGCCGTCTCGCCGAGCAGCGGCGGCCCGCCGGCGCTGCCGCCGGCGACGAGCATGAGCACGTTGACGCCGTTGCTGATCAGGGCGATGCCGATGATGACCCGGCTCAGCGACCGCTCGAGCAGCAGGTAGACGCCGGTGCCCACGAGGACGGCGACGAGCACCACCAGGGACAGGTTCGGGGCCATGTCGATGTTCATCGGGCACCTCCTCGCCGGCTCAGGGCTTCGTCCTCGCGCCTCGCGTCGGGCGCCGGCACGGCGTCGTCGCGGACGTGGACCGGGTCGTCGAAGGCGACGTCGGGCGCCTGGTTGCCCTCGACCTCGCCGTGGCGGTCCACCTCCGCGCCCAGGGAGCGCAGGATGTCCAGCACGAGGCCGACGACCACGAGGTAGACGCCGATGTCGAAGAACAGCGCGGTGGCCAGGTGGACGTCGCCGAAGACGGGCAGGGTGACGTCGATGATCGTCGACTGCAGGATCGTCCCGCCGAAGAGGACGGGCACGGCGCCGGCGCCGGCGGAGAGGAACAGCCCGGTGCCGAGCAGGTGCCCGGGGTGGACGGGGGCCGCCTCGCCGAGCTCGTAGCGCCCGCCCGCCAGGTACCGCACGGTGAGGGCGATGCCGGCCACGAGCCCGCCGGCGAACCCGCCGCCGGGGGCGTTGTGCCCCGCGAACAGCAAGAAGAGCGAGAACACGAGCATGGTGTGGAACACCATCCGCGTGCCGACCTCGAAGATGACCGAGCGCCGCTGGGGGGCCACCGTGGAGCCCGCGCTGAGCCACGTCCGGCCGCGGCCGGGGACCCGGCCCTTCTGGGGCTTCGTCAGCAGTCCGCTGCGCAGGCGCGCCCCGCCGTGGGTCTCACCCTGGCCGCGCACCCACAGCGGGGTGCGGCGGGCGTCGACGGCGCGGTCGATGTGCCCGATGCGGGTGCGCAGGAAGACGAGGGAGGCGACGCCGGTGGCGGCCACGAGGACCACGGAGATCTCCCCCATGGTGTCCCAGGCGCGGATGTCCACGAGGGTGACGTTGACGATGTTCTTGCCGTAGCCGTACTGGTACGCCTCCTCCGGGTAGGCCACGGACACGGGGTCGTGCACCCGGCTGCCGGCGGCCATGACTCCCAGCGCCGCGACGGTGATCCCGACGGCGGCGCCCAGGATGGCCCGCCACCAGCGTGAGGTGGCCAGGGGACGGTTGGAGAAGTACGCCGGCAGGCGGCGCAGGACGAGGACGAAGACGACGAGGGTGACGGTCTCGACCAGCACCTGGGTCAGCGCCAGGTCCGGGGCGCCGTGGAGCTCGTAGAGGAGGGCGATCCCGTAGCCGGAGACCCCGAGCAGCAGCACCGCCTTGAGGCGGCGGCGGGCCCGGGCGGTGAGGAACGCGGCGACGGCGATGACGACGGCGGTCGCCAGCTGCGCCGGGCTGTCCCAGGCGCGGACGCGCTCGGGCCACAGCACGCCGCTCACCGTGGCGGCACCGAGGACGACCACGACGACCGTGATGAGGACGGTGGACAGGTACGCCGGGAGGGAACCGCGCTGGGTCAGGGCGGTGACGTCCGCGGAGACGTTGTCCAGCGCGCGCAGCGTCCTGCGGTAGGCGCCCTCGGCGCCCTCGACGTCCCGGAAGGACCGCTGGAACCGCTCGACCGGCCGGCGCCAGACGAACATCGCGACACCGAGGACGACGATGCCCACGGTGATCGCCAACGCCGCCCCGAAGCCGCCCCACAGGGTCAGGTGCCCGGCCTCGCCGGGGTACGTGTCGGCGTAGGGGGCGAGGTAGCGCTCGAGCGTGCCCGGCACCAGGCCCAGGCCGAGGCTGAGAGCGGCGAGCACCACCGGCGACGCCATGATCAGGCGCGAGGTGCGCTGCGCCTCCGGCTCGGCGACACCGGGCTTGTCCCAGAAGGCGCCCCACCAGAACCGCAGCCCGTAGGCCAGGGTGAGGACGGAGCCCAGGGCCACCGCGGCGAGCACCCACAGGTCGGCGCCGGTGCCGAGGTGCACCAGCGACTCGAGCGCCGCCTCCTTGGCGACGTAGCCGAGCGTGGGCGGGATGCCGGCCATCGAGGCGACGGCGATGGCGGCCGCGACCGCCGCGACCGGCATCCGCCGGCCCAGGCCGGAGAGCTGGCGCAGGTCACGGGTGCCGACCGACCAGTCGATGACACCGACCAGGAGGAACAGGCACGCCTTGAAGAGGGCGTGGGAGAGCAGCATCGCCAGGCCGGCGAGGGCGACGGCGCGATCACCGTGGCCCACGAGGACGATGATCAGCCCCAGCTGGGAGACGGTGCCGAAGGCGAGGACCAGCTTGAGGTCGTGCTGGCGCAGGGCCCGGTACCCGCCGACGAGCAGGGTGAGCACCCCCAGGCCGACCACCATCCACCGCCAGACCTGCAGGTCTGCCAGTCCCGGCGCGAGGCGGGCGACGAGGTAGACGCCGGCCTTGACCATGGCGGCGGCGTGCAGGTAGGCGCTGACCGGCGTCGGGGCGGCCATCGCGGCCGGGAGCCAGAAGTGGAAGGGGACCTGGGCGGACTTGCTCAGGGCTCCGAGGAGGATGGCGCCGACGGCGACCGGGACGAGCGCGGGCGGGGCGCCGGCGCCGAGCTGGCCGGAGGCCGCCGAGGCCACGAGCTCGCTGATGCGGTAGGAGCCGCCGTCGACCTCGCCGAGGACGATGAGGCCACCGAGCATGGCGAGGCCGCCGAGGGTGGTGACGAGGATGGCCTGCATGGCCGCACGCCGGGAGGACTGGCGCTCGTGGTAGTGGCCGATCAGCAGGTACGAGAAGACCGTCGTCAGCTCCCAGAAGACGTAGAGCATCAGGGAGTTGTCGGTGATCACCAGGCCGAGCATCGCGCCGGCGAACGCGACGAAGACGCCGGCGAAGCGGCCGAGGGCGGTCGCCGTGGCCGAGAAGTAGGCGGCGCAGTAGACGAGGACCAGCGCCCCCACGCCCCCGACGACGAGCACCATCAGCCAGGACAGCGGGTCGAGCCGGAACACCAGCTCGATGTCGAGCGCCGGGACCCACGGCACGGACTGGAACGGGTAGTCACCGGCCAGGACGTGGGAGGTCTGCGTCGCCGCCCACACCGCCGCGGCGGCGGGCACCGCGGCCAGCGCGATGAACGCCCGGCGCCCGAAGCGGCCGACGATCACGGGCGCGAGCAGGGCCGCAACCAGATGGATCGTCAGCAACTGCAGCACGGGCCGCTCCGAGAACTCGGTATTCGGTCAGGTCAGTACGCCCCGTGCAACCCGGCGGACGAGCAGGCCCAGGCACCGAAGCTGGTGCGGACAGGGGATCGGGAACCACTTTAGCAACCGAGTTGCGCGCCGGCCCGGCGGCGTCCACCGCCTGGGAGACGGAGGGGAGGTACGTCCCGGCCGGCGGACGGTCCGGGCCCGGGGCGCGGGCCGCGCCGTCCCGCGGCCGCCGGGCGGTGCAGGCGACCGGCCGCCGTGGGGGTGGTCGGAGGTACCGTGTGGCGAACTCCACCGATGCCGGAAGGACCACCCCGTGCTGCAGACCGTGCTGCTCGTGATCGTCGCGCTCGCGACGGTGGTGGCGCTCGCCGTGTTCGCCCGCGGGGTCGCGTCCATCGTCCGGCAGGTCGGTGCGGGACGCCCGGCGCCGGGGCGGCTGGCTCCCGCGGGGCGCCGCACCCTCACCCTGGTCAAGGAGGTGCTCGGGCACGGCCGGTTCCAGCACCGCCCGGCCGTCCGGGTCGCCCACTGGGCGGTCATGGTGTCCTTCCCGCTGCTCTTCCTCACGCTCGTCACCGGCTACGGACAGCTGGTCGACCCCGGGTTCGCGCTCCCCCTCATCGGGCACCTGCCGCCGTGGGAGTGGCTGACGGAGGCGATCGCGTGGCTGGGGCTGGCGGGCATCGGGTGGCTGATCGTCGTGCGGCAGCGGACCCAGCCGGACCGTGACGAGGCGGTCGGCACGGCCCGCCGGTCCCGGTTCTTCGGCTCGACGCGGTGGCAGGCGTACGTCGTCGAGGGCGTGATCCTCGCCGTCGTCGTCTGCGTCCTCACCCTGCGCGCGCTGGAGCACGCCTGGCTCTCCGGCGGGAGCGCCGAGGAGGCGGCGCTGGCCACCCCGCTGCACTACCCGCTCACCGGCTGGCTCGGCGAGCTGCTCGCCGGCGCGGACCGCGGCGTGCTCGCCGGCGCGATCGCCGCCGTGGCGGCGGTGAAGATCCTCGTGTCGCTGGCCTGGCTCGTCGTGGTCGGGCTGCAGCCCACGATGGGCGTGGCCTGGCACCGCTTCCTCGCGGTGGTCAACGTCTACGCCCGCCGCGAGCCCGACGGCGCCCCCGCCCTCGGGCCGCTCCAGCCGGTCGTCGTGGACGGCCGGGAGCTGGACGTCGAGGCGCTGGAGGACCTGCCGGAGGACGCCACCCTCGGGGTCGGCCGCATCGAGGACTTCACCTGGAAGGGCCTGCTCGACTTCTCCACCTGCACCGAGTGCGGCCGGTGCCAGGAGCAGTGCCCGGCGTGGAACACCGGCAAGCCGCTCTCGCCGAAGCTGTTCACCCTGGCCCTGCGCGACCACGCCGCCGCGGCCGCGCCGTTCCTGCGCGCGGCCGGCGCCGCTTCGGGCGCGGGGGCGGCGGGCGCCGGGGCGACGGGCGCCACGGACGACGTCGCCGCCGCCGTCGCGGGCCGGGACGGCTTCCGTCCCCACACCGGGGACGTGCTGGGGGCGCTGGCGGCGTCCGGCGCCACGGGCCCGGACGGCGTCGCCGCCGTGCCCGACACCCTGGTGCCGGACGTCATCGACCCGGACGTGCTGTGGGCGTGCACCACCTGCGGAGCCTGCGTGCAGCAGTGCCCGGTGGACATCGAGCACGTCGACCACATCCTCGACCTGCGCCGGCACGAGGTGCTCATGGCCTCGGCGTTCCCGGCCGAGCTGGGCCAGATGTTCAGGAAGCTCGAGTCGAAGGGCAACCCGTGGGGCATGGCGCCGCGGAAGCGGCTCGACTGGGCCAAGGGCCTGCCCTTCGAGGTGCCGGTGGTGGGGGCGGACGTGGAGTCGGCCGCCGAGGTCGACTACCTCTTCTGGGTGGGGTGCGCGGGCGCGTTCGAGGACCGGGCGCGGCGCACCACCCGCGCGGTGGCCGAGCTGCTGCACACGGCAGGGGTCTCCTTCGCGGTGCTCGGCGACGGCGAGTCCTGCACCGGCGACCCGGCCCGCCGGTCCGGCAACGAGCTGCTCTTCCAGATGCTCGCCGCCCAGAACGTCGAGACCCTCGCCGAGGCCGGCGCCACGAGGATCGTGGTCACCTGTGCCCACTGCTTCAACACCCTCGCCCGCGAGTACCCGCAGCTGGGCGGGCACTACGAGGTGGTCCACCACACCCAGCTGCTCAACCGGCTGGTGCGCGACGGCAGCCTCCGCCCCGTCCCGCCCGAGCCCGGCAGCGACGACGCACGCACCGTCACGTACCACGACCCCTGCTACCTGGGCCGGCACAACCAGATCTACGCCCCGCCGCGCGAGCTGCTCGGCGCCCTCGACGGCGTCGAGGTGGCCGAGATGCCGCGGTCGGGCGTGGACGCCATGTGCTGCGGGGGCGGCGGCGCCCGGGTGTGGATGGAGGAGAAGATCGGCACCCGCGTGAACGCCGAGCGTGCCCGTGAGGCGGCCGGGACCGGCGCCTCGGCGGTGGCCACCGGGTGCCCGTTCTGCATCACCATGCTCTCCGACGGCGCGGCCGCCAACGGCGACGACGTCGAGGTCATGGACGTGGCCCAGCTGCTGCTCGCCGGGGTCCGCCGCGGCGAGGACCACGCGTGAGCGCGTTTGACCCACCCGCCACCTGGCTCGAGCTGCCCGACGTCGTCCGCGCGCGGCGCCGCACGCTGACCACGCTGCTCGTCGCCCAGGTGCTCGGGACCCTGGGCATCGGTGCCGCCCCGTCGGTGGGCGTCCTGCTCGCCGAGCAGGTCACCGCCTCGGAGACGTGGGCCGGGCTCGCCCGCTCCTCGACGACGGTGGGCGCCGCGCTGGCGGCCTTCCCCCTCGGCGCGCTCGCCGCGCGGCGGGGGCGCGCCGGCTCCCTCACCCTGGCGTGGACGGTGGCGGCCGTGGGGACGGCGCTGCTGGTGGCAGCCGCCCAGACCGGCTCCACCGTCCTGCTGGTGCTCGGCATGCTCGGCACCGGCGCCGGTGCGGCGGCCGGCCTGCAGTCGCGGTTCGCCGCCACGGACCTCGCCGAGCCCGCGCACCGGGCGCGCAGCCTCGCGCTCGTGGTCTGGATCGGCACGCTCGGGGCCGTCGTCGGGCCCAACCTCGGTCTCCCGGGCGAGTGGGTCGAGGCGCGCCTCGGGCTCGCTCCCCTGGCCGGCGCCTTCGCGATCGGCGCGGTGCTGCTCGCCGTGACCGCCGGCGTCGTCGCCCTCGGCCTGCGCCCGGACCCGCTGCTGCTCGCCCAGCGCCACACCGCCGCCGACGCCCGGCCGGGCGGAGGGGCGCCACTGCCCGGGCGTGCGGGGTTCGCGGCCGCGCTGCGCGAGGTGCGCGCGTCCCCACGGGGCGCGCTCGCGCTGACGGCGCTCGTGCTCGCGCACGTGGCGATGGTCTCGGTCATGACCATGACACCGGTGCATCTCGCGCACCTGGGTCACGGCGTCGGGGTGGTGGGCCTGACGATCAGCCTGCACGTGCTCGGCATGTTCGCCCTCGCCCCGGTGGTCGGGGCCGCCGCGGACCGGTTCGGCCAGGTGCCGACGATCCTCGCGGGCCAGGTGACCCTCGTGGGGGCGGCGGCGGTGAACCTGCTCGGCGCCGCGTCGACCCCGGCGGTGGCCACGGGCCTGTTCCTGCTCGGGCTCGGGTGGTCGGTGGTGACGGTGCCCGCGGCGGCGCTGCTGTCGGAGTCCGTGCCGGCCCGCTCCCGCCCGCTCGTGCAGGGCACCGGTGACGCCCTGATGAACGCCGCCGCGGCGCTCGGCGCGATCGTCTCCGGCCCGCTGCTGGCCGTCGCGGGCTTCCCGGGTCTCGCCGTCGTGTCGGGGCTGTGCGTGGTGCCGGTGGTGGCGCTGGCGGCCCGGGCGCGGCGCGTGCCGGGGCGTGGGGCCTGAGGCGGCTCAGCCCTCGAGGTCGGCGGGGTCCACGAGGAAGCCGTCGTCGTCGCTGATCTCGCCGCCGACGACGGCGTGCAGCGCGACGGCGGCCCGCTCGATCAGCGCGGCGGCCTCCGAGCGGGCGCGGCGCTGCCCGAGCGGCGGGCGGGCCGCGAACGCGGTCTCGGGGTGCGCCGGGCGCCAGCGCAGCTCGTAGGTGACGACGCCCTCCGACGCCCACTCCTCCCCGCGCAGCACCGCCGGCGTGCGCGCCGTGCCGGACGCGATGAGCTCCACGAGGTCGCCGGAGCCGAGCTCGGAGACCATGCCGTACCCCTCGAGCCCCTCGGCGGCCGCCTCGGGGACGTCGTCGAGCAGGGAACGCACGTGCGGGAGCGACTGCTGGAGCACCTGCAGGCACGCGTCGGGGTCGAGCCACACCGGTGACATCACCGTCAGGTCGGTCGCGGCCTCCGGGTCGGGCACGACGACGGCGCCGGAGCCGGCGAGCCGCAGCGCCCCGCCGAGGCGCCGGGCGAAGGCGCGCAGGTGGTCGAGGGCCTCCTGCTCGACGCCCACCGGGACACCCTCGACGAAGGCGTCGAGCAGGGGGTCGACCCCCTGCAGCTCCGGCGGCAGCGCTCCCCCGCGCTGGACGGGGCAGCGAAGCAGGAACGCCTGCGCCGCCCAGGCGGGCAGGTCGAAGGCGTCCCGCAGCTCCGGGTCGAGCGACCACGGGCCCGTCAGGTGCACGCCGGGGGCCAGGCGCAGGTCGGCCTCCCCCGCCCAGCTCGCCGTGTCGCTGCGGGAGACCGCGAGCGCCTCCAGCTCGTCGGGGTGGACGTCCGCCGCCAGCACCAGCAGGTGGTGCGGCTCCGCGAGCGTGCGGACGAGCGGCGCGCTCATCGCACCGGCGTCCGCTGGAAGTTCAGGTACGAGCGCGACGCGGTCGGCCCGCGCTGCCCCTGGTAGCGCGACCCCCGCACGCCGGAGCCGTACGGGTGCTCGGCGGCCGAGGAGAGCTGGAAGAAGCACAGCTGCCCGATCTTCATGCCCGGCCAGAGCATGATCGGCATGGTCGCCGTGTTCGACAGCTCGAGGGTGACGTGGCCGGTGAAGCCCGGGTCGATGAATCCTGCGGTGGAGTGCGTGAGGAGGCCGAGGCGCCCGAGGGAGGACTTGCCCTCGAGGCGGGCGGCGATGTCGTCGGGCAGCGTCACCTGCTCGTACGTGGCGCCGAGCACGAACTCGCCCGGGTGCAGGATCAGCGGGTCGTCCGGCCCGGCGTCGACGAGGCGGGTCAGCTCCGGCTGGTCCTGCGACGGGTCGATGACCGGGTACCGGTGGTTGTCGAACAGCCGGAAGTAGCGGTCGAGGCGGACGTCGAGGCTCGCGGGCTGGATCATCTCGGGCTCGAACGGGTCCAGCCGGACGCGTCCGGAGTCGATCTGGGCGCGGATGTCACGGTCGGAGAGCAGCACGGCGCCCATCCTGCCACCGCCGCGGACGGCGGCCAGGCGGGCGTCCGGACACGAGAACGGGCGGCCTGACCCACGCGGGGCGTGCGACCTGTACCCACGCAGAGCCTGCGACGCGGCGCAGGTCACGTCGGCGGGGGCACCCGGATTTCGTCCAGGCCGCCCGAGGATGGGTATAGTGGCGGCGCGCTCACAAGGCGCACTGCGGGTGTAGTTCAATGGTAGAACTTCAGCTTCCCAAGCTGACAGCGCGGGTTCGATTCCCGTCACCCGCTCTCGCACGGATGACACAGGAGCCGTACCGGGATCACCCGGTGCGGCTCTTGTCGTCTCACGGCCGGCGCCGGAGCATGGACGTCCCCGGGGACCCCTGCTGGCGGAGCGCGTCATGGGCCACCGGAGAGGCGGGCCTCGTCGAGGCCGTGCCGTGCACGGCTGGCGAGCACCGTCGTGGGTGTGACCCTGCTGCTGACGACCTGCGGGACGGTCCTCGACGAGCCGCCGCTCCCCCGGACCACCGAGACTGCGCCGTCGGCGGGGCCGACGGCCGCGACCACCACGGCCGGCACCACGTGGGCGGCGCCGTCGTCGTGCGGCAGCGAGCCGCGCCGCCCGGGACCGACGCTGCAGGAGGTGCTGGACGACCTCGCCGCCGGCCATGCGGGCGGCCTGGTGGTGGCGGTCGGTCGCGACGGCGAGCCCGTGCGCCTCTGCGCCGCCGGCCGTGCCGACACCCGCGGCACCCCGCTCCGGCCCGACGACGCCTTCCGCATCGGCAGCATCACCAAGACCTTCACCGCGGTCATGGTCCTCCAGCTCGTCGACGCCGGCGCCGTCGCCCTCGACGACCCTGTGTCGGCCTACCTGCCGGACGCGCCGCTCGTGGACGGGGTGACCGTGCGGCAGCTGCTGAACCACTCCAGCGGCATCCCGGACTACGCCGCACAGCCCGCCTTCGAGACCGCCGTGCTCGCAGACCCGGCGCGGACGTGGACGCCGGAGGACTCCCTCGCGATCGTCGAGGCCCTCGACCGCGACTTCCCGCCGGGCACCCAGACCGCCTACTCGAACACGAACTTCGTCCTGGCGGGCCTGGTCGTGGAGAAGGTCACCGGGCGCAGCCTCGCGGAGAACCTGCGGACCCGGATCACCGGACCGCTCGGCCTCGGCCGGACCGCCCTCCCGCCGGGCGGGCCGGAGCCGGTCACCGGGTTCTCCCAGGAGCTCGGCACCGACGCCAACAGCGAGAAGACCTCGCTCCACTCGCTGGAGACGGCGGCCTGGGCCGCCGGCGGCATGGTCTCGACGGCGCAGGACCTCACGACGTTCTTCCGCGCCCTCGCCGCCGGCGAGCTCCTGTCCGCGGCCGCGATGGGGGAGATGACCGACTTCCGCGGCCGGGCGGGCTTCGGGCTGGGCCTGTGGCGCGTGCAGCTGTCGACCGGTCCCGGGTACGGCCACGGAGGCAGTCTGCCCGGCTTCAAGGCGTTCGCCGCCGTGCGCAGCGAGTCCGGTGACGTGCTGGTGGTGCTGGCGAACGAGGACGACCTCGACCCGTCGCCGTACCAGTTCAGCCGTGTCGTGTTCCGGGCGTGGTGACGGTCCCGGTCAGCGCCCGCCGCTCAGGCCAGGCCCGCGAGCGCCCCGAACGGGGCGAGCGCGAACCAGGACGCCAGGCCGAGGACGACGGCGAAGCTGAGGACCCAGCACCACCGCGGCACCCGCGTCAGGCCGGCGAGGACGGCCGCGTCCGAGCCCGGCGAGCGGCTGCCGAGCAGCGCCCCGAGGTGGCGCCACGCCCCCACGAGCAGGAACAGCCCGACACCGAGGAGCACCGCCGCCTGCAGCGCGCCGCCGACCCACCACCACAGAGCCGCCGTCGCAGCGGTCAGCGCCACCATCACCAGCGCGGTGTACCAGGAGCGGACGCGGACGAGGGAGACGAGCAGGACGAGAGCCCCCACGCCGAGCACGGTCGGGGCCCAGCCGGTGCCCGCGGCTCGCACGAGCAGCGCCCCCACGACGGCGGGTGCGGGGTAGCCGGCCCAGGTGGACAGCACCCTGCCGGCCCCGCGTGCCGGCCCCACGGTCACCGCGTGGCCGGACATGTCACCGCGCAGCACGAAACCGGTGAACCGGCGCCCGCACAGCACGCCGACCAGACCGTGACCGAGCTCGTGCACCACCGTCACCACCACCCGCAGGTGGCGCCACAGCAGCGGCACCGCGACGGCCGCGACGACCGCCGCCACCACGACGGCCAGCACCGCGGCGTCCTCCGCCGGGACCGGGCCGGGCCGCAGCCGCGACCAGGCCTCCGCGAGCCAGGGTCCGACGTCGTCCAGGGTCTCTCCCACGGACCCATCCTCCCCCGGCGGACCGGGTGGTTCCGGCCGACGCCGGGCCGTTCGGGAGGCGAGGACGCCCGGAAGCCCCTAGACAGGGGAGCGTGACCACCTACGGCTTCCACTGCTCCCACGAACAGATCGCGCCGAGCCAGCTGCTCGCCGACGTCCAGGCGGCGGAGCGCGCAGGCTTCGACATGGCGATGTCCTCCGACCACTTCATGCCGTGGAGCGAGCGCCAGGGACACTCGGGCTTCACGCTGTCCTGGCTCGGCGCCGCCCTGGCCACCACGTCCTTCCGGATCGGGTCGGTCAACGCGCCGGGCCAGCGCTACCACCCGGCGATCGTCGCCCAGGCGACGGCGACCCTCGGGGAGATGTTCCCGGGCCGCTACTGGGTGGCGCTGGGCTCGGGCCAGGCGATGAACGAGCACGTCACCGGGGACCGCTGGCCGGACAAGGGGACCCGGGTGCGGCGCCTCGAGGAGTGCGTGGACGTGATCCGGCGCCTCCACGCCGGCGAGGAGGTGAGCCACGACGGGCTCGTCCGGGTGGACCGGGCCCGCCTCTACGACCTGCCCGCCCGGCCGGTCCCGCTCGTCGCCACGGCCATCAGCGCCGCGAGCGCGGCGCGGGCGGCCGCGTGGGCGGACGGGATGATCACCATCAACCAGCCCCACGAGACGCTGCGCGAGGTGGTCGCCGCCTACCGCGACAACGGCGGCCGCGGCCCCCTGGCCCTGCAGCTCCACCTGTCCTGGGCCCCGACCCGCTCCGAGGCCGAGGCGATCGCCCACGACCAGTGGCGCTCCAACGTCTTCCCCGAGCCGCTCAGCCTCGACGCGGCAACCCCGGCCCACTTCGACGCCGCCAGCCGCGACGTCACGGTCGCGACGGTCGAGGGCGCGGTCCGCGTCTCGGCCGAGCCCGCCCAGCACGTGGAGTGGATCCGCGAGTACGCCGCGCTCGGTTTCGACGAGATCTACCTCCACCACGTCGGCCAGCACCAGGCACCCTGGCTCGACGTGGCGGCCACCGAGATCCTGCCCGCCCTGAAGGAGGCCTGACCGTTGCGGATCACCGACACGTCCGACCTGTGGTGGAAGAACGCCGTCATCTACTGCCTCGACGTCGAGACCTACTTCGACGCGAACGGTGACGGGGTGGGCGACTTCACCGGCCTGGCCCAGCGCGTGGACTACCTCTCCGAGCTCGGCGTGACGTGCCTGTGGCTCATGCCGTTCTACCCCACGCCCGGCAAGGACGACGGCTACGACGTGTCGGACATGTACGGGGTGGACCCGCGGCTCGGGGACCACGGCGACGTCGTCGAGCTCATCCGCACGGCCAAGGACCGCGGGATGCGGGTCATCATCGACCTGATCGTCAACCACACCTCCGACCAGCACCCCTGGTTCAAGGAGGCACGGAAGAGCAAGGACAACCCGTACCGCGACTACTACGTGTGGCGCTCCGACCCGCCGCCCGACACCTCCGACCAGGTGGTCTTCCCCGACAAGGAGGACTCCATCTGGGAGAAGGACGAGCGGACCGGCGAGTGGTACCTGCACCACTTCTACCGGCACCAGCCGGACCTGAACATCGCCAACCCGAAGGTCCAGGACGCCATCGCCAGCGTGATGGGCTTCTGGCTGCAGCTGGGCGTCGACGGGTTCCGCGTGGACGCCGTGCCGTTCTTCCTCAACGACCTCGGGATGTCGGAGCACGACAAGCACGACTTCTCCGAGCCGCACGCGTACCTGCGCGCGCTGCGCCAGTTCCTCCAGCGTCGCAGCGGCGACGCGATCCTCCTGGGCGAGGTGAACGTGCCGTTCGAGGACCAGGTGGCCTTCTTCGGCGGGCGGGACGGCGACGAGCTGACGATGATGTTCGACTTCGTCGGCATGCAGAACATCTACCTCTCGATGGCCCGCGAGGACGCCCGGCCGCTGGCCCAGGCCCTGCGCGACCGTCCCCTGGACCAGATCTCGCCGGACTCGCAGTACGCGAACTTCCTGCGCAACCACGACGAGCTGACGCTCGACAAGCTCACCGACGCCGAGCGGCAGGAGGTCTTCGCCGCCTTCGGCCCGGAGCCGGAGATGCAGCTCTTCGGGCGCGGCCTCAAGCGACGCCTCCCGCCCATGCTCGGCGGCGACCCCCGCCGCCTGAAGATGGCCTACTCGCTCCTGTTCGCCCTGCCCGGCACGCCCGTGCTGTTCTACGGCGAGGAGATCGGCATGGGCGAGGACCTCGACCTGCCGGGCCGCATGGCCGTGCGCACGCCGATGCAGTGGACGGACGAGCCGGGCGGCGGCTTCTCCCCCGCCCCGGCGAGCAAGCTGGTCGCCCCCGTGGTCACCGGCGGCTACGGGCCCGAGCACGTCAACGTGGCCAGGTCCCGCCACGACCCGGACTCCCTGCTGCGCCACATCACCCTCATGGCCCAGCGCTACCGCGAGTGCCCCGAGCTGGGCTGGGGCGCCTTCGAGGTGCTCGACCAGCCGCACCACGCCGTGCTCGCGCACCGGTGCACCTGGGACGAGGCGTCGATGGTGCTGCTGCACAACCTCGGCCCCGAGCCCGTCGTCGTCCCGCTCGCCCTCGAGGAGGACGACGGCGGCACCGACCTGGTCGACCTGCTCCAGGAGGGCCGGAGCCGGCTGGACGAGCGCGGCCGGGTGGAGCTGCCGCTCGACGGCTACGGGTACCGCTGGCTGCGCGTCATGCACCCCGGCGACCGCCGTCTGCCCTGAGGCCCCGACCAGGCCCTTAGGGGGAGTCACCTACGACCAGGGATGCAGGTGATCAGGGACTTTTCATCCTTAAAGGTGATGCCTCGGCACCGGCGCGCACGGCACGCTTGAGCATGTCGGGGCGGCCTCCCAGGAGCCGCCCGCAGCGCGAGTCGAGGAGGGAAGCATGGCCGGCACCACATCGGTCCGTCTGCCCCGGCGCGTACGTGCCGCCCTCTTCGCCGGCCACCCCGTGGCCGGCGCGCTGCTCGGCCTGCTCACCGGTCTCGGGCTGGAGGGGCTCGCGCAGGTGAGCGCAGGGTTCGACGGCGTCCTGGGCGTCGGCGGGCACGTCGGCGAGCCGGTCGCACTGGCCGTCATGGCCGGTCTCGGCCTGCTCGTCGGCGTGCTGCTCGCCGTCACGGTCTACGGCGAGTCGCTGCGCGCCACCGTGAGCGACCGCGCCCTGACCCTGGAGTGGGACGACGCCCGCGTCTCCGTGCCGCGCCACCTGGTCACCACGGTGGTCCTCGCGCAGGACCTGGTGCTGATCGGGCCGGGGACCGTCGAGCTCGCGCGGGTGCGCTGCGACCTCGACCGCGCCGCCCTGCGCGACGCGCTGGACCGGCACGGCTTCCCCCGGCCCGTGGAGTCCGACCCGCACGACGACGCGTTCGTCCCGGTGTGCCCGGCGGCCGGGCTGACCACCGACGACCTGCGGCTCCTCGAGGCCCGCTCGGCGGCGCTCGCGGACGGCTCCCACGGGGATGCGGAGCTCCTGCGCCGCCAGCTGGCGGCGCGCGGCATCATGGTCCGCGACCTGCACCGGCCGGGCCGCCGCAGCACGGGACAGCAGTGGCGGGCCGTCGAGGCCCTCCTCGCCCCGCAGGTCGCCGCCGCCTGACCGGTTCCCGGCATCCACGAGGCAAATCCCCGGTAAAGTCGCCTCTGCGCGCACCGCACCTGTTTTACCGAGGGCAGGAACAACCGCGGGGCGTCCGGGAGGTGGCGGCCGTGGGGGACCTGCTCGAGGCCTACCGTGCCCACGGTCCCGGTCACGACGAGATGCTGCAGGCCACCGGCCCGACCCGCTCGGCCTGGACAGAGCTGGCGGAGTACGCCCGGCTCGGCCGGGCCGAACGCCTCGAGGCGGCCCGCTCCGACGTCGTCACCCTGCTGCAGAACCAGGGCGTGACCTACGGCGGCGACGACGGCTGGCGCCTCGACCCGCTGCCCGTCCTCGTGGACGAGCTCGAGTGGCAGCGGCTCGAACGGGGCCTGCGCCAGCGCGCCGGCCTCCTCGACCAGGTCCTCACCGACCTCTACGGCGAGCGCCGCCTCCTCACCTCCGGGCTGCTGCCGCCCGAGATCGTGCTCGCCCACCCCGGTTTCGTCCGCGCCGCGCACGGCATCACCGTCCCGGGCCCGCACCAGCTCTTCCACACCGCGACCGACCTCGCCCGCAACGCCGACGGCGCCTGGACCGTCCTGACCGACCGCACCGACGTCCCGCTCGGGATGGGCTACGTCATGGCGGACCGGCGGGTCGTCGCCGAGGCGCTCGCCGGGCCCTACCGGGCGTCCCGCACCCGGCGGGTGGGGCCGTTCTACGCGGCCCTGTACGACGCGCTGCTCGGCGCCGCGCCGTCCGCGGCCCGCGACGACCCCCGCGTGGCGGTCCTCGCCCCGGGCCCCGCCGCGCCGACCGCGTTCGACCACGGCTACCTCGCCCTCCTGCTCGGCGTCCCGCTCGTCGAGGGCGGTGACCTCGCCGTCGAGGACGGCCGCGTGTGGCTGCGGTCCCTCGGCCGGCGTGAGCCCGTCGACGTGCTGCTGCGCGCGGTGCCGGCCAACGCCGCCGACCCGCTCGACCTCGACCCCGCCTCGACCCAGGGCACCGTGGGGCTCGTCCACGCCGCGCGCAGCGGCGCGGTGTCCGTCGTCAACACCCTCGGATCCGGGGTCCTGGAGAACCCCGCGCTCGCCACCTACCTGCCGCGCCTGTCCCGGGCCCTGCTCGACGAGGAGCTGGAGCTGCCGTCGGCGGTGACGTACTGGTGCGGCGACCGGTCGATGTGCTCGCACGTCATCGCGAACCTGGGCCGCCTCATCGTCCGGCCCGTCTCCGGCGCCGAGCCGCCGGCGTTCGGCTGGGAGCTGAGCCTGGGCGAGCGGGCGGACCTCGCCGCCCGGATCGCGGCGCGGCCCGCGGGGTGGGTGGGTCAGGAGCCGGTGGAGGCCTCGACCACCCCGACCCTGGCCGGCGGGGCGCTCGAGCCCCGGCCGACGTCGCTGCGCACCTTCACGCTCGCGCACGGGGCCGACTACCTCGTCATGAGCGGCGCGCTCGGGCACGTGGGCGCCGGGCCGCGGGCGACGCTCACCGGCACGACGCTGCCGGGCACCGCGAAAGACGTGTGGGTGCTGGCCCCCGAGCCGCTGCGCGTGGCCGCACCGGCGCTGCCGGGTCACGGGCTCCTGCCCGGCCGCTCCCCCGACGCGACCATCTCCCCGCGCGTGGCCGACGACCTCTTCTGGCTCGGCCGGCACACCGAGCGGGCCGAGGCCGCCGTGCGCATGCTCCGGACGGTCGCGGACCTCTGGGACGACTACCACGCCCGCCCCGGCACCTCCGCCGACGACCCGGGCGGCCAGGCCCTCGGCGTCCTGCTCGCGGCCCTGCGCGAGACGACGGCGGACGCGGGACTCGCCGAGCTGGTCACCGACGAGTCGCTCGAGGGGTCGCTCGCGTGGACGCTCGCCCGGCTCGCCCGGGACGCGGCCGGCGTGCGCGACCACCTCACGCCGGACGTGTGGCTCGCCCTCTCCTCGATGGAGCGCACCCTGCAGCAGGAACGGGCACGCCGCCGCGCCGACGTCGGCGACGGCGGAGCGGGCCAGGGGCCGGTGCTGATGCGCCTGCTCGAGGCCCTGCTCACGCTGCAGGGCATCTACGCGGAGTCCCTGGTCCGCGACGTCGGGTGGCGCATGCTCGAGGTGGGCCGCCGCCTCGAGCGCTCCCGCCACGTCGTCGCCACGCTGCGGGCGACGCTCGGGGTCAGGCGCGACCCCGCCGTCGAGACGCTGGTGACGACGGCGGTGGTCACCGCCCACGAGTCCGCCATCACGTTCCGGCGCCGCTACCCGGCCGGCGGGGTCCGGGCCGTGCTGGACCTCCTGCTGGCCGACCCGGCCAACCCGCGGTCCCTGGCGTTCCAGCTGGAGCACCTGCGCCGGCACCTCGCCGACCTGCCGGCCGTGGCCCGCGGGCCGGCCACGCGGGACCAGCTGCTCGACGACGTCGGCGACCTGCTCACGGAGCTGCGCACCGACCGCGCCGTCCGGGAGGACGCCGAGGGACGGCGCACCGTCCTCGAGCGCACGCTCGGGTCCATGGCGTGGCGGCTGGACGAGCTGGGCGCCGAGATCACCCGGGTCCACCTCACCCGGCCGACGCCCACCCGGTGGCCCGGCGGACGGCGGCCGGCATGAGCAGACGCAGCGCCGGTGGCGGCGGCCACCGCCACTACCGGCTGGTGCACCGCAGCACGTACACCTACCCCGAACCGGTCGCCAGCTCGTACGGGCGCGCGATGCTGCTCCCCCGCGACGGCGGCGGCCAGCGGGTGCACCGGGCGGCGCTCACCGTCTCCCCCGGGCCGGCGGAGCAGTCCGCGTACGTGGACCCGGCCGGCAACCGGTCGGAGTACTTCCACGTCGCGACCGAGCACACGGTGCTGGAGGTGGTGGCGAGGTCGCTGGTGACCGTCAGCCGCCGCCGCGCCGACGCCTCGGCCCTGCCCCAGGTGCCGTGGGAACGGGCGGTCGCCTCGCTCAGCGGCATGCGGGCGACCGGCCGGGGCGAGCAGGGCGAGGGTCCGTCGTCGGTCATGACCATCGTGGAGTCGGCGCTGCCTTCCGAGCTGGCGGCCCCCGACGAGCGGGTCCTGGAGTACGCGCTGCCGTCGTTCCGGCCCGGCGCACCGCTGGTCCCGGTGGTGGCCGACCTCGCCCACCGCGTCCACGAGGACCTGGCCCGCCGCCCCGGTCCGACGGCGGAGGCTGCGGGCACGGGGGACGTGCTCGAGAGCCGGTCCGGCACGAGCCAGGACCTCGCTCACCTCACCATCGCGGCCCTGCGCGCGCTGGGGCTCTCCGCCCGGTACGTGTCCGGCTACGTCGACACGACGCCTCCGGCCGAGCTCGGGAGCGCCCCCTCGCCGGGCCCCGCGCCGCACGACGGCCCGGCCGGCGGCGGTCGGCCCGACGGCGGTCTACCCGACGGCGGTCGGCCCGTCGGCGGTGCGGGAGCCGTGCACGGGTGGGTCGCGGTGTGGGTGCCCGGAGGCGGGTGGCTCCACGTCGACCCCGGCAACGACGCCCTCGTGGACGAGCGCTACGTGGTGCTGGGCTGGGGCCGCGACGCCGGCGAGGTCGCTCCCCTGCGCGGGATCGCCTACTCCGCCGTCGAGGGCGCGCGGGTCGAGACGGCCGTGGAGCTCGAGCGGCTTTCCGACGAGGACCTCCACGCCGAGGTGAGCGCCTGAGCCGCCGGAGAGGCCCCTTCTGCGAGCGCGGGTCGACACCACGACCGCGGGTGGCGCACCACGCGCGGTCGCGGTGTCGGACAGCGGTCGACCACGCTCCGCCCAGGATCAGCGCTCTGCCCGCACGGTGTCCCGAGAGAGGCGCGCGCCGGTGCCGATACGCTGCCCGTCATGGCCAGGAACATCGCGACGACCACCACCGTCTCGCGCGAGGACATGCAGGACTTCGTCGCCGCCCGTCACCACGCGGTGCTGCTCACCCACCGGTCCGGCGGCGGCGTGCAGATGAGCCCGGTGACCTGCGGGCTCGACGACGCCGGCCGCGTGGTGGTCTCCACCTACCCCGACCGCGCGAAGACGACGAACCTGCGGCGTGACCCGCGCGCGTCGCTGTGCGTGATGTCGGGCGACTTCGACGGCCCGTGGATCCAGCTCGACGGCACCGCGGAGGTGCTGGACCTGCCGGAGGCCCTCGAGCCGCTCGTCGACTACTACCGCTCGATCGCCGGCGAGCATCCCGACTGGGACGAGTACCGCCAGGCGATGCGCGACCAGGGCAAGTCGCTGGTGCGGATCACCGTCGAGTCGTGGGGACCGGTGGCCACCGGCGGCTTCCCGGCGAGGCTCGCTTGAGCGACGCCGTCACCGACGCCGCGGCCGCCGACGCCGGTGGCGCAGCCCGGCCGAGGCGCCTCGTGGTGGCCGCGGCGATCGTGGACTCCCTCGACCGCCCGACGTCGATGCTGTGCGCGCAGCGTTCCGCGCCGGCCCACCTGGCGGGCAAGTGGGAGCTGCCCGGCGGCAAGGTGGAGCCGGACGAGACGCCGGTGGCCGCCCTGCACCGCGAGCTGGCCGAGGAGCTGGGCGTCGAGGTCCGGCTCGGCCGGGTGGTGCCCGCCGACGGGGGCGCGGACTGGCCCATCCTCGACCACCTGCGGATGCGGGTGTGGCTGGCGGAGATCACCGCCGGCGCGGCGGCCCCGCTGCAGGACCACGGGGAGCTCCGCTGGGTCGAGCGGGACGCGCTGGAGGATCTCGACTGGCTCGAGCCCGACCGCCCCATCGTCCGGGCCCTCATGGACGCGACGGCCTGAGCCCGCCGCGCGAGGTCACGTCAGCGCCGGGTCACATCAGATCGGTGCAGTACTGGTCCGTGCCGGGGAAGCGCCCGCCGCACGAGCCGCCGAACTCCTCGTACTCGGAGCCGAAGGGCGACTCCAGGAAGAGGTCGTCGCACGCCTGGGCGTTCCCGGCCTCGCACTTGTCCCACAGGGCGTCGAGCGCGGCGTCCTCGCCGTAGCCGTCGGGCCCGGAGGTCTCGAAGCCACCGAACCCTGAACTGATCAGCCCGATGACGACGGCGACCACCGCGACGATCACGAGCACGGCCCCGCCGACGATCCACTTCACGGCCGAGCTGGACCTCGGCTGCGCCGTCGTCCACGGCCCCGCCTGCGGGTTCTGGTAGCCGTACGGCGGCTGGGCACCCTGGTGACCGGGCTGGCCGTAGGAGGCCCCGTACGCGGGGCCGTACCCCGCGGGCTGACCGTTCGGGCCGGGCTGGACGAAACCGGTCGGCTGACCGTAGCCGGCGGGCTCGCCGTAAGTGCCCGCCTGACTGTGGCCGGCGGGCTGTCCGTAGGCGCCCGGCTGGCTGTGGCCGGCGGACTCGTGGGCGCCGGGCTGCGCGTCGAGACCCGGCTGCTGCCCGTACGCGGCCTGCGGTCCGGCGTCCGGCTGCTGCCACGGGGAGGACGCTCCCGCACGACGGCGCAGCGCTGCGTCCACCGCCACGTCGCCGAGGCCGGCGAGCCACTGCGCCGTGGGCTCCGGGGTCGACGGGTTCGCGGCCACCAGCGCGCGCAGCTCCGGGCGGTGCTGAGCGATCTCGGCGAGCACCTCGGGGCGCGTGGACGGGTGGCTGGCGTCGTAGGACGAGTACTGGTCGGCGGCGGCCATGTGTTTCCTTCGGTTACGGTCGTTCTCCTCCGGAGGTTAGGGCATCGGACCAGCCACCCCGCTCTTCACGACGATTCGCGCAACTTCGTCAGCAAGTGGCATGATCTGTCCATGCCCAAGATCATCGGCGGCTCCCTGGCGGAGCACCGCCAGCGCACCCGCGAGGCTCTCTTCGGGGCCCTCTCCGGCCTCATGGGTGAGCGAGGCTTCGACGCCATCTCGCTCGCAGACATCGCCTCGCGTGCGGGCATCGGCCGCACGGCCGTGTACAACCACTTCCCCGACAAGGAGTCGCTGCTCCTGGCGTTCATCGAGCACGAGACGTCGGCGTACGTGCGCTCCCTGGAGGACTCCCTGGCCGAGGTCGAGGAGCCGGTGGAACAGCTGCGGGTCTACGTCCGCCAGCAGCTCGCGCTCGCACCGTCGTACCACTTCGCGCCCGGCCCGGACCTGCGCGAGGTCGTCTCCCGCGAGGCGGTGCAGGACCTGCGCTCCCACGTCCGTCAGGTCGAGGGCCTGCTGCGCGAGATCCTGACCCGGGCCATCCAGGCCGGTGACATCCCCGACCAGGACCTCGACTCCGTTGTGCCGCTGGTGCACGCCTGCCTGAGCGGGCGCCGCGGGCCGCAGCAGGAACCGGGTCGCTCGGCCTTCGCCGCCGCGACCGAGGAGTTCGTGCTCCGAGCGGTCGGGGCCCCGCTTTCCGGCCCCGCCGTCACGGCCGCGGACGCCGCCCAGGTCGCCTGACCGGCCCGGAGCCAGCGCCAGGCAGCCACGCACCCGTGGCAACCAGCACCCGCAGGCCCGACCCCTCGTCAGGAGGAACGCAATGACGCGTCACGATCCGCCCTGGGAACCACCGCTTGCCGGGACCGACGTCGAGCATGCGATCGGCACGCTCGAGCGCCTCCGTGCGACCTTCCGGTGGAAGGCCGACGGCCTCGACGTGGACCAGCTCCGCGCACGAGCTGTCCCCACCTCCGAGCTGACCGTCGGCGGGCTGCTCAAGCACCTGGCCGTGTGCGAGGACGACATCTTCTGCTGGCGGATGTCCGGCCGCCCGCCCGTCACCTGGCTGGCGGTGCCCGAGAACGACGTCGCCCGGTGGCAGTTCACCGTCGACCCCGACGAGAGCGCCGAGCAGGTCTACGGCCTGTGGGAGGCAGCTGTCGCGCGCTCGCGGTCCACCCTGCAGGACCTCCTCGTCGACGGCGGACTGGACCAGCCCGGCCACCTCGAGTTCGACGGTGCGCGCCCAAGCGTGCGCCGTCACCTGCACGACCTGATCGAGGAGTACGGCCGCCACACCGGCCACATGGACCTTCTGCGTGAGGCGATCGACGGCCGCGTCGGGGAGGATCCGCCGGCCGACTGGCCGATGCTCCCGTCGGTCGGCGAGGCCTGAACGTCACCAGTTCTGGCCGCCGCCGAAGCCTCCGCCCTGCTGCTGCTCCTGCTCCTGGCGGTCGCGGTCCGCCTGGCGGTTGCGCTCCTCGAGCTCGCGCTGCTTGGGGTCGGTCGGTTGCTGCTGCTCGTCCCCGCCGCCCGACGGCGCATCCTCGTTGCCGGGGCCCTGCCCGCCCGAGGGGTCGTCCTGGCCGGGCCCGCCCGGCTGGTCCTGGGAGCTGCCGCCCTGCGCGTCGCGCTGCGCCTGGTCGGCCTTCTGCCGCTGACGCTGCTCGGTCTGGTCCGGGGTGCCGCCGCCCGGCTGCTGGTTCTGGCCCTGGTCGGGCTGCTGCTGGCCCTGGTCGGGCTGCTGGTTCTGCCCCTGGTCGGGCTGCTGACTGGGGTCCTCGCCCGGCTGCTGCGACTGGTCCTGGCCCGGCTCCTGGGACGGGCTCTCGCTGCCGTCCTGGCCGTCGCTGGGCTGGTCGGACGGGTCCTGACTCTGGTCCTGCGACGGGTCCTGGCTCTGGTCCTGCGACGGGTCCTGGCTCTGGTCCTGCGACGGGTCCTGGCTCTGGTCCTGCTGCTGCTCGTCGGACTCCGACTGCCCGTCCGAGGTGCACGGGCCGATCATGTCCATCGCCTCGTTGTAGTGCACCAGCGCCATGGCAGGGTCCCCGGCCTCCTGCGCGTCGTCGCCCATGGCCTCCAGGGCCAGGGAGAGGTTCGTGCGGACGCGGCACTCCGGCGTCGTGGGGTCCGGGTTTCCGTCGGCGTCCGTGGTGCCGGGCGGGACGAGCCGGTGGGCCTCGCGCAGGTCCTCGACGGCGCGGAAGTGCTCCGCGGTCTGGAACTCGGCGGTGCCGGCGTTGAACCACGCCTTCCACGGCTCGACCACCCCGGAGGTGAACGGCACCTGGTAGCTGAACCGGTCGGCGGCGGTGGCGTAGCGGCCGTCGTCGTAGGCGGCGCGGGCGTGCAGGTTCCCGAAGGTCACGCCGAGCAGCAGGCTGCCCCCCAGGAGCAGGATCAGGACGACCGGGGAGGAGAGGCCGAGCATCCACCGGCGCAGGCGCAGGTGCTCGGGCAGGGGCGGGCGCGGCGCCTTCCGCCCGTGGCCCAGGCCGGGGCCTCCTCGCTGCTCGCTCACGCGGTCACCTCTCGCACCCGCCGCCACCGGGCGGCGAGCTCGAACGCCTCCCACGCGGTCAGCACCGCGAGGAGGGCGGCCGCCGGCCAGTAGACGTCGCGGTAGGTGTCGATGTCGCGGCGGCCGTCGGCGGCGATCTCCTGGACGTCGATGCCCGCGACGAGCTGGTCCACCGGGCCCGGCTCGAGCCGGTGCGTGTACTCCACCCCGAGATCCTCGGCCACGCGGCGCAGGTTGGTCTCGTCGATGCGCGAGACGGCCGGCGGCGACCCGGGCTGGGTGTCGTCGGTGATCCACGGGGCGTCGGTACCGGGGCCGGAGGCATCGGTGCCGTCGTAGGAGCGCATCTGACCACCCTCCGCGGTGCCGTACCCGAGCACGGCCCCGCCGTCGACCAGCGGGGCGAGCGCGGCGTAGGCGCCCTCCTGGGCGGTCGAGGAGGAGTTGTCGCCGTCGGTGTTCTCACCGTCCGAGAGCAGGAAGACCAGGCGGACGTTGGCGGGGTTGCGCTCGGCGGCCGCCTCGAGAGTCTGGGTCAGCGCGGCGACCGGCCGGTCGATGGTCGACCCCGCCGAGTACCAGGTGATCTCCTGGCGCAGCGTCTCCGCCCACGAGCGCACGGCCCGGGAGTCCGTGGTCAGCGGCAGCTGCCGGGCGGCCTGGGAGTCGAACCCGATGACGGAGTAGCGCGCGCCGGGCATCGCCTCCATGAGGGCCACGAGGTCGTGGCGCACCCCGTCGAGCCTGGGCCGGCCCCCGTCGTAGTCCTCGGCCGCCATGGACCCGGTGCGGTCGACGACGAAGAAGACCTCCGCGTTCGTCTCCACCGTCTCCGTGGCGGCCGGAACCGCCGGGGCGAGCCCGATCAGCAGGGTCGAGAGGACCATGCCGCCCCGCCGCAGCCACGCGACGTCCGTGCCGTCCTGGGTGCGGCGCGCCCGCAGCCAGGCGTGGACGCACAGCGCGAGCAGCGGGCCGACGACGATCACCAGCGCCCACACGGGCCAGACCATCCGCAGGATCATGTCCGCACCCTCCACACCACGAGGAGGAAGGCGCCGAGGCCGGCCACCAGCCAGCCGTACCAGCGGTCCGGGCGGTCGGTGATGACCAGCTGCGGGTCGGCGTCGAGGTCGATGGCCTGCTGGGCCTCGATGTCCTCGATGATGCCGTCGACGGCGGCCGGGTCGTCGGCCTCGAAGAAGAGTCCGCCGCCCGAGGTGATGACCTGCTGCATCTCCGCCTTCGCGCTGGCCGAGTCCGCGTCCGAGAGGGAGGCGTACATCCCGTGGACGGTGATGTCCCGGTCCGCCGCCAGCTGGGCGGCCTCCGGCAGGGCGTAGATGGGGGTGCCGAGCACGAGGTTGTCGGTGGCGAGGATGATCGAGCGGGAGCGCTCGGTGTCCGCGGCGTCGAAGGCCAGCGCGCAGGTGGCGAGCCCGTCGCCCACGAGCGAGGAGGACTCGTTGTCCAGCGAGACGGTGCCGACGAGGAAGTCCTCGAGCTTCTTCAGCGCCTCCTGGTCGTACACCCAGGCGTCCAGGTCGAAGTCGAGCGCCGACGCCGCCGTGTCCAGCTCCTCCTTGACCAGGGCGTAGTCGTCCGTGAGGGGGAAGACCGTGCGCGAGGTGTTGTTCCAGATGCTCAGCGCGATGCGCTCCCCCTGGAAGGAGTCGACCATCTCGGAGAACTTCTGCACGATCTCGGTGTCGAGCTCGATCATCGAGCCGGAGACGTCCAGGCACAGCACGATGTCGCGGGTGGCGAGCACCTCCGAGCGCACGTCGCGGTCCACCGGCCGCGCGGTCAGCGACGCCGTCGCCAGGGAGGCCAGCGCGAGCGCCGCGGCCGCGGCGGCGAGACCTCCCCGCAGCACCCGCATGCGCCGGCGGTAGCTCGTCAGCGACCGCAGGTACCCGGAGTTGGCCACCCACGTCACGGCGGCGGCCCGCTTCTCGGGGCGGTGCAGGAACCAGCCGAGGGCGGCCGCGGCGGCGATCGCGACGAGGACGACGGGCACGAGCCAGGGCGTCACCACTGCGCGATCACCTCCTTGGCGTGCGCGGCGGAGGAGGCCGCCTCGGCGTCGGACCGGACGGCGAAGCTGGGCTCCTCCCACTGGGCGAGCAGGCCGCCGATGCGGCGGGTCGGGTCGTACCCGGCGACGTCACCGCGGGTCCACGCCCGCACGTCCGTGCCGATCCGCTCCGAGGCGAACTCGCGCATGGTGCGCGAGAGCTCCAGGTGCAGCTCGCGCAGGTCGTACTCGCCCTCGCGGTAGCGCTCGTGGTGCTCGTCCACCTCGGCGGCGAAGCGCTGGCGGATGTTGTTGGTCATCGGCACCGGCGCCCGGCGCTGCCGCGCCCGCTCCGCGACGCGGGCGGGGTCGGTCCAGCGGTGGACGAACACGTACCAGGCGGCGACGAGCAGCAGGAGCAGCACGCCGAGGGCGGGCACCCACCACGCGTACGCCTCCGGGGCGAGCAGGTCAACGTCGGGCGACACGGCGCTGCCTCCCGAGCAGGTCGATGAGCCGGTCCACCAGGTCGTCCTCGCCGGCCACGGTGACCGACTCGATGCCCCGACGGCGCAGCACGGCCCGCACGTCGGCCTTGCGGGCCTCGACGGCGGCGAGGGCCTCCGCGTGGAGCTTCTCGTCGTCCCGGAGGAACGCCGGGAGCGGGGCGGCGCCGTCGACGTCCGCCGTCGGCCCGATGCCGTGGGCGGTGGGCAGGGCGTCCGCGACGGCGATCACCATGACCTCGTGGCGGGTGCGCAGGCGCCGCAGGGCGTCCTCGTGCTCCGGACCGGGCCTGGCCTCGTCCGTGATGACGACGACGAGGGAGCGGCGCGTGAACCAGGTCAGCACCCGGTCCAGCACCCGTCCGAGGTCCGACGGCGGGGCGTCCAGGCTCAGCGGCGCCTCGACCGTGCGCAGCAGCAGCTCGAGGTGGGCGGTGCCGGCGCGGCCGGGCAGCTGCTCCATCCGCTCGGCGTCGCCGGCCACCAGGGCGACCAGGTCCCCGCGGGAGCGCGCCAGGTAGGCCACGACGTCGGCCGCGAACATCGCGACCTTCGACTTCGGCTCCCCCGACGGCGCCGTGGCGGCCATGTTCCGCCCCGTGTCGACGGCGAGGACCATGGCGAGGTTCGACTCGCGGACGAACCGCCGGATGATCGGGTGCCCGGCGCGGGCCGAGGACTTCCAGTCGATGTCGCCGATGTCGTCCCCGGGCCGGTACTCCACCTGGTCGTCGAAGTCCTGCCCGTGCCCGCTGAAGATCGAGCGGTGGCGCCCCTCCAGCAGGCCCGTGGCCCGGCGGACCGTGGGCAGGTCGAGCCGGGCGCGGACCTTGGCGAGGCGCGAGGTGGACGTGGACATCGGGACCCGGGGGCGTCAGGGGGTGGGGACGGTGGCGAAGACGGCGTCCACGAGGGACTCGGGGGCGACGTTGTTGGCGAGCGCGTCGTACGTGCGGACCAGGCGGTGGCGCAGCACCGGGTGGCGCAGCTTCTTCACGTCGTCGGGCACTACGTAGGTGCGCCCCTCCTGGAGGGCGACGGCCTGCGCGACCCGCATGAGCGCGATGCCGCCGCGGGGCGAGGCACCGACGCGCACGTGCTGGTGGAAGTTCGGCAGCGGGCGGGGGCCGCCGCCGCGCGTGGTGTTGATGAGCGCCACGATGTACTGCTTGATCGACAGGTCCACGTACACGCGGCTGACGAGTCCCTGGAGGAACTGGACGTCGTCGAGGGTGATCGGCTGGTGCTCGATCGGGTCCTCGAAGGCGCCGGCGGAGGTCAGCTCGAGGATCTCGACCTCCTCGTTCGGCGTCGGGTAGGTGAGCACCTCCTTCATGAGGAAGCGGTCCATCTGCGCCTCGGGCAGGACGTAGGTGCCCTCCTCCTCGATGGGGTTCTGCGTGGCCAGGACCATGAACGGCCTCGGCAGGGGGTAGACCTCGCCGCCGATGGAGGTCTGCTTCTCCTGCATCGCCTCGAGCATCGCGGACTGGGTCTTGGCGGAGGAGCGGTTGATCTCGTCCAGGAGCACGAAGTTGGCGTGCACGGGGCCGAGCTGGGTGGAGAACTCGTTGGTGGCGTAGTTGAAGATCTGGGTGCCCACGATGTCGTTGGGCATCAGGTCCGGGGTGCACTGGATGCGGTGGAAGGTCCCCGACACGGCGCCGGCGAGGGTCTGGGCGGCCGTGGTCTTGGCCAGGCCGGGCACCGACTCCAGCAGCACGTGCCCGCCCGCGAGCATGGTGGAGATCAGGGCCACGCGCAGGCTGTCCTGCCCCACCACCCGCTCGCCGAAGATCGCGGAGACCCGGGACACCAGCCGTGTCGCGCGCTCCGTCTCCGACTCCGTGATGACGTCCTGCCGGACCCTGGACCCCGTTGCCGATTCGCTCATCGTGCTCCCACCGTCTCCTCGTGACTGGTCGAGCGTATGGCACGGGGCCGCGGCGGCGTCAGCACCGGCCACGGCCAGAACTCCCCACCCGGCCGCGCCGGCGGCGCCGTGAGCGGGCGAGCGCGAGCGCGGCTCGACACCGCGAGCGCGGGCGGTGGGCCACCCGCGGTCGCGGTGTCGAGCCGCGGTCGGGCCACGCCTACCCTGGTGAGGTGCCCGACTCGACCCCCACCACCCCCGCGGACCGCACCTGGGCATGGGCGCTCGGCGCCCTCCCGGCCGCCCTGCTGGCGCTGGTCGCCGGGCTCGCCGTCACCGGCGCCGCCGCCCCCTCCCCGCTGTTCGACCCCGGCGCGTTCGTGCGCTGGGGCCTGCCGGTGGTCACCGTGCTCATGCACTCCGCGGCGGCCCTCGCGGTCGGCGCGTTCGCGCTGTGCGCGCTCGTGCTCCCGGCCACGCCGCGCCCCGGTGCACGCACGCGCGGGCACGTCGCCCGCCCCTCCCGCGCCACCGCCGTCGACGGACGCGCCTGGGCCCGGGCCGCCCGGGTGGGGGCCCTGGCCTCCGTGGTGTGGGCGCTGGCCCAGCTCGCCCACCTCGTGCTCACCCTCGCCTCCGTGCTCGGCACGCTCGGCGGCCCCGGGTACGGGGCCCAGCTCCAGCAGTTCGTCACCGACATCGAGCTGGGCCGCAACCTCATGTGGTCCACGGTGCTCACCGCGGTGGTGGCGCTGGCGGCCGCCGCCGTCGCCTCCTACACCTCCGCCGCCTGGGCCGGGGTGCTCGCCCTCGTCGCGCTCGTCCCGCTGTCGCTGACCGGCCACGCCGCCGGCGCCGCCAGCCACGAGCTCGCGGTCTCCTCCTGGTGGATGCACGTCGGGGCGGTGTGCGTGTGGGCGGGCGGGCTCACGGTCCTGTGCCTCGTGGCGGCACGGCTGGGACGGGACCTGCCCGACGCCGCCGAGCGGTACTCGCGCACGGCCCTGTGGTGCTTCGTCATGGTGGCCTACTCCGGGGTCGTCAACTCCCTCATCCGGCTGGGCTCCCCGGCGGACCTCGTCACGGACCCCTACGGCCGGCTGCTCCTGACGAAGATCGTGCTGACCGTCGCGCTCGGCGTCGCCGGCTGGGCGCACCGCCGCGCCACCATCCCGGCGATCCGGGCAGGCTCCGACGGCGGACGACGCCCCGGCGCGCCCTTCTGGCGCCTGGCGGGCGGCGAGGTGCTGGTGATGGGCGCGGTGATCGGCGTCGCCGTCGCGCTCGGCTCCTCCGCCCCGCCGGTGCCGCAGGAACCGGTCACCGACGCCAGCCCGACGTACCTCATCACGCGCAACCCGGTGCCGCCGTACCCCACACCACTGACCTACCTGACCCAGTGGCGCCTCGAGCCGGTGCTCGCCTTCGCCGCCGTGGCGGCCGTCGTCGTCTACCTCGCCTGGGTGGTGCGGCTGCGCCGCCGCGGCGACACCTGGCCGGCCGGCCGCACGATCGCCTGGGTGGCCGGGCTGCTGCTGTTCTTCTGGGTGACGAACGCGGGCCCGACGGTCTACGGGTCGGTGCTGTTCAGCGCGCACATGCTCGAGCACATGCTTCTCGCGATGGTCGTGCCGATCTTCGTGGTGCTCGGCGCGCCGGTCACCCTCGCGGTGCGGGCCCTGCCGCACCGGCGGGACGGCTCGCGCGGTCCGCGGGAGTGGCTGCTGGCGCTCGTGCACTCGCGGGTGGCGGGCTTCTTCTCCAACCCCGTGGTCGCGGCCGTCAACTTCGCGGGCTCGCTCGTGGTCTTCTACTACACGCCGCTGTTCGAGCTCGCGCTGACCACCCACGTGGGGCACATCCTCATGGTCGTGCACTTCACGCTGGCGGGGTACCTCTTCGCCAACGCGCTCATCGGCATCGACCCGGGCCCCGCGCGCCCCTCCTACCCGCTGCGGCTGCTCCTGCTGCTGGCCACGATGGGCTTCCACGCCTTCTTCGGGATCTCGATCATCTCGCAGACCTCCCTGCTCGCCGCCGACTACTTCGGCTGGCTGGGGCTGCCGTGGGGCGTCGACGCCCTGGCGGACCAGGAGAAGGGCGGCGCCATCACCTGGGGCGTCGGCGAGCTGCCGACGCTCGCGCTCGCCATCGGGGTGGCGGTGGCCTGGGCGAAGGACGACACCCGCGCCGCCCGCCGGTCCGACCGCGCCGCCGACCGGGACCACGACGCCGAGCTGCGCGCCTACAACGCCATGCTCGCCGCCCGGGCCGGGCAGACGCCCCAGGAGGTGCCCGGCTCCGCCGTCGGCGGCGAGGAGCGGCCGACGCCGGAATCCTGACCCCGGACCCCTGCAACGGACGGCTCCGGCCCAGTACCGTCGGCCACGACGGGAGGCAGCATCGACGTGGAGCTGTACGAGCAGGCGCGCCGGCGAGGGCGGAGCGGGCCGAACCACGGCCATGACCACCTCGTCCACGTCGTCGGCGGGCTCATCGGCGTCGGGGGGCTCGCGTTCTCGATGACCGTCGTGCACCTGCCCGCCACGCACCGCGACGACATCGCCCCGTGGTGGGTGGTCTCCGCCGTGGTTCTCGTCGGCGGCCTGGTGGTCCTGGCGGCGCTGGGCCCGCTCGCCCGTGTGCCCGCCGCGGCGGTGCGGAGGGTCGCCGGAGCCTGGGCCCTGGCCTTCCTCGTGGTGACGGCGTCGGTGCCGGTGCTGATGCCGGTCGGCTCGGTGGACCCCGGGGACCAGACCACCTGGCTCACGGGCTTTGTCGGGGCCGCCCTGACGGCTGCCGCGCTCGCGTGGCGGCCGTCCGTGGCGGTGGGCTACCTGCTGCTGACGTGCACCCTCCTGGGGGTGGCCCGGTGGTGGGACACCGGCCGCGACCACGAGCTCGTCGCCGCCCAGGACGGCGTGTACGCGGCGACGGCGGGGCTGATCCTGGTGGCCGTCGTCTGGATCATGCTGCGCACCGCGCGGGTCGTCGACGCCGCCGCGGCCGCGGACGCCGCGCAGGCCGCCGCGGAGGCGCGCACGGCCTCCCGCGCGGCGGAGCGGGAGCGGCTCGCCGCCGTCGTCCACGACGGCGTGCTGGCCGCCCTGCTCGCGGGCTCGGCCGGCACGGTGCCGCCCGACGCCGTCGCCCTGGAGGCGCGGCGGGCGCTCGACGACCTCGACGAGCTGCGCCAGCCCGCGGCCGCGACCGGGGAGATCACCGCGGAGGAGCTGGTGCTGCGCCTGCACGTGCGTGCCGCCGTCGTCGGTGCGGGCGCCGAGCTGCAGGCCGACGTGCGGCCGGCCGAGGTGCCCGAGGCGGTCGCCGTGAAGCTGGTCGCCGCGGCCGCGGAGGCGTTGCGCAACAGCGTGCGGCACGCCGGCGCCGGCGCGAGGCGGACCGTCACCGTATCCGTGCGGCCCGGGTGGGCGGAGATCCGTGTGCACGACGACGGAGCCGGGTTCGACCCCGGCGCCGTCCCCGCCGCCCGCCTCGGCGTGCGGGGCAGCATCCTCGGGCGCATGTCCCGGCTGCCGGGCGGGTACGCCGAGGTTCGCTCCGCGCCGGGGGCCGGCACCGAGGTGGTCCTGGGGTGGCGGGCGTGAGCCGCGTGCCGGACGTCGTGCCCGAGCTCCGGCTGAGGGGGCCGTCCGGGTGGACCGTGGTGCTCGCCTACGTCGCGTGCAACGTCTTCCTCGTGGCCACCACCCGGGCGGGCACCAACCTGCTGTGGCCGCACGTCGTCGGCCTGGTGCTGTTCGCCGCCGCGGCCGCGACCGCCGCCCTCCTGCCGGACCGCCACCTCACCCGGCCGGTGACGGCGACGCTCGCCGTGGTGCCCGGGGTGCTGGCGGTGCTCGTCTCGTGGGAGCTGCCGCCCGAGGGGCTCACCGGCTACGCCGCCTGGCACCTCGGCGCCGGCTCCTTCGTCCTGTTCTTCCTCGCGACCCGGGCGCACCCCGTCTCGGCGTGGTGCGGGATGGCGGGTGTGCTGGCCGCGACCCTGGCCCGCGTCGGCACGACCGACCGGGACTGGCAGGCCCTGCCCGACCTGCTCCTCACCCACCTGAGTCTGCTTCTCATCGGCACGGTGAGTGGTGCCGTCCTGCACCGGGCCACCCGGCAGGCGGCCGCGGTGGCCGCGCGCACCGAGGCACGGTGGACGGCCCAGGCAACCCGGCTCGCCGAGGCCGCGGAGCGGAACCGCCGCGTCGCCGAGCTGGAGCGGATGGTGCGGCCGGCCCTGGAACGGCTGGCCGCCGGGCACGTCCCGGGACCGGAGGAACGTCGTCGGCTGGCGGCCCTCGAGGCCGAGCTGCGCGACCGGATCCGGGGGGCCGCGCTGGACGTCCCTGCTGTCGTCGCCGCCGTCCGGGCGGCCCGACTGCGGGGCGTCGTCGTGGAGATCATGGACGACGGCGGACTCGCCGCCGTGCCCGACGCCGCGGCGGTCCTCGCGCCGCTCCCCGGCATGCTGGAGGCGGTCCGGGAGGGCCGGGTGGTCATCCGCATCCTTCCGCCCCGCCGGCCGGCCGTGGTCTCCGTCGTCGTGGAGACCACGGAGGGCACCTCACGGTCGACGATCGACAGCACGGGCACCGCGCACCGCGCCGACGGGAACGGCTCAGGGGGCGGCGAGCACCACGTCCTCACCGGTCAGCGACAGCCGCAGCCCGCCGTCGCGCGGCGTGACGTCGACGAGGGTCAGCCCGAGCGGTAGGTCGGGCACCTCCAGGTCGAGGTCGAGCAGGTCCTCCCCCACCAGGGGCGCGAGGTCCTCGGTGTCGACCTGCGCGCCGCCGAGCTCGACGCGTGCGACCCGGACGCCGATCCCGCCGTCCTGGACCCGCGGCTCGGCGACGAGGGCGAGGTCGACCCCGAGGACGGTCGTGGTCAGGTGGACGCCGTCCGTGGCCGAGGTGACGGTCACGCCGGGCGCCTTCTCACGGACGAGCTGCTGCAGCGCCTCGTCGGGCAGGGTCCCGGTCAGGTCGAGCTGCCCGGCGGTGCTGGGAGTCTCCACGGTAACCGCGCGAGCGTGCGCGGTGACGTCGACGAGCCGGACGCCCTCCGTGGTCACCGCGTCGGCGCGGGCGCGGACGCTGTCGAGCTCACCGGCGGCGAGCTGGGTGAGGAACGGGAAGCCCTCGACGGTGACGTCCGGCTGCCCCGTGACGTCCACCGCCGCACCGAGCTCGCCCGCGATCCTCTCCTCCGCGCTCGCGTGCAGGAACCGGTCGACGACCAGGGCCGCCACCACGAGCAGGGCCGCCACGACGAGGACGGCGATCAGACGACGCATGACGACCACCGTAGGTTCTCGGGAACTTCGGCGCCCGATTCACTGCGGTAATCCTCCGATTCTGGAAACATCAAGTGATTGGGGGCTAGGAGGGACCGAAAACGTGACGGTGCGTGTGGGGATCGTGGACGACCACCAGTCGGTGGTGCTCGGCATCGAGGTGGCACTGGGGCGTGAGCCCGCGTGCGAGGTTGTCGCCTCCGCTGACACGGTGGGAGGACTCCTCGCCCTCGGCAAGGAGATCGACGTCGCCATCCTCGACCTGCGGCTCGGGGACAGCTCCCACCCCGGCGAGAACGTGCGCGCCCTGCGGGCCGCCGGCATGCGCGTGCTCGTCTTCACCGCCGGCGACGACCCCCACGCCATCCGGCTCGCCGCCGGGGCGGGTGCCGTCGGCGTGCTCCAGAAGGCGGCGCCGGTCGAGACGATCGCGGACGCCGTGCTCGCCGCCACCCAGGACGAGACCGTGCCCTCGGCCACCTGGGCCGCCGCCATCGACGGCGACCCCGACCTCGACTCCGCCGGCCTCTCGCCGCGCGAGGCGGAGGTGCTGTCGCTGTACGCGGCGGGCGAGAAGACCGTGCGGGTGGCTCACGCGCTGGGCATCAGCGAGCACACGGTGATCGAGCATCTGCGCTCGATCCGCGTCAAGTACGCGCGGGACGGCCGTGACGCCCCCACCAAGGTGGACCTGTACCGGCGCGCCGTCGAGGACGGGTTCCTCCCGGCACCACGCCGTCGCCTGCGGTAGCCGCTCGCCCGTCTGCCAGCGCCTCCCACCACCCCGCTCGCCAGGCTGGCCAGCGCCTCCCGCACCACCCCGTTGGGCACCGGCGTGCGCGCCCTGTGTAATGTCGGGTCGGATCGCGGAGGTGAGAATGGACGGCGGGAACGATCTGGAGCGTCAGGCGGCCGACCCCGGCACGCCGTTGACCACCCTCCAGCAGCTCGCGCAGCACCACCCGGAGCTGCGCGCCATCATCGCCGAGAACCCCTCGACCTACCCGGCGCTGCTCGAGTGGCTGGGCAGGCTGCGCATGCCCGACGTCGACGCCGCCCTGGCCCGGCGGGCAGCTCGCGCGGCCGGCGGTGCGGCAGGCATGGCCGCACCGGTGCCGCCACCGTCCGCCGGGACGCCGACGGCGGACCCCGCGACGCAGCCGATGGAGCGGGTCGACCCGGTCCGGCCCGCCGGGGCCACCCAGCCGACGGCCGCGGTGCAGCCTGCCGACGCGACCCAGCCGATGAGCGCGGCGCAGCCCACCGACGAGCCGCTCCGCGAGGGCCCGGACATCGACCCCTCGCCCACTGTCGTCGTGCCGCGGGTTCCCCTGGCCGAGCGCCGCCAGGCTCCAGTCGAGCGGGTCCCCGAAGAGGACCGGCCCCACGACGCCGAGGCCACGGCCGTCTACAGCGACCCCGACGAGCTCGCCGCCCGCACGGAGTCGCCGCCGTCGTTCGCCCCGACGCAGCGGGTCGAACCGCCGACCGCCGCACAGCCCGACGCCCCGACCACCGCGATGCCTCCCGTCGTCCCCACCTGGACACCGACGCGGGGCACCCCGGCGCAGTCCGCGTCGCAGCCTGCTGACGACTTCACGGCGCACGTCCTCGAGCCGGCCACCGCGCACGACCAGCACGGACCGCGCCGCAAGGTCGGCGACCGCGGCCACCACCCGACCACCCCCGCGCACGGCCGCCCGGTCGCGGCGGCGCCGCCCGGCGAGCGGCGGAAGTGGCCGTCCTGGCTGCCGCTCGCGATCCTCGCCGCGGTCGCGCTGATCCTGGTGCTGATCGTGATCTTCCAGCTCTCCGGCGGGGAGGACGAGGCGCCGCCACGGCCGGGCGCCACGTCCGCACAGGCGCAGAGCAGCGCCTCCGCGACCGCCGAGAGCAGTCCCGCGGACAACGGCGAGGCGGCCAGGGCCGCGCTCGTCGGGCTGCCGGAGGCCACCTCCTGCGCCGACCCGGCCACCGACGCCGGTACCTTCGGCGAGTTCGCGCAGACGGCCGCCCCGGACGGGGCCTGGGCCGATCCGGCTTCCGGCGAGCTCGTCATCACCACCCTGCAGCAGCTGCAGGCGTCGTGCGACAGCGTCTACGCGGTCTCGGTCGCCTCCGCCATCACCGGCGACGACGCGGCCCCCGAGGCGCTGCGCACCACGGTGACCGACGCGGGCACCGGCTGGGTCGAGCTCGTCCGGGCCGCCCCGCCCGGGGCGCAGGAGACGTCCAGCTTCGCCTCGCCGTCGCAGAACATCGCCTGCGAGCTCGGCGACTCGGCTCGGTGCACCATCGGCGAGCACGACTTCCCGCAGCCGGAGGACTGCTCCGGGCCGACGACGATGGCGGTGAGCCGGGACGCCGGCGCCGGACCCGACTGCTCCCAGCCCGTCGGCGGCGCCGACGGTGTCCTGGACTACGGCCAGTCCGCGACGTCGGGCTTCTTCGCCTGCACGAGCGAGGAGAGCGGCATGACGTGCTGGAACACGCTGACCGGCCGCGGGTTCTCCGTCGCCCGCGCGGGCTACCAGACGTTCTGACCGGTCCCGCGCCGTCCCCGCCGGCCTACTCCCGGGCCGCCGCCCACGCACGCAGGCCGGCGGCTACCGCCTCCGCGTAGCGCTGCCGCCCCTCCGGGCTCTCGGTGAGCGCGGCATCCTCGGCGTTGCGCATCTCCGCGAGCTCCAGCAGCACAGCCGGCCGCTCGGCCCAGTTCAGCGTGCCGAGGTCCGCGCGCTCGCTCAGCGCCCCGGCGTAGGAGCCCGACGGTGTGAACCCCGCCTCCTCGAGCGCGGTGAGCAGTCCCGCGGCCAGCTCGCGCGACGGCTCGCCCTGCGCGTCGTTGAGGGGCGGCTCCGACACGATCGCGAAGTAGCCCCGAGCGTCCGGGTTCTCCGAGCCGTTGGCGTGGATGGAGACCAGGACGTCGGCGTCCACGTCACCGACCGTGCCGCCGCGCACGTCGACGCAGGGCCCGACACTGTCGTCGTCCTGCCGG
Organism: Georgenia soli; assembly: GCF_002563695.1. Classification (NCBI taxonomy): domain Bacteria; kingdom Bacillati; phylum Actinomycetota; class Actinomycetes; order Allobogoriellales; family Allobogoriellaceae; genus Georgenia; species Georgenia soli. The sequence goes on along the minus strand of NZ_PDJI01000004.1, from coordinate 2,496,229 downwards.
GTGAGCGTGACCTGCGCCCCGTCCGCCTCGAGCAGCTCCTGCGTGCGAACGGCGACGTCCCACGTGAACGCGTGCTCCGTGTACCCGCTGAGCGTGGACGTGCCCACCGTGTTGCAGGCCTTGGTCCCGCCGCGCCCGTCGCCGACGGCGGCGTTGACCTCCGCCGGCGCCGCCGCGTTCCCGCCGTTGTGGCCGGGGTCGAGGACCACGTGCAGACCCGCCAGCGGCAGTGCGTGGGTGGGGCTGGCCGTCGGGGAGGGCGACGGCGACGGACCGGTCGGGGCCGGCTCCGCCGTCGGGGAGGGCGACGGGCCGCCGGGCAGCGGCCGGGACCCGACGAGAAGTCCCGCGGCGATGACGACGAGGAGCAGGAGGACGCCGAGGGTGCGCAGCACCCACGGCGCGGACCGCGGGCGGCTGGCAGCTGGCACGCCGACCATCCTGGCACCCGCTCCTCCCGGGCGCGGGCCGAGGGCAGCTCCGCGGCGCGGGACACCCGTGGACCCGGGGATTCTCGGCGCGGCCCGGCCCGGGCTTCCACCGGACCGGGACCGTCCGTGGTGGGATGTCGGGGTGACCGAGACCACACCTACCCGCACGCCGTTCCATGACCTCGACGCCTACGTCGCGCTCCCGCGGCTGGCATCGCTCACCCTCTCCCCGGACGGGACCCGCCTGGTCACGGGCGTCAGCACGCTGGACGAGGACGACACCCGGTACGTCACCGCCCTGTGGGAGGTCGACCCCGCCGGCGAGCGGCCCGCCCGGCGGCTGACCCGCGGGGCGAAGGGCGAGTCGCAGGCGCGCTTCACCCCCGCCGGTGAACTCCTCTTCGTCGCCGCCCGCCCGGACGCCGGGAACGACGCGGACGACGACGTCCCCGCGCTGTGGACGCTGCCCGCCGGCGGCGGAGAGGCGCACGTGCTGGCCCGTCACCCGGGCGGGGTGGAGGGCGTGCGGCCCGCCGAGACGGGCGCCACCGTCGTCGTCCAGGGGTCCGCGCTGCCGCGGGCGTACGACCTCGGGGAGGAGTCGCGGCTGCGGAAGGAGCGCAAGGACAAGAAGGTCTCGGCGATCCTCCACGCGGGCTACCCCGTGCGGTACTGGGACCACGATCTCGGACCGGCAGCCCCGAAGCTCTACACCCTCCGGCTCGGCGAGGGCGGCGCTGTCGTGCCGACGGACGTGGCCGCGGCCGCCGACGAGCCGCTGGAGCTGCACGACCTCACCCCCGACGCCCGCACGCACCTGGTCGAGACCAGCCACGACGTCGCCGCCGACGGCTCCTTCCTCGTCACGGAGTGGGTGGTGCCGGAGGGGCGCGGCTCGCAGCGGGTGGACCTCGTGCGGGTGGACGTCGGGACGGGCGAGCGCACCACCCTGCTGGCCGCGGACGAGGACGTCGAGTACTCCTCCCCGCGGATCTCGCCGGACGGCCGGTCGCTGGTCTACGTGCACGAGGTGCGGTCGACCGCCGAGCGGGCTCCCGTGCCGACCCTGCGGCTGCTCGACCTCGCCTCGGGCGAGAGCCGCCGCCTCGGCGAGGACTGGGACCGCTGGCCCGGGCCCGTGCGGTGGCTGCCCGACGGCAGCGGCCTGCTGATGACCGCCGACGACGACGGCCGCGCACCCGTCTTCCACGTCGACGTCGCGACCGGGGCTGTCACCCGCCTGACGCAGGACGGCGCCTTCTCCGACCTGGTCGTCGCCCCGGACGGCACGGCCGCGTACGCCCTGCGCTCCTCCTACGCGCACCCCGCAGAGGTGGTCCGGATCGACCTGAGCTCCCTCGCCGAGGGCACGGCCGAGGTGACCGTGCTGCGGGGCCCGGTGGCCCGGCCCGAGCTGCCGGGCACCCTGCGGGAGGTGGAGACCACGACGGCGGACGGCGTCCGCGTGCGCTCGTGGCTCGCCCTGCCGGACGGTGCGTCGGCCGAGACGCCGGCGCCGCTGCTGCTGTGGATCCACGGCGGGCCGCTCGGCTCGTGGAACGCCTGGAGCTGGCGCTGGAACCCATGGCTGATGGTGGCGGAGGGCTATGCGGTCCTGCTGCCCGACCCCGCCCTGTCGACCGGCTACGGCCAGGACATGATCCAGCGCGGCTGGGGCCGGTGGGGCTTCGAGCCGTTCACCGACCTGATGGCCGCCACGGACGCCGCCGTCGCCCTGCCGGAGGTGGACGAGTCCCGCACCGCCGCGATGGGCGGATCGTTCGGCGGGTACATGGCGAACTGGGTGGCCGGCCACACCGACCGCTTCCGCGCGATCGTCACGCACGCGAGCCTGTGGGCTCTGGACAGCTTCGGGCCCACCACGGACGTCTCGTACTACTGGTCCCGGGAGATGAGCCCGGAGATGCAGGAGGTGAACTCACCGCACCGGTCCGTGGCGGACATCCGCACGCCGATGCTGGTGATCCACGGCGACAAGGACTACCGCGTCCCGGTCGGGGAAGGGCTGCGGCTGTGGTTCGAGCTGCTCTCGGCCTCAGGGCTGCCACAGGCCGAGGACGGGTCGACGGCGCACCGGTTCCTGTACTTCCCGGACGAGAACCACTGGGTGCTCACGCCGCAGCACGCGAAGATCTGGTACCAGGTGGTGCTGGCGTTCCTGGCCGAGCACGTGCTGGGCGAGGAGTCGCGCGAGCTGCCGGAACTACTCGGGTGATGCTGGCATGCAAGTACGGGCGGGAGCGCGGTCAGCACTCCCGCCCGTGTTCTGGCGGAGTCAGTTGATCCGCTTCTCCGGCCAGCAGAACGCGCACGCCGTGGAAACTCCCCCACCGTCGCCACCCTTGGCGGGCGCCGCGGTCGCAGGCACAGCGGCAGCCGTCACGGTCAGTCCCACCGCGAGCACCGCACTCGCCACAATCTTCCGAACCATGGTCACGACCTCCTCAGTCACTCCGATGCCCGTTCGGCCATCTGCATCGATAATCGCCGCTCGCTGCCCGCAATTATCAGGATTACAAGGTGGAGTTCCTGCCATGGCAGGAAGTCCCGCGCGACCGGAAATCAGTTGCGAGGGACGGCGTGAGACCGGTCGACTCATCCCCGCCGTGGCGATTCGGCCCGCATCTGCCCGACGATTACCATCGGTGCAGGTCCGAGAGACGAGGAGACGCATGTTCGAGCCGCTGGGACTGAGCGCGGACGCCATCGAGGCGTACCGCCTGCTCCTGGCGCACCCGGACATCTCCCAAGGAGACCTAGCGCGCCACCTTGAGCGCGATGACGACGAGGTCACCTCCCTCCTGGCGTCTCTGGAGGACAAGGGCTTCGTCCGGCGCTCGCACTCAGACCCGACAAACCGCCGGATCGAGTCCCCGCAGGTCGCCTTTGAGCGCCTCGTGGGGCAGCACGAGAAGGAACTCCATCGAGCACAGGAAGAGCTCAGTACGATGCGCTCCGGTGCTGCGGCTCTCGTGGACGAGTATCACCGCACCATCCAGAACGCTCGTCACGGTGAGTTCGAACGGCTCGTGGGAACAGACCAGATCTTCGCCCGGATCCTGGAACTCGGACAGAACGTCGAGTCGTCGGTGGACTCCATCGTGACTAAGGCCCCGCTTCCGCACGTCCTCGGCCAAGCTCGCGCAGATGAGGAGCCCGCACTGGCCCGTGGCGTCAGAATCAGGACGCTCTACCCAGCCTCCGCACGCCATGACGACGCCGTGGTGGAATACGCAGGATGGTTCCGTGAGCATGGCGGACAGGCCCGGACCGCCATCGCTCTGCCGGTACGGGTGCTGATCTACGACGAGAAGGTGGCCGTCGTCACGTCGGACCCGCATGACTTCTCCCGCGGCGCCATCGTGCTCAACACCCCTGGAGCGATCACTGCGCTACAGGCCCTGTTCGACCTGCTGTGGGAGGCGGGGGACGACCTTCCGTCGCCGCCGGCCAGCGAGAATGAGCTCCGTCCGGAGGAGCGGGAGCTCCTGCAGCTGCTCTCCCGGGGACTCAAGGACGAGGCCATCGCGCGCTCCCTCGGTATCTCGATCCGCACGGTCCGCCGCATGATCAACGTGCTGAGCAACCGGGTCGACGCGACGAGCCGGTTCGAGCTCGGCGCCCGGGCCGTCGAGCGCGGCTGGCTCTGAGCAGAGCGCCCGAGCGCCCAGTCAGCTAGTTCCGCGTAAGGCGTCCGGCTGCCCGCACGCCTGCCTGGAGGAGGACCGGCCCAACAACGAGATCGGGGCCGCCGGCCTCAGCCGGACGACCCCGAGTCGCAACAACTCCGAACTCACCAGAAGAACGGCACCCGCCGGTCCCCTGAGCCGAGCAGGCCGGCAAGCGCCAGAAGGTGACCGGCCGCGCCGGTCTCGCGCTCGTCGACCTCTTCACCGGTGAGGTGGAGGTGACGGCGACCGCCGCAGAGGTCGAGGCGTCCGAGGTGCAGCCGCACGAGCGCGATCCGCTCGTGGGACGGCGTCCAGGACTCGGAGTGCATCGTCTGGTAAGCCATCAGGGCGCCGGCCCGCGCACGGAAGAGGGCGGGCAGGTGCTCGAGGCGGCGACCGGTGGCCACGGCGGCCGACCGGTGCGTCTCCTGGAGCCACGGCACGTCGAGGTGCTTGACCGCCTCGTGCAGCACCATGACGATGCCGTCCGTCCCGGTCCACACGGACGAGTTCTCGGTCGTGTTCCAGCGCCGACCGTCGGGACCGAGCCCGAGCCCGGCGAGATCACGCTGCAACGCCCGCTCCACGCCGACGAGCAGCTCCTCGTCCTCCGTCAGCCCGTACAGGTGCAGGAGGAACAGCGCGGTACCGGATCCGCCGTGGAGAAGGCCCGGTCCCCCCGGCCACGGGTCTTCCACCGCGAGGCGGTCGAGCAGCTCCGCGCCGATCGCCGTCGCACGCGCCAGGAGCGCGTCGACGTCGCGCACGGGCGCCCTCTCGAGGAGGGCGAGCCCGACACCGGGCAGGCCGTCGGCCAGCCCGGTGCCGAGCTCCACCAGCGGTACCTGCTCGACCTGCCCCCACAGGCGAGCAGCCGCTTCCGCGCGTCCGAGCCGGTCGAGCGCCAGGGCGATGCCGCTGGCTCCGTCGAACAGTCCTGGACCAAGACCGTCCGAGTTCTCGACCGCGCGTACGAGCCAGTCCACGAGCTCGTCCGGCACCTCCACGCCCGCTTCGGCGAGGGCCCAGAGGACCCCGGTCGCGCCGTGCCCGAAGCTCACCTGGCCGGCGGCACCCCCAGCGCCGCCGGCCATGAGGGCTACGTTGTCAGGGAAGAGACGGTCCGTCCGCTCCGGCGTCGCCGTCGCGAGGATAGCCTGCCCCACCTCTTCGAGGAGGCGGGAATAGTCCGCGGACTCGAGAGCTGACAGGTCGACCGCCCCACGGGCCGCCATGTCCACCAGCACTCCGGCAGGTACGGCGCCCCCCAGCGCCTCCCGTGCCGGACGCACGGCGGCCATCGCGTGAGCAGCCGTTCGCAGTTCGAACGGCAGCAGCATCGAAGCCTCGGACATGACACCCCCCGGATTTTTCCCGGTTCCCAACGCACCCACCCCGGGCACACTCCGACGGTAGCCCGGGGTGTTCCCGACGGACGACCTCCGGAGCAGGGCAGTGGATGCCATGGCAACAACGTGCCAACCGCGCAGCTTCGGGCGCCGGCGCCCGTGGGGACCTACGCCCTGACCAGCAGCATCACGACGTTGACCACCGCGATGACGAGCGCGGACCGGAACGGGGCGCGCCCTCCCCGCAGCAGCGCCCCGACCGCGAGCACCCCCGCACCCACGAGGAGCGCCCACGCCCATCCCGGTGCGGGACCGTCCGGGCCGAGCACCGCGACGGCGGACCCTGTGGTCAGCACCAGGACGGCCAGGACGCCCGTGGCCCGGGCACCGAGACGGTGAGGGAGCCCGCGGACGCCGGTGGCGGCGTCGTCCGCGAGGTCCGGGATGACGTTCACCAGGTGCGCGCCGAACCCCAGGAGACTCCCGACCGCCATGGTCCACACCGGCGGCAGCTGGGGCGGGTCGAGCGCCAGCCACACCACCGCCGGCAGCGACCCGAACGCGACCACGTAGGGCAGCCAGGACAGCAGCGTGCGCTTGAGCACCAGGTTGTACGCCAGGCCGGAGCCGACGAGCAGCACGACGTGCGTCAGCCCGGCGGCCATCCCGAGCAGCGTCGAGGCGCCGAGGCACACCACGACCGCCCCGGCCAGGGCGCCGCGCAGCACGGGCACGGGCAGCTCGCCGGTCGCGACGGGCTTGTCGCCCCGGCCGACGGCGCGGTCCCGCTCGGCGTCGAGCAGGTCGTTGGACCAGCCGATGGTCAGCTGCCCGGCCAGCACCGCGAGAGTCACCAGCGCGACCCCGGCCGCCGTGTGCCCGGCGACGACGGCGGCGAGCCCGGCCAGCACCGTGACGGCGACCGTGGGGGCCGGGTGGCACGCGCGCGCGAGCGCCCCGGCGAGGGCTGGCACGCGCGTACGGGACGGCACGCGAGCAGCGTAGGCGCGGAGACGCCGGCATGGAGGGGCGGATCACCGCGGCAAGGTGGCAGGCACCAGCAGACACCGCCTCAAGGCACGGGCAGGAGCACGGCCGGGACTGCGATCGGCTGCCCTCGGCGCGTGCAGAACGTACGCTCACCGAATGACGCACCTCGTCGGGGTGGAGGCCGTCCTCCCCGAACACCGGTACGACCAGCGCGAGATCACCGACGTGCTCGCCAGGGTGATGCGCGCCGACCGGCGCACCGAGGTGCTGCTGCGCAAGGTCCACGGCAGCGCCGGCGTCGACAGCCGCCACCTGGCCCTGCCGCTCTCCCGCTACGGCACCCTGGACGACTTCGGCGCCGCCAACGACGAGTTCCTCTCCGCCGCGGTCGAGCTCGGCACCGTCGCCGTGGCCGGCGCGCTGGAGCGGGCGGGGCTCGTGCCGCAGGAGGTCGACGTCTTCGTCTCGACCACCGTCACCGGGCTGGCGGTGCCGTCCGTGGAGTCACGCATCGCCGCCCGGCTGGGCATGCGTGAGGACGTGGTGCGCGTGCCGCTGATGGGGCTGGGTTGCATGGCCGGCGCCGCCGGCACCGCCCGCGTGCACGACCTCCTCGCCGGGCGGCCCGACGGCGTCGCCGTGCTCGTCTCGGCGGAGCTGTGCTCCCTGACCGTCCAGCGCGACGACGTCTCGACGGCGAACCTGGTGGCCTCGGGGCTCTTCGGCGACGGCGTGGCCGCCGTCGTCGCCGTCGGTCCGGAGCACCCTGCGGCCGGCACCGCCGGAACTCCCGCGGTGATCGCCAGCCGCAGCCGCACCTACCCCGGCACCGAGGGGACCATGGGCTGGGACGTGCGCTCCACCGGCCTGCGCATCGTGCTGGGCGTGGAGGTGCCCGAGCTCGTGCGCAGCCACGTGGGCCGCGACGTCGCCGCGTTCCTCGCCGAGCACGACCTGCGGATCGAGGACGTCGGGTGGTGGGTGTGCCACCCGGGCGGGCCGAAGGTGATCGACTCGATGGTCGAGGCGCTCGGCGTCGACGCGGACGACCTCGCCCTGACCACGGAGTCGCTGCGCACGGTCGGGAACCTCTCCTCGGCGTCGGTGCTGCACATCCTGCGCGACACGCTCGACCGGCGGCCGCCCGAGCCCGGTTCGTACGGCGTCATGATGGCGATGGGGCCTGGCTTCAGCCTCGAGCTCGTGCTGCTGAGGGCCTGAGATGACGTCGGAGATGCTGTTCACGGCGTTCGTGCTGGCGGTCGGGCTCGAGCGGCTGGCGGAGCTGGTGGTGGCGCGCCGCAACGCGGCCTGGAGCTTCGCCCGCGGCGGGGTGGAGTCGGGCGCCGGCCACTACCCGGTGATGGTAGTGCTGCACACCGGCCTGCTGGTCGGCGCCCTCGCGGAGGTCTGGCTCCTGGGGCGGGTGTTCGTCCCGGCCCTCGGCTGGCTGATGCTCGCCCTCGCGGTGGGCTCCCAGGCGCTGCGGTGGTGGTGCATCCGGACGCTGGGACCACGCTGGAACACCCGGGTCATCGTCGTGCCGGGCCTGCCCCTGGTGGAGGGCGGCCCGTACCGGTGGTTCCGGCACCCGAACTACGTGGCCGTCGTCGTGGAGGGGTTCGCGCTCCCCCTCGTCCACAGCGCCTGGATCACCGCGTCCGTGTTCACGGTGGCGAACGCGGTCCTGCTGAGGGTGCGCATCCGCACCGAGAACCGCGCGCTCGCCGCGGCCTACGCGCCGTGATCGACCTGATCGTGGCCGGGGGCGGTCCCGCCGGGCTGGCCACCGCGCTGCACGGCGCCCGTGCGGGGCTCTCCGTCGTCGTCCGGGAGCCGCGCCCCGCCCCGATCGACAAGGCCTGCGGCGAGGGGCTCATGCCGGCCGCCGTCGCCCGCCTGGCGGGTCTGGGGGTGGACCCGGCCGGCCAGCCGCTCCACGGGATCCGGTACCTCTCCGACGGCGCAGCCGCCGAGGCCTGCTTCCCCGCCGGCCCGGGCCGCGGGGTCCGCCGCACCGTGCTGCACGCCGCGCTGCGCGAGGCCGTCGACGCCGCCGGGGTGCCGGTGGAGCGGGGCAGGGTCGGCGAGATCGTCCAGCATCGCGACGGCGTCGAGGTCGACGGCACCCCGGCCGGGCACCTGGTGGTGGCCGACGGGCTGCTCTCCCCCCTGCGCCACCGGCTGGGGCTGGCGGCCCCCGCGCGCGGCCCACGCCGGTTCGGGCTGCGCCGGCACGTCCGGGTCGCGCCGTGGACGGACCTGGTGGAGGTCCACTGGGCCGACCGCGCCGAGGCGTACGTGACGCCCGTGGGGCCGGACGAGGTGGGGGTGGCGCTGCTGACCTCGGACCGGCGCCCGTACGCGGACCAGCTCGCCGCGTTCCCGGTGCTGCTCGACCGGCTCGGCGGCGCGGAGGCCACCACGACCGTGCGCGGGGCGGGACCGCTGCGGCAGCGGTCCCGTCGCCGGGTGGCCGGGCGGGTGCTGCTCGTCGGGGACGCCGGGGGCTACGTCGACGCCCTGACGGGCGAGGGCGTCTCGCTGGCGCTGGCCCAGGCGGAGGCGGCTGTCGCGGCGATCGTCGCCGGTCGGCCGGAGGACTACGAGGCGCGGTGGCGCCGGATCGTGCGGCGCTACCGGCTGCTCACCGAGGTGCTGGTGGTGGCCGCGTCGGTCCCGCCCCTGCGCCGGGCGCTCGTGCCGGCCGCCCGGGCGCTGCCGCCGGTCTTCACGGCGGCGGTCCGGCAGATCGGCCGCTGAGGCGCCGTCGCTCGCTTGCCCCGCCGTGGCTCTGCCGCTCGGCAGCCAGGCGCCCGGCGCCCGGCGCCCGACAACGCCCTAAGTGCTCGTTTCCGCGTGGGAACGAGCACTTAGGGCGTTCTCGACGTGCGGGTTGGCTCGGCCAGCGCGGCGCGGGGTGTGGCTCGGCGAGCGCGAGCGCGGGTGTGGCGCGGCGTACCGGTGCGGTGCTCAGCTCCAGACGAGCGCCTGGGACGGGTCCTCCAGCACCTTCGCGACGTCGGCGAGCACCCTGGCGCCCAGGCCGCCGTCGACCAGCCGGTGGTCCATGGACAGCGCCAGCTGGGTGACCCAGCGCGGCTTCACCTGGCCCTTGTGCACCCACGGCTGGCGGCGGATCGCCCCGAACGCGAGGATCACGGACTCACCCGGGTTGAGGATCGGGGTGCCGGTGTCGATCCCGAAGACCCCGACGTTGGTGATCGAGATCGTCCCGTCCGACATGTCCTGGGGCGAGGTCTTGCCGGCCCGGGCCTTGGCGGTCAGCTCGCCGAGCGCCACCGCGAGCTCGTGGAGCTTCATGCGGTTGGCGTTCTTGATGTTCGGCACCACCAGCCCCCGGGGCGTCGCGGCCGCGATGCCGAGGTTCATGTAGTGCTTGTAGACGATCTCGTTGGTGGCGTTGTCCCAGGAGGCGTTGACCTCGGGGTGGCGGCGCACCGCGTGGATGAACGCCTTCATGACGATGAGCAGCGGCGTCACGTGGACGTCCGCGAACTCCTTGCCCTGCTTGAGCCGCTCGACGAGCTTCATCGTGCGGGTGACGTCGACCGTGTGGAAGACCGTCACGTGCGGCGCGGTGAACGCCGAGGCGACCATCGCCTCCGCGGTCCGCTTCCGTACCGAGCGGGCCGGCACCCGGGTCTGGCGGCCGTCGGCCGAGACGGTCCCGCCCTCGAGCCAGGGCTCCTCGTCGCCGGGGTAGGTGGCCAGCGGCTGCGCCTCGGTCCGGGCCTGCTGGGCCATCACGTCCTCGCGGGTGATGATCCCGCCGGGCCCGCTGCCGCCGACCGTGGTGAGGTCGACCCCGAGGTCCTTCGCCAGCTTGCGGACCGGGGGCTTCGCCAGGACCCGTACGGCGCCCGGGCCGGCGGGGCTCGGCGCGGAGGCCGAGCCGGCCGGCGACGGCGAGCGCGGCGCGGAGGCCGAGCCGGCCGGCGACGGCGAGCGCGGCGTGGACGCGGCCGGGACGGTGCCGGGCGTGGACGCGGCGGGGACGGTGCGGGGAGAGGTCACCGCCGGCGCCTTGTCGGACGACGCGCTCGCGGGCACGGCGGGTGCGGAACCCTGCGGACGGCTGTCGCGCGCCGGGGCGGCGGGTGCGCCGTCGTGGCTCACGGCGGACCTGCGCGGACGACGGCCGACGGACGCTGGCCGGGTGCCATAGCCGACCAGGACGCTGCCGGAGCTGTCCGCGCCCTCGCCCGCACCGCCGTCGCCGGTACCGCCGTCGTCCGACCCTGCGGCGGCCGACGGCTCGGCGCTCGCGGGGGCGGCTCCGCCGTCGGGCGCGGGACCGCCGGGGTCGACGTCGATGACGACGATCGGGGCCCCGACCTCCACCGTGGTGCCCTCGGGCACCAGCAGCTGGTGGACCTGGCCGGCGTAGGGGCTCGGCAGCTCGACGACGGACTTGGCCGTCTCGATCTCGCAGAGCTGCTGGTTGACGGCCACCGTGTCGCCCTCGGCCACGGACCAGGTGACGATGTCGGCCTCGGTCAGGCCCTCGCCGACGTCCGGGAGTCGGAACTGCTGGTAGCTCGGCACGGGTACGGCTCCTTCAGGTACGGTCCGGCCGCCGGCGCGGCCGCTGTCAGGTTCGGGTGGGCTGCGACGTCAGTAGGCGAGGACGCGGTCGACGGCGTCGAGGACCCTGTCGAGGTTGGGCAGGTAGGACTCCTCGTGCTTCGCGGTGGGGTACGGCGTGTGGTAGCCGCCGACCCGCAGCACCGGGGCCTCGAGGTGGTAGAAGCACCGCTCGGTGACGCGCGCCGCGATCTCGGCGCCCGGGCCGAAGAACGTCGGCGCCTCGTGCGCGACGACGAGCCGGCCGGTGCGCTGCACCGAGGCGGTGATCGCGTCGAAGTCGATCGGCGAGACGGACCGCAGGTCGATGACCTCCAGCTCCGTCCCCTCCCCGGCGGCGACCTCCGCGGCCGCGAGCAGCGTCTTGACGGTAGGGCCGTACCCGACGACGGTCGCGTGCGACCCGGGGCGCACCACGCGGGCCGCGTGCAGGCCGGTGGTCACGCCGGTCTCGGAGAGGTCCACCTCCGCCTGGAGGTCGACGTCGGCCTTGTCCCAGTAGCGGGACTTCGGCTCGAGGAACAGCACGGGGTCCGGCGAGGCGATGGCCTGCTGGATCATCGTGAAGCCGTCCGCGGCGGTGGCCGGGGCGACGATGCGCAGCCCGGGCGTGTGCGCGAACAGCGCCTCCGGGGACTCGCTGTGGTGCTCGATCGCGCCGATGCCGCCGCCGAAGGGCACCCGGATGACGACCGGCATCTGCAGGTCACCGAGCGAGCGGTAGGTGAGCTTGGCGAGCTGGGTGGTGATCTGGTCGAAGGCCGGGAAGATGAAGCCGTCGAACTGGATCTCGCACACGGGCCGGTACCCGGCCATGGCGAGGCCGATGGCCGTGCCGACGATGCCGGACTCGGCCAGCGGGGTGTCGACCACGCGGTCGGGCCCGAAGTCCTTGTGCAGGCCGTCGGTCACGCGGAACACGCCACCGAGCGGTCCGATGTCCTCGCCCATGAGGATGACCTTGTCGTCGCGCTCCATGGCGGCGCGCAGCCCGGCGTTGATGGCGCGGGCGAGAGCCGTGGCGGTCATCGGGCCCCCTCCTCGTCGGCGAAGCCGGCCTCGAACTCGGTCATCTGCGCGCGTTCCTCCGCCACCAGCGGGTGGGGCGCGGTGTAGACGTGGTCGAAGAGCTGCTCGGGCGGTCCGGCCTCGAGGGTGCGGCAGTGGTCCCGGACGGCGGCGGCGAGCTCGTCGGCCTCCTCGTCGACGCCGGCGAGGAACGCCTCGTCGGCGAGCGACTCGGCCAGCAGGTGGGCCTTGAGGCGCGCGATCGGGTCCTTGGCGCGCCACAGGTCCTCCTCGGCGCGGTCGCGGTAGCGCGTCGGGTCGTCGGAGGTGGTGTGCGCCCCCATCCTGTAGGTCACGGCCTCGACGAAGGAGGGGCCGGCGCCGGAGCGGGCCCGCTCGAGCGCCGCGCGCGTCACCGCGTAGCAGGCGATCGGGTCGTTGCCGTCCACCCGTACCGACGGCACCCCGAAGCCGGGGCCGCGCTGGGCCAGCGGCACGCGCGACTGGACGGTGGTGGGCACCGAGATCGCCCAGTGGTTGTTCTGGACGAAGAACACGACGGGCGCGTTCGCGGAGGCCGCGAAGACGAGGGCCTCGCTCACGTCGCCCTGGGAGGTGGCGCCGTCGCCGAAGTAGGCGACGACGGCGCGGTCGCGCTCCGGGTCGCCGGTCCCGACGTCGCCGTCGCGCTGGACCCCCATGGCGTACCCGACGGCGTGGAGCGTGTGGGAGCCGATGACGATCGAGTACAGGTGGAAGTTGTGCGCCCGCGGGTCCCAGCCGCCGTGGCGCGTGCCGCGGAAGAGCGGGAGCAGGTCGCGCAGGTCGACCCCCCGCACGAGCGCGACGCCGTGCTCGCGGTAGGAGGGGAAGACGAAGTCACGCGGGGCCAGGGCGTGGGCGGACCCGATCTGGGCGCCCTCCTGACCCAGGCACGGCGCCCACAGGCCGAGCTCACCCTGCCGCTGCAGGGAGGTGGCCTGGGTGTCGAACGCGCGCGTGAGAACCATGTCCCGATACATCGCGCGCAGGGCGTCGGCATCGAGATCGGCGGCGAAGGGGCCGTACTCGGGGTGGTGGTGACGGTGCCCTTCGGCATCGAGGAGCTGGACGATCGTCGTGGGATCTGACGCAGTCCCCGGCTGGACGGTGAGCGGCTCGGTCAAGCGTGTCCTCCTCGGCAACGGCGCCTCGTGCGCCGCACGGTACCTCACGTGCACCCGCCGCGCTCGGCACTTGGGTGCGTGCGAGCGCGGCGGGTTCGTCAGGACCGCCGTGGGTGGTGGCAGCCCGTAACCTACGCCAGCGTAGGCTACGGCACCGTAACCTCTGGTTCGTGGATTCCTCCAAAGATGGGCCGCCGTGGCTGGTGGCACCGCTGCGTCCGGTGGAGGTTTCCACAGCGTCTCCCGCTGTCCCATGCCGTTCGTGCCTGATTGCGAGGGCGCGCGGAGCACTTGCGGGTGGCCCGCCGAGTGCGACGACTCTCGGGGCCCGGTGGCCGATCGCGGGCCCAGCTGTCTGGGACCTTCGGCGGAGCTGGGCACCGGTCGCGCTGGTACTCGTGGAGGGGTGAGTTCAGCGACCGTGGGCCGGCCGGCCACCAGGCGTCCAGGACGACGCCGCCGCGCACCCGGGTGGGTGCCCGACCAGCACGGCGCGTGGGCCATGATCACGGTGCCGCCCCTCGTCGGGATCGCACTGTCGGGCCCGGCGTGGGCGCACGTCCCGCTGCTGGGGCTGTGGTGGGTCGGCTACCTGGCGTTCTTCGCCGTCGGGCTGTGGCTGCGGTCGCGCCGCAGGCCGCGCTACCTGCCCGCTGCTCGGACCTACGCCCTCGCCACCGTCCCCCTCGCCGCCGCGCTGCTGGTCACCGCCCCGTCGCTGGCGGTGTGGGCGCTGCCCTACGCCCCGCTGGTCGCCGTGACGCTGTGGTGCTCGGCCCGCCGCAAGGACCGCTCGCTCCTCAACGACGCCGTCACCGTCACCGCGGCCGGCCTCATGACCGCGGTCGCCTACGACGCCGGGACCGCCGGCTGGTGGGGCGCCCCCGGCTCCGCCGTCGGGCTGCCGGGGACCTCTCCCGACGGGGCGCTGACCGGCTGGGCGCGGACCTGGCTGGTGACCGGCCTGGTGACGGCGTACTTCCTCGGCACCGTCCTGTACGTCAAGACCAACATCCGTGAGCGCGGCAACCGCACCTACCTCCTCGCCTCGGTGGCGTTCCACCTCGCCGGGGCCGTGGCGACGGCGGCGCTCGCCGTGGTGGGCACGGTCGGCGCGGCGCACGCCGTCGTCTGGGCGGCCCTGGCTGTGCGGGCCGCGGCCGTCCCGCTGGTCGGCGCGCGACGGGGCCGCCCGGTGCGCCCGCTTGCGCTCGGCGTCGGGGAGATCGTGTTCTCGGTGCTCGTGGCGGTGACGCTCCTGGCGGGGTAGGGGCGCCTGGGCGGCGTCAGGACGACGCTCCTATGGTTCGTCAAGTGGTGGGTGAGGGGTTCTCGAGGAGTCGGTAGAGGTCTCGGGCGATGTAGCGCTTGAGGCAGCGTTTGATCTCTCGCGGAGTCTTGCCCTCGCTGGTGCGGCGGGCGGTGTAGTCGCGGGTGGGCTGGTGGTAGCGCTGCCGGGACAGGGCGACGGTGTGCAGGGCGCGGTTGAGCTGGCGGTCGCCGTAGCGGTTGAGGCGGTACCTGGTGGTGGTCTGGCCACTGTTGGCGGGGATCGGGGCGACGCCGGCGAGCATGGCGAACGCGGCCTCGGAGTGCACCCGCCCGGGGTGGGACCAGGCGCAGAGCACGGTCGCGGCGACGATGGGGCCGACGCCGATCTGGTCGAGGAGATCGGGGCGCCAGGCCCGCACGATGGCCAGGATCGCCTTCTCGTGTTCCGCGGCCTCGGCGGCGAGGTCACGGGCACGCCGGGCGAGAGAGCGCAGCACGGTCACGGTCGTGGTCGTCTCGGTGTCCCAGGACGGGTCCAGCCGCAACACGGCGGCGGTGGCGACCATGGCGGGAATCTTCTTTCCGCGGAACCGGGCCCGGATCGGTTCAGGGGCGGCGATGACCAGGCTGAAGAGCTGACGCTGAGCGAGGGTGGCTGCCTCGACCGCGGAGCGGCGGGCGGCGAGCAGGACGGACAGGGCCTGGCGGTCCCCGCCCGCACGCGGGGTGCCCAACCGGGTCCGGGCCATCGCCTCCCGGGCGGCACGCTCGGCGTCGAGCGGGTCGGACTTGGCCCCGTTGCGACGGCGGGCCCGCTCGGGCCGGTCGAGCTCGACCACGACCTCCTGGTCATGGGCGAGGTGACGGGCCAGCCCCGCGCCGTGGCCACCGGTGCCCTCGATCGCCCAGGCCCGCAGGGCGGCGTGCTCATCGGCGAAGGCGGTCAGCTCCTCGTACCCGGCCGGGGTCGTCTCCACCGTGATCTGGCCTAGCAGCGCCCCGGTGCGGGCCTCGACGGCCGCGGCGGTGTGGGTCTGGACATGGGTGTCGACACCGATGATGACGTCGACAACCTCGGACAGTCTGGTCACACTGGTCATGCGTTCTCCTGTTGCCTGGACGGACGCGAAACGGTTCCGGTCCAGGTCGGAGCTTCGGCAGGACTGTGACGGGACACGTCGGCGCGGCTACGCCGACGGTCAAGCTCCTGATCAGGCCAGCTGCTCCGGCTGGGCCGGGGCCGGCGACCACGAACGGACAAGTCGCGCGCAAGGCACGAAGCCAGTCAGTCGAAGGGTCACGTCCGCAATCACCGCCCACAGCCCACCATCAACAGGCTGCAAGAGGAATCCTCACAGTCAGGAGACGGGCAGACCCGCGCGGTCGCGCAGCCAGTCGGCCGCGATGTCGAGGAAGAGGTCGTTGCCCTCCCGCTCCCCCATCGAGACGCGCACGCCCTCGCCGGCGAAGGCCCGCACGAGCACCCCGCGCGCCCGCGCCGCGTCCGCGAACGCGGTGGCGCGCCGGCCGAGGTCGAGCCAGACGAAGTTGCCCTGCGGGTCGGGGATCTGCCAGCCCTGCTCAGCCAGGGCGGCGGTCACGCGGGTGCGCTCGGCGACGACCTGCTCCACCCGGTCCCTGACCTGGTCCTGGCAGTTCAGGGCCGCGACGGCGCCCGCGAGCGCCATGGAGTTGACGCCGAACGGGGTGGCCGCCGCACGGAAGCCGGTGGTGAGGCGGCGGCGGGCGACGGCGTAGCCGACCCGGAGCCCGGCCAGCCCGTAGGCCTTGGAGAAGGTCCGCAGCACCACCAGGTTCTTGTGCTCGTCGACCAGCGCGACGCCGTCGGTCGGGTCGTCCTGGCGGACGAACTCCAGGTAGGCCTCGTCGAGGAGCACCAGCACGCCCGGCGGGACGGTCCCGAGGAAGCGGCGCACCTCGGACTGGGTCAGCGCCGGTCCGGTCGGGTTGTTCGGGCTGCACAGCAGCACCGCACGGGTGCGGTCGGTGATCGCGGCCGCCATGGCGTCCAGGTCGTGCCGGCCGGCGTCGTCGACAGGCACCTGGACCGCCCGGGCGCCAGCCACCTGGACGGCGATGGGGTAGGCCTCGAAGGAGCGCCAGGCCATCACGACCTCGTCGCCCGGCTCGCAGACGGCGGTCAGGACGTGGGCGAGCACCGCGACGGAGCCGTTGCCGACCGTGATCCGCTCCGGCTTGGTGCCGTGGTGCGCGGCCAGCGCCTCGACCAGCTGCGTGGCGTGCATGTCGGGGTACCGGTTGAGGTCGGGGCCGACGTCCGACAGCGCGGCGGCGACGGCCGGCAGGATCGGGAACGGCACCTCGTTGCTGGAGAGCTTGTAGACCTGCCGCCCCCTCGTGCCCCGCTCGCCGGGGACGTAGGCGGGAAGGGCGTCGATGTCGGGCCGCAGGATGACGGAGGTGCGTGCGTTCGCCATGGGGTCATTGTCCACCCCGCCGAGGATGCCCTGTCCCGCCCGTCCGCCCACCCCCGGCGAGTCGTCAACTCCTCCCCGAGTCGTCAACTCCTCCCCGAGACGTCAAGTTCTCCGTGAGCGGTCAAAATCTCCGTGAGACGTCAAGTTCTCCGTGAGCCGTCACGTCCTCCCGGAGAGGTCGTGGGCGCGGCCGGTTACCCGAGGAGCAGGCGGACGGCCAGGGCGATCATGACGACGCCGATCACGAGGTCCAGCACCCGCCAGGTCACGGGCCGGGCGAGCACGTGCGACGCAGCCCGGGCGCCGAACCCGAGCGAGGTGAACCAGATGACGCTCCCGGTGGCGGCGCCGGCGGCGAACCACCACCTGCCCGGGTCGCCGTGCTGGTTGGCGATAGAGCCGAGCATGAGGACGGTGTCGAGGTAGACGTGCGGGTTGAGGTAGGTCAGCGCGAGGGTCGTGACGACGGCGGAGCCCAGGCTGCCCGCGCGGGTCTGCGCCGCGTCCAGCCCCTGCGGCCTGCGTAGCCGCAGCAGCGAGAGGACGCCGTACCCCAGCAGGTACGCGGCGCCCACCCACCGCAGGACGGTCAGCAGGGTGGGGTGGTCCCGCACGACGGCGCCCACGCCGCCCACCCCGGCCAGGATGAGCAGCGCGTCGGAGACGGCGCAGATCGCGACGACCACGCCGACGTGGCGGCGTGCGAGCCCCTGACGCAGGACGAAGGCGTTCTGCGCGCCGATGGCGACGATGAGCGACAGGCCGGTGAGGAGCCCGGCGAGGGCTGAGGACACGGGCGCCGATCGTACGCGGGCGAAGTCCGTCACTTCCCGGACGCCCGGTGGCAGGATCGGCTCCATGAGGTTCGTCGTGCAGCTTCTCGTCAACGCCGCCGCCATCTGGTTCTGCGCCTGGCTGCTCGACGGCATCGAGCTCGCCCCCACCTCGAGCACCGGGTCGACGCTGCTCGAGCTCGCCGTGGTGGCGGCGGTGTTCACGGTGGTGAACATGTTCGTCCGGCCGGTGGTGGCGCTGCTGTCGCTGCCCTTCTACATCCTCACGCTCGGGCTGTTCTTCCTGGTCGTGAACGCCCTGATGCTGATGCTGACCGGGTGGATCACCTCGTTCACCGACTTCGGCCTGCAGGTCGACGGGTTCTGGAACGCCCTCGTGGGCGGGCTGATCATCTCGGTCGCCACCTGGGTGCTGCAGCTGCTCATCCCCGGCGACCAGCGTTGACCCTCGGGCACGCTGGGGCCATGGAGACGCTCAGCCTGTTCGACGACACAGACCTCGCGAGGGTTCTCGCCGTGGTCGCCCACCCCGACGACATGGAGTACGGCGGCGCCGCCGCGGTGGCGTGCTGGACGGCGCGCGGCGTGGAGGTGGCCTACGCGGTGGTGACCAGCGGCGAGGCGGGGATCGACTCGCTCGCACCGGAGCGCGCCAAGCCGTTGCGCGAGCGCGAGCAGCGGGAGGCGTGCGCACGCGTCGGGGTGACCGACCTGTGCTTCCTCGGCTTCCCGGACGGGACGGTCGAGTACTCGCTCCAGCTGCGGCGGGCCATCGCCGCACAGGTTCGCCGGTTCCGGCCCGACACCGTGGTCACCGGCGGGTTCCGTGAGACCTGGCCGGGCGGCGTGCTGAACCAGGCCGACCACGTCGCCGTGGGCCGGGCGGTGGTGGACGCGGTGCGCGACGCGGGCAACCGGTGGGTCTTCCCCGACCTCGTCGGCGAGGGGCTCGAGCCCTGGAACGGTGTGCAGACGGTGCTCGCGTTCGGCTCGCCGCTCTCCGCGCACGCGGTGGACGTCACCGAAGGCTTCGCGGCCGGCGTGGCGTCGTTGGAGGCGCACGCGGAGTACCTGGCCGGCCTTGGCGACTCCGCCCCGGTGCCCGCCGAGATGCTCGGCGAGATGCTCGGGACGACCGGGCGTGCGGTGGGGGTGGCCCACGCTGTCGCCGTCGAGGTGCTGCGGCCCTGAGGCGCCGCGTCATCGGCGCCGGATCTCGAACACGAGAGACTCTGTCCGCGCCCCCTCCTCCGTCACGCCCATGGCGTCCCGGCTGCGCGTGAGCCACTGCTCCACCGCCGGGTCCTGGATGCCGGGCAGCAGGTCAGCCGCGGCCCGGTAGCCGGGCAGCCGGTGCGCGTCACCGAGAGAGGGCGGCTCGGGCCCGCCGACGGCGACCGTGACGTGGTTGGGGGCGGGCTCGTTGGGGGCGCCGTCGAGCCCGACGACGGGGTCCTGGACGTGCTCCAGGCTGAGCACCTCCACCCCGGCGGGCACCTTCACGGTGGCGACCGGGCTGCCGGCGGTGAGCACGGTGGAGATCCGGAACTCTCGCCGTAGGACAGGGTCCGCGGCCAGGCGCGTGGCGACCAGCCCTCCCTGGCTGTGGCCCACCAGGGCGACAGGCTCGCCGCGGGAGATGCCCGCCTGGTGCATCGCCGCCGCGACCCCGATCGCCAGGTCGGTGCGCAGGCCGGCCATCGCGCGCAGGTTCGTCTCGTTGTCCATCGGGTTCTCGCCACCGGCCCACGGGTCCTGCGTGCCCGGGATGACCACGGTCCAGTGCCGGCTCCCGTCCGGGGCGGTGGTGCGCAGGATCTCCACCGCCCCCGTGCCCCGGAGCGCGATCTCCTCCTCCAGCGCGGGGATGCGTCCGAGCACGTCCGACTCGGTGCGCGGGACCGGCACGGGCCTGCCCAGCGTGGTGGCGAGCGCGCCCGCGGCGACGCCGTCGTAGGTGCGTCCGCGGTTCGGCAGCACGGAGAGGTTGGTGAGCCAGGGCAGCATCCCCACCGCCGAGCGCTGCACCGGGGTGAGGTCGCTGACGTCCACCAGCTCGCCGTCGAGCACGACCTTGCCGAAGACCACCTCGTGGTTCATGTACTGCAGGTGCTCGGCGAGGGCCGCGGTGTGGCGCTGGGCGAGGATCGCGTCGGGCACCGCCGACTGCTGCAGGCTCGCGCGGGCCGAGACCAGATGACCGCCGACCCTTGCGACGTCGAGCCCACGGAGCGCCAGCCACACGCGCGTCGGCATGAGCTTCGGCGGCGCGAGCGCGACCGCGTAGCGCAACGGCGGCGGGCCGAAGGCGGTCGTCGCACGCCGTTCTGCCTCCTCGTACCAGAGCCGCTGGAGCTCGAGGTCGTCGGCGAGGTCCCGGATGCGCCGCTCGAGCGCCTGCAGGCCGTCACCGAGGAACCGCGCCTCGCGTAGCCGTTCCTGCACCGTCAGGACCGACGGGACCAGCTGGGTGAGGTAGTCCAGCACGTGCGCCTCGATGGCGCCCGCCCGCCGGTCGGCGTCCGCGACGAGATCCGCGGCGTCGAGCAGCCTCGCACGCAGGGCGGCCAGCTCGGCCGTGTCGACGGACATGGCCGCCCTGCCGCCGGTCACCATGACCCGCGTGGCCCACGGCTCGCGCCCGGCGGGTGTCCATCCGACGTCCGGCTCGCTGCGCAGTCTGGTCATACCGTCCCTCCCGCGAGGCGGGCCTCGAGCTCGGCGTCGGCCACCGCCGCGGCGTGGTCCGCCACCCGCAGCGCCCGGTCGACGGACTGGGAGTGGTGCAGGACGGACAGCACCACGTCGGTGAAGGTGCTCGCCCCGGCGCCGGTCCAGTCGGCCGGGAACGCCGCGCGCAGCTGCGCCTGGGCCTCCCCGAGCCGGCCGAGCGCCGCCTGGATGTCGGCCCGCATGGCCGAGATCCCGCCGTCGCCCGGGTAGCACCTCGGCGCCTCGCTCATCCGTGCCCCCTCCTCGTGGCAGCCGCCGCCCGGACTGCACCGGCCGCGCCGCCCCGGCCCCGTCCGTCCGTCCCGGTCAGCACGCTAGGCAGGGCCCGCGGGTGCCGGTCGTCCACCGGCGCGCCACTGTGGACGACGACGCACCCCACCCTCCTGTGGACGGCCCCCGTCGCACTCGGCAGCTGTGTCGACAGCCGCCCCTACGCGGCGGGCCTGATCGCTGTGCGGGCAGTCCGAGGGGCGGCCAGGATGGCGCCATGTCGACGTACCGGAAGTCGGACCACGGCAACCCGCGCACGCTGCACTACGAGGTGGCCGGGCTGCGCTGGCTGGCCGAGGCGTCGAGAGCGGGCGGGGTGGCGGTCGCGGAGGTGGTCGCCGTGTGGCCGGACGCCCTGGAGACGCGGATCATCAGCCACGGCGCCCCGACCGAGCAGACGGCGGAGGCCTTCGGCCGGGCGCTGGCCCGCACGCACGCGGCGGGCGCGCCGCACCACGGCTGCCCGCCGCCGGGGTTCGGCGGGCACGGCTTCATGGGCCGGGCGACGCTGCCGCTCCGGGACGCGCCGCCGGAGGACGGCGGCACGTGGGGCGAGTTCTACGCCACGGACCGGATCCTGCCCTACCTCGAGGACGCCGTCGCCAACGGCTCGATCGACGACGACGGCGCCCGCACCGTCCGGCGCTGCGCCGAGCGGGTGGGGGCCGGGACGTACGACGCGCCGCAGCCGGCCCTGGTGGACGGCGTGGCACGACTGCACGGGGACCTCTGGTCCGGAAACGTGCTCTGGGCTCCCGGGACCGGTGCCACGCTCATCGACCCCGCGGCGCAGGGCGGGCACGCCGAGTCCGACCTCGCGCAGCTGGCCGTGTTCGGGGCCCCGTACCTCGACCGGGTCCTGGCGGCCTACGACGAGGTCTCACCGCTCGCCGACGGGTGGCCAGAGCGCGTCGGGCTGCACCAGCTGCACATCCTCATCGTGCACGCCGCCCTGTTCGGCGGCCCGTACGGTGCGCGCACCGTCTCCGTGGCGGAGCGGTACGCGTAGTCACGCGCGGGGCTGGCGCTCCGCCCACTCGGCCAGCTCCACGCGCGGGCCGGTGAAGAAGGGGATCTCCTCGCGCACGTGGCGGCGGGCCCCGACGGCGCGCAGCTCCCGCATGACGTCGACGATGCGGTGCAGCTCGGGCGCCTCGAAGGCGAGGATCCACTCGTAGTCACCGAGCGCGAACGCGGAGACGGTGTTCGCGCGCACGTCCGGGTAGTCCACCGCGGCCATGCCGTGCTCGCGGAGCATCGCGCTGCGCTCCTCGGCGGGCAGCAGGTACCACTCGTAGGAGCGCACGAACGGGTACACGCACAGGTAGTCGCCGGGCTGCTCGCCGGCCAGGTAGGCCGGGACGTGCCGCTTGTTGAACTCCGCCTGGCGGTGGAGCCCGACGACGGACCAGACCGGCTCGAGGAAGGCACCGAGGTCCGAGGCGAGGAGGCGGTGGTAGGCGTCCTGCACCTCCTCGATGGTCGCGGCGTGCCACCACACCATGAGGTCGGCGTCCGCGCGCAGCCCAGCCACGTCGTACCAGCCGCGCACCTCCACGCCGGTGCCGGCCACGGCCTCCTGGGCGGCGGCCACGAGGGAGGCCCGCACGTCGGCGTCCCCGGGCAGCGGGGCGGCCGTGGCGAAGACGGACCACATCGTGTAGTTGATCGAGGCGTTGATGCTCTCGACGTCGGCACCCTCGCCGATGCGCGGGACGGGCTGACTCATGGACACTCCTTCATCTGTTCCGCGGGGCGCGGAGCTTGGGTCTCGCGGTGAGATGTCGGCGGCCCGCCGACGGTGGGTGACGTCCCGGAGGAGCTGACGTCTCACCGAGAACTTGACCTCTCGCCGAGAACTTGACCTCTCGGCGAGAACTTGACGGCTCAGCGAGTGAGTGACATCTCGGCGGGGTCGCCGCAGGCGGCGGGGACGGTGGACTCGACGCCGGCGCGCAGACGGCAGCACCCGGGGGCGCACACGTCGCGCCAGGGACCGAGGGCGCCGACGGTGACCTTCTCCGGGTTCTCGCCGCGCTCGGACGCCGCGCGCTCGACCAGCAGGTCGACGAGACCGGCGACGAACTCCGGCGCGGTGCCCGCGGTGGCCGCCCGCTCCATGCGCAGGCCGAGCTCGTCGGCCGTCTCGCGCGCCTCGGTGTCGAGGTCGTAGATGACCTCCATGTGGTCGGAGACGAACCCGATCGGCGCGAGGACGACGTGCTCGGCGCCGTCGGCCTTCAGCGCCGCCAGGGTCCGGTTGACGTCCGGCTCGGTCCACGGGGTGAAGGGCGTGCCGGAGCGGGAGCAGTAGGCGAGCTCCCACGGGATCTTGTGGCCGAGGCGCTCCGCCGCCCGCTCGACCACGGCGGCGGCGACGTCGAGGTGCTGGGCCGAGTAGCTGGCCCGCGACTCCGTGCCGGAGGCCACCTCCATCGTCGTCGGGATGGAGTGGGTGACGAACACGAGCGGCGCCTGCGGCGACGGCGCGGCCCCGAGGCGCTCGTAGGCCTCCACGACCGCGTCGACGTTGGCCGCGACGAACCCGGGGTCGTTGAAGTAGGCGCGGACCTTGTCGATCGCGAGTTCGCGGCCCTCCTCGGCCAGCGTGAGGATGGACGCCGCCAGGTTCTCGCGGTACTGCCGGCACCCGGAGTACGAGGCGAACGCGCTCGTCACCAGGGTGAGCACCCGGCGGGCGCCCGACTCGTGGAGGTCGCGCAGGACGTCGGTGAGGTAGGGGTCCCAGTTGCGGTTGCCCCACACCACCGGGACGTCGACCCCGCGGGCGGCGAGCTCGGTGCGCAGCTCGGCGAGCAGGGCCTTGTTCTGGTCGTTGATCGGGCTCCTGCCGCCGAAGGCGTAGTAGTGCTCGCCGACCTCCTCCAGGCGGGAGTCGGGGATCCCGCGCCCGGCGGTGACGTTGCGCAGGAAGGGCACGACGTCCTCGGGCTTCTCGGGCCCGCCGAAGGACAGCAGGAGGACGGCGTCGTACGGGGTGAGGCTGGTGGTCATCGGGCTCGTTCTGTCTCGGGCGGCACGGGGGCCGGGGGCGGCGCCTCCACGGAGGCGGGGGTCGGGGCAGGAACCTGCGCCTCTGACGAGGCGGGGGTCGAGGCTGGTGCCGGGGTCGAGGCTGGGGTCGGGGCGGGCGCCTGGGTCGAGGCGGGGGCCGGCGCCGCGGGCGAGGCGGGGGCCGGCGCCGCGGGCGAGGCGGGGGTCGCGGCGCGAGCCGCGGCGTCCTCGGGGACGACGAGCGGGGCGGCCACCGGCACCGTGGGCACCGAGGGGGCGTCGCTCGCCTCGTCGGGGCTCGGCACCCGGACACCGAGCGCGATCTCGAGGGCGCGCAGGTGCTCCTCGGTACGTCCCTCCCGCCCCGCGGAGCGGGCGAGCACCGTGGGCTCGTGCACGAGGCGGGCGGCCAGGCGGCGCAGCGCCTGGGCGGCACGCTCGGCCGAGATGGCGCCGTCCGCGGGCAGGCGGTCGAGCTCGGCGGCGACGGCGTCGGCCACCTTCGTCCGGAGGGCGACGACGGCGGCGTCCATCCGCCGCTCCGCCGTCAACTCCGCGAGCGTCCGCACCCCGTCGGCCACGATCTCCCGGGCGCGCAGCACCTCGGCGGCCGTGGTGGCCGGCGCGTGCTCACGCACCGTGGCGAGGTCGACGAGCAGCACCCCGGGCAGGTCGGCGACCGCGGGCTCGACGTCCCGGCGCAGCGCGAGGTCGACGAGGACGAGCGGCCCGGCCCCCTCGGGACGCCCGTCCGCCGCTGCGGCGACCGTGGCGACGTCGAGCACGGGGGTCCCGGTGCCGCGGCAGGTGACGACCAGGTCCGCGCCGCGCAGGGCCTCGGCCAGGTCGCTGGCCGCGACGGCGATGTCGTGGGAGGCGGCGAAGGCCTCCGCCCGGCCGGAGGCCGACCAGACGACGACGTCGTCGGCGCCGCGCTCGCGCAGGGCGGCCAGGGACGCGCCGGCGTAGGAGCCGGTGCCCACCAGCAGCGTCCGGTGCCCGGACCAGCTGCCGTGGGGGACGGGGCTCTCGTGCGGGTCGGCGGGCCACTCGGCGACGCCTCGTTCGCACGCCGTCGCGGCGAGGCGGGCGGCCGCGAGGTCCAGGGCGACGGACACGACGGAGCGGCCGGCCCGGGCCAGGTCGGTGGCGACGGCCACCTGCCGCGAGGTGCGGGTGGCGTGCTGGAGCGTCTGCTCGAGCAGCGGGGAGGTGGTGCCCTCGGCGCGGGCCGCCGCGAGCGCCCGGCGGACCTGCCCGGTGATCTCACGCTCACCCACCACCATCGAGTCCAGCCCGGCGGCCACCTCGAAGAGGTGGGAGACGGCCTGCTCCCCGCTGGCCGGCCTCATGAGGCGGGCGACCTCGTCGACGTCGGCGCCGGCGCTGCGGGCGACGGCGCGGTAGGCGGCGGCCGTGGCGGCGGCCTCCCCCGCAGAGTCGTCGGCGTCGACGTAGACCTCGAAGCGGTTGCAGGTGGCCAGCACGACGGCCCCGTTGACGGCAGGGTCCTCCGCCACGACCTGACGGCCGAGGTCGTGCGCGCCCGAGCTGAGGCGGTCGATGTCGGCGAGGTCCAGGTCGTGGTGGTTGGCAGAGAGCATCAGAAGCACCACAGGACCCATAGTGAACCATTCCCCGGCCGGGAAGGCACAATGGCCAGCGTGACAAATTCGACGACGACCTCAGAGGTATCGGTGGAAATTCCCGCACCCGCGCTGCTCCAGGCATTTGGAGGACACCGCCCGGACACCCTCCCGGTGTGGTTCATGCGACAGGCCGGCCGCTCGCTGCCGGAGTACCGGAAGCTGCGCGAGGGGGTCGGGATGCTCGACTCGTGCCTGCGCCCCGAGCTGGCGGCGGAGATCACGCTGCAGCCGGTGCGCCGCCACGGCGTGGACGCGGCGATCCTCTTCTCGGACATCGTGGTGCCGCTGCGCCTGGCCGGGGTGGACGTGGAGATCGTCCCCGGTGTCGGGCCCGTGGTGGCCGAGCCGGTGCGCACCCGCAGCGACGTGGACCGCCTCGTGGCCCACCGCCCGGGTGACACGTCCCCCGTCGCCGAGGCGATCCGGATCGTCCTCGACGAGCTGGGCGACGCGACGCCGCTGATCGGCTTCGCCGGCGCCCCGTTCACCCTGGCCGCCTACCTCGTCGAGGGCCGTCCCTCGCGGGACCACCTGGCGGCGCGGGGCCTCATGCACTCGGACCCGGAGACGTGGCGACGCCTGATGAACTGGACGGCGGACGTCACGGGCGAGTTCCTGCGGGCCCAGGTGCTCGCCGGCGCCCGCGCCGCGCAGCTCTTCGACTCCTGGGCGGGCTCGCTCTCCCTGGCCGACTACCAGGCGCACGCCGCCCCGTACAGCGCCCGCGCGCTCGCCCGCATCGAGGACCTCGACGTCCCCCGCGTGCACTTCGGCACGGGGACGGGAGAGCTCCTGGTCGCGATGCGCGACGCCGGCGCCGACGTCGTCGGCGTGGACTACCGCATCCCGCTGGACGAGGCGAACCGCCGCCTGGGCGGGCGCACCCCGCTGCAGGGCAACATCGACCCGGCGCTGCTGACCGCGCCGTGGCCGGTGCTCGAGGCGCACGTGCGCGACGTCGTCGAGCGCGGCCGGTCGGCACCCGGCCACGTGGTCAACCTCGGTCACGGCGTCCCCCCGACGACGGACCCGGCCGTCCTCACGCGCGTCGTCGAGCTCGTGCACTCCCTGTGACCGCCTCGCGCCCGCCGGCCCCCCCGCCCTCCGCCGACGACGACGGCACGCTCGACGCCGTCGTCGCGGGGGCGGGGGTGGCCGGCCTGGTCGCGGCGCGCACGCTCGCGCTGCAGGGCCTGCGCCCCCTGGTCCTGGAGGCGGGCGAGGCGGTGGGCGGGCTGGTGACGGGCGGCGTCGTCGGCGGCCTCGAGGTGGACCTCGGTGCCGAGGCCTTCGCGCTGCGCCGCCCCGAGGTGCGCGCGCTCGCCGACGAGCTGGGCCTGCCGGTCGAGGTGCCCACGGGCGGGTCGTGGGTGTACTCGGCCGGTCGCGCCTTCCCCATCCCGGCCGAGAGCATCCTCGGGATCCCGGCCGACCCGTCCGCGCCCGACGTCGCGCCCGCGCTGGGACCGGAGGGCACCGCCCGCGCCGCCCAGGACGCCGAGCTCGACCCTGCCGTCGGCGCCGACGCCCAGGACCTCGCCGGCCTCGTGCGTGCCCGGATGGGCGAGGCGGTGCTCGACCGGCTCGTGCGCCCCGTCGCGGGCGGCATCCACGCCGCGGACCCCGCCGACCTGGCGGCCGACGCCGTCGTCCCGGGCCTGCGGGCAGCCCTCGCTGAGCACGGCTCCCTGGCGGCCGCCGTCCGGGCGCTCCGGTCCGCGGCACCGTCCGGGTCGGCCGTGGCCACGACGACGGGCGGGCTGTTCCGCCTCCCGCGCGCCCTGGCCGGCGCGGTGGCCGCCGCCGGCGGCGAGGTGCGCACCCGCACGACCGTGACCGGTCTGCGCCGGGCCGGCGGCGTCTGGGAGGTCGACGTCCTGGACGAGGGCGCCCCCGCCCGGCTCCGCGCCCGGCGGGTGGTCCTCGCCACACCGGGGCGCGCCGCGCTGGACCTGCTGGCGCAGCTGCTCCCCGGCCCCCTGCCGGACCTGCCCGCCGGCACCGCCCTGACGCATGTCACCCTGGCCGTGCGCGCGCCGGCGCTCGACCGGGCGCCGCGCGGCTCCGGCCTGCTCGTCGCGCCGGGGCCGGGCCCCGTCCGCGCCAAGGCCCTCACCCACGCCTCCGCGAAGTGGCCCTGGCTGGCCGCGGCGACCGCCGCCGGGGAGCACGTCCTGCGGCTGTCGTACGGGCGTCCCGGGGAGCCCCCCGCGGGCGTGGACGTCGACCGGGCCTGCTCGGACGCCGAGCTGCTCCTCGGCGAGGCGATCGCGGAGGTCCGCGACGCCGTCGTCGTCGCCCGCGAGGGAGCGCTGGCCCCGACCACCCCCGCCCACCGGGAGGCCGTCGCCGAGCTGCAGGCACGCGCGGCCGCGCTCCCCGGCCTGGCGGTCACGGGGTCCTGGGTCGCGGGCACCGGGCTCGCCTCGGTGGTGCCGCACGCCCGGGCGGCCGCCTCGGCGCTGGCCCCACAATTCCCGCAGGAGTGATTTCCGCCACGTTTCTGATAACATTTCTCTGGTCGTCCGAAAATTCATGGTGACGGGGCGTCAGGAAATGTGCTGACAGATCGTCATAACAATCGAGGTGACGCATTGTCAGGAAAGCGGCTTCGACATTTCCGGGCAGCGTTGCGACACTGGACGGCGTGAGTCTGACGACCGCGCCTCTGCGCATCGGAACCCGGGGCAGCGACCTCGCCCTCACCCAGACCAGGACTGTCGCCGATGCCCTCGGCGCCGCCTCTGGCCGGGAGGTCGAGCTCGTCCGTGTCCGCACCGAGGGCGACCGCTCGGCCGCCTCGCTGTCCGCGATCGGCGGCACCGGCGTCTTCGCCGCAGCCCTGCGCGAGGCGCTCCTCGCCGGCGAGTGCGACGTCGCCGTGCACTCGCTCAAGGACCTCCCCACCGCACCGACGGCCGGGCTGAGCCTCGGCGCCTTCCCGGAGCGGGCCGACCACCGCGACGTGCTGTGCGCGCGGGACGGCTGGACGCTGGCGACCCTGCCCGCCGGCGCCCGGATCGGCACGGGGTCCCCGCGGCGGGCCGCGCAGCTGCGGCTGGCCCGCCCCGACGTCGAGGTCGTCGACATCCGCGGCAACGTCGGCACGCGCCTCGGCCGCGTCGGTGACGACCTGGACGCCGTCGTGCTCGCCGCCGCCGGGCTCACCCGGCTCGGGCTGCTCGAGCACGTGACCGAGACGCTGGAGACCGACGTCATGCTGCCCGCGCCCGGGCAGGGCGCCCTCGCGGTGGAGTGCCGCACCGAGGACCTCCACGGCACCGAGCTGGGAACCTGGATGCGCAAGATCGACAGCGTGGGGACCCGCCTCACCGTGCTGGCCGAGCGCGCCGTCCTGCGCACCCTCGAGGCGGGTTGCACCGCCCCCGTGGCCGCCCACGCCGAGCTGCTCCCCGCTGACGGCGACGCCCCCGCGCGCCTCGAGCTGCGCGCCGGGGTGTTCGACCCCGCCGGCACCCGCAGCCTGGTCGGCACGGCCGTCGAGGAGATGGACGGGCTGCCGGTGAGCATGGAGGCGAACGGCATCGCCATCAAGCAGGACGTCTTCCTCAGCCTCGCCGTCGACCTGGGGGTCTCTGCGGCCGAGCAGCTGCTCGAGGACGGCGCGGCCGAGGTGGCCGGGCTCCGCACGCACGAGGTGGCTCCCGCCGTCGACGCCGCGGGCGAGGACCGGCCCGCCGGACCGGTGGCATGACCACGTCCGGACCTCGCGTGCTCGTCCCGCGCACCCGTTCGGACGACACCGTGGTCACCGCCCTGCGCGAGGCCGGGTACTCCCCCGTGCCCACCGCGCTGGTGACCTCCGCCCCCGTGGACCCGCCCGACGAGCTCGACCGGGCACTGCACGCCCTGGGCGAGGGAGCGCACTCGTGGCTGGCGGTCACCAGCGCCACCACCGTCCGGGTGCTGCTCTCGCGCGCCGCGGCGCTGGGCACCACACTGCCCGCCCTGGTCGGGAACACCCCGGTGGCAGCCGTCGGCCCCGCCACGGCCGCGGCCCTGAACGCCGCCGGCGTCGACGTCGCCCTCGTCCCCGACGGCACCGTCTCCTCCGCGGCGGCGCTCGTCGAGTCCTGGCCCGCGGCGCCGCGCGGCGGCATCGTGCTGCTGCCGCGATCGGAGATCGCCGCCCCCACCCTCGCCACCGGGCTGCGCGAGCGCGGCTGGCTCGTGGACGACGTCGTCGCCTACCGCACGGTGACGGCCCGGCCCGCCGACCCGGCCGTGGCGGCGGACCTGGCCGCCGGCCGGATCGACGCCGTCCTGCTCACCTCCGGCTCCACCGCGACGGCCCTCGTCGAGCTGTACGGCCCGCTGCCGGACCAGCTCGTCCCCGGCCCCCGACTGGTCGCGATCGGCTCCTCCACCGCGGAGGTGGCCGCCCGCGTGGGGCTGACCGTCCACGCCGTCGCCGCCGAACAGACCCCCTCCGGGCTCGTGGCCGCCCTGGGCCATGCCCTCGCCCACCGATCGGAGCAGCACCGATGACCGTTCCTCCCACCACCGCCGGGACCGCCTCCGCCGGTCCCGCCTCCGCCGGGACCGCCCTGGCCGGCCGCGCGTCCGGCGTCCCGGCCGTGCGCCCCGTCGACCGTCCGCGCCGCCTGCGCGCCACCTCGGCGCTGCGCGGCCTCGTCTCCGAGCACCGGGTCCACCCGCGCGACCTGGTGCTGCCCATGTTCGTCAAGGAGGGCGCGGACGCGCCTCTGGCGCTCGGCTCGATGCCGGGCGTCGTGCAGCACACGATGGACTCGCTGCGCCGCGCCGCCGTCGAGGCGGCGGAGGCAGGGATCGGTGGCCTGATGCTCTTCGGCGTGCCGGCCGTGCGTGACGCCGTCGGCACGGGCGCCACGGAGCCGGACGGCATCCTCAACGCCGGCCTGCGTGCGCTCGTCGAGGAGGTGGGGGACGCCGTCGTCGTCATGTCCGACCTCTGCCTCGACGAGTTCACCGACCACGGCCACTGCGGCGTGCTCGACGGCGCGGGCCGGGTCGACAACGACGCCACCCTGGTGCGCTACCAGGACATGGCGCTCGCGCAGGCCGCCACCGGCGCCCACATGCTCGGGCTCAGCGGCATGATGGACGGCCAGGTGGCCGCGGTGCGCGAGGTCCTCGACCGCGACGGGTACACCGACACTTCGGTGCTGGCCTACTCCGCCAAGTACTCCTCCGCCTTCTACGGACCCTTCCGCGACGCCGTCGAGTCCCAGCTGCAGGGCGACCGCCGCACGTACCAGATGGACCCCGCGAACCGGCGCGAGGGCTTGCGCGAGGCCACGCTCGACCTGGCCGAGGGTGCCGACGTCGTCATGGTCAAGCCCGCGATGAGCTACCTCGACGTCCTCGCCGACGTCGCCGAGGTCTCGCCCGTGCCCGTCGCCGCCTACCAGGTCTCCGGCGAGTACGCGATGATCGAGGCCGCCGCCGCCAACGGCTGGATCGACCGGCGTCGTGCGATCGAGGAGTCCGTGCTGGGCATCAAGCGCGCCGGCGCGGACTTCGTGCTGACCTACTGGGCCACCGAGCTGGCCGGCTGGCTGCGCTGACCAGCGACCCAGCTCCTGGCGGGCTCCCGATCCCGCCGTCAGTCATGATTCGGACCACTGCTACAACTTCGGTGCGGTAGTGGCACCGAAGTTGTAGCAGTCCCGGTCCGCAGCACCCCCGGAGCACGCCCTCTCACACCCACCACGCACGGACTGCGCGGAGCCGCAGAACAACAGAAGGAGACCGATGACCGGCGTCGACACCATGCACGACCTCTTCACCCGCGCCCGGGCCGTCATCCCCGGCGGGGTGAACTCCCCCGTGCGCGCCTACGGCTCGGTGGGCGGCGACCCGCGGTTCGTCGCCTCGGCGTCCGGCCCGTACATCACCGACGTCACCGGCCGGCAGTACGTCGACCTGGTGATGAGCTGGGGTCCCGGGCTCCTCGGTCACGCGCACCCCGAGGTCGTCCAGGCCGTCGAGGCGGCCGCACGCAGGGGTCTCTCCTTCGGCGCCCCCACGGAGGCGGAGGTCGAGCTCGCCGAGGCCGTGCGGGACCGGGTGCCCGCCGTGGAGAAGGTCCGCTTCGTCTCGACCGGCACCGAGGCCACGATGACCGCGATCCGGCTCGCCCGCGGCGCCACCGGGCGCGACATCGTGGTGAAGTTCTCCGGCTGCTACCACGGCCACGTCGACGCCCTGCTCGCCGAGGCGGGTTCCGGCGTCGCCACCTTCGGCCTGCCCGGCTCGGCCGGCGTCACCCCCGCCACCACCGCCGAGACGATCGTGGTGGCCTACAACGACGTCGCCGCGCTGGAGGCCGTCTTCGCCGAGCGCGGCGACGAGATCGCCGCCGTCATCACCGAGGCCGCCCCCGCGAACATGGGCGTGGTCCCTCCCGAGGAGGGCTTCAACGCCGCGATCCGCCGCCTCACCGCCGCGCACGGCGCCCTCATGATCCTCGACGAGGTGCTCACCGGCTTCCGCGTGGGCCCGGCCGGGTGGTGGGGTCTCGACGGCGCAGCGGCCGGCGGCGACGTCACCGCGACCGGATCGGCGCCCTGGACGCCCGACCTGTTCACGTTCGGCAAGGTCGTCGGCGGCGGGATGCCGCTCGCCGGGCTGGGCGGGCGCGCCGAGCTGATGGACCTGCTCGCCCCGTCCGGCCCCGTCTACCAGGCCGGCACCCTCTCGGGGAACCCGCTGGCGACGGCGGCCGGCCTGGCCACCCTGCGCCTCGCCGACGACGCCGTCTACCGCCACGTGGACCGGGCCGCCGGGACCGTCGCGGACGCCGTCGGCGAGGCGCTCGACGCGGCCGGCGTGGCCCACCGGGTGCAGCGCGCGGGCAGCCTGTTCTCGGTCTTCTTCGGCGAGGCCGCGGCCCGCGACGGGGTCCGGAGCTACGCCGACGCCCAGGCGCAGGACACGTTCCGGCACCCGCCGTTCTTCCACGCCATGCTCGACGCCGGGGTGGCCCTGCCGCCGTCGGTGTTCGAGGCGTGGTTCCTCTCCTCCGCGCACGACGACGCGGCGGTCGAGGCGATCCTCGCGGCCCTGCCCGGGGCGGCGAGGGCGGCGGCGGCCGCGCAGCCCGCCTGACGCGGCACCGCGCACGTCCGGACGGGGCGCCGCACACCTTGGTGAGCCCGCGCGGCGCACGCCGTCACAGACCGAGGACCGCCCGCGCGACGAGGAAGTAGATCACCAGCCCGGCGGCGTCGACGAACGTCGTGATGAACGGGTTGGAGAACACCGCCGGGTCGGCGCCCAGCCTCCGGGCCGCCAGGGGCATGACGCCGCCGACCGCCGCGGCCAGCGTGCACACGGCCAGGAGCGTGATGCCGATGACCGCACCGACGGCCGCGCCGTAGAACAGCGAGGCCAGCACGAACCCGGCGGCGCCCAGGACGAGGCCCAGGCTCGCGCCCGTGCGGGCCTCACGGGCCAGCACCCGGCCGACGTCCCGGGGTCTGACGTCGCCGAGCGCGAGCGCCCTCGTGATGGTCGTCGCCGCCTGGTTCCCGGTGTTCCCGCCCGTGCCGATGAGCAGGGGGATGAACACGGACAGGACCACCATCTGCGCGATGGTGGCCTCGAACGCCTCGAGCACCCGGACGGTCAGCGTCGCGCCGACACCGAGGACGAGCAGCCACACCACCCGCGAGCGCACGACCGCCCGCACCGGAGTCGCCAGGTAGGGGCGCCGCAACGGCTCCGAGCCACCGATCCGCGCCTGGTCCTCGCTCTCGGCCTCCTCGAGGATCCGCAGTGCGTCGTCGACCGTGAGGATGCCGACCAGCCGCTCCTCCTCGTCCACCACGAGCAGCGCGAGGAGCTTGAGGTCGGCGCAGCGCCGCGCCGCCGCCTCCGCGTCGGAGGCGGCCGGGACGGCGTAGGGGGCGCGCATGAGGTCCTCGACCCGGACCGAAGTCGGCTCGGAGCGCATGAGGTCGCGCAGGCTGACGACGCCGACCAGGCGACGCCCGTCGTCGACCACCGGGACCGTGTAGACCGTCTCGGCGTCGTCGATCCTGGACCGGACCCTGGCGAGCGCCTCCGGCACGGTGTCCCCCGGGTGGACGGTGACGTATCCCGGGCTCATCCGGCGGCCGATCGAGCGGGCGGGATAGCCGAGCACCACCGCGGTGAGCTCGCGCTCCGCGGGAACGAGCCCCCGGAGGAGCCTGCTCGCGACGGTCGCCGGCAGCTCGTCGAGCAGGCTGACGCGGTCGTCCGGGCCGAGTCGGGCGAACACGCCCGCGACGTCCTCGTCCTGCAGCCCGCGCACCAGCTCACCCTGGAGCGTCGGGTCCAGCGCCTCGAAGACCTCCAGCGCCTGCTCCTTGGGCAACAACCGGTACACGACCGCCCGGTCGCGGCCGGGGAGCCGCTCGAGCACCGCGACGACGTCCGGCACCGTGAGCGGCGCGAGCACGCCGGCGAGGTCGGCGACCCGCTGCTCACGAAGGGTCCGTTCGACCGTCGCGGTCGTCCGGTCCAGGTCCAGGTCCCCGACCCCAGTCATCGCCGCCCTCCTCCGTAGGTCCGCCGTCCACCCAACACCATGGGGGCGTGGGGCGCGGACCCGCGCGGGGGCTGAGGGTGCGGAGCGGCGCTACGGCTGGCGCGGGGGTCGCCGTCGTCTCAGTCCGGCTCGGGCGGGGCGGTCTCGCCCTCGGCCTCGTCGCGGTCGGCCCACTCCAGCAGCGGGGCGAGGTCGAAGGCGGCGTCGTCGATGCCGGCGTGGAGGTCGCCCAGCTCGGCGTAGCGCGCTGGCATCGTGGCCACGGTGAAGTCCCGCGGGTCGCAGTCGGGGACCTCGTCCCAGGTCACCGGCGCCGAGACGGTGGCCTGCGGGGTGCCGCGCACCGAGTAGGCGCAGGCG
Source organism: Georgenia soli (assembly GCF_002563695.1). Lineage (NCBI taxonomy): Bacteria > Bacillati > Actinomycetota > Actinomycetes > Allobogoriellales > Allobogoriellaceae > Georgenia > Georgenia soli. Next base: position 2,461,894 of record NZ_PDJI01000004.1, on the reverse strand, counting down.
ATGGTGTGGTCGCGGGCGTTCTGGTTGAAGTCGACGAACACCTTGGACGGGTCGCGGTCCTTGCGCCACCAGGTGGTCGTGGCATCCTCCGGCGTGCGGCGCTCCACCTCGCGGGCGAACGCCAGCGCCGCCCGGCGCACGTCGTGGAAGCCGTGCTCCGGCCTGATGCGCACGTAGACGTGCAGGCCGTCGCCGCCGGTGGTCTTGGGGAAGCCGGTGGCGCCGAGCTCGTCGAGGACCTCCCGCGCCACGGCCGCCACGCGTCGGACGGTGGCGAAGTCCGTGGTGTCGCCGGGGTCGAGGTCGATGCGCCACTCGTCGGGCTTCTCCACGTCCGCCCGCCGGCTGTTCCACGGGTGGAACTCCACGGTGGACATCTGCACGGCCCAGATCACCTGGGCGAGCTCCGTGACGCAGAGCTCGTCGGCGTCGCGGTCGTACCGGGGGAAGTGCACCCGCACGGTCTGGACCCAGTCGGGCGCCCCGTGCGGCAGCCGCTTCTGGTGGACCTTCTCCCCCTCGATGCCCTCGGGGAAGCGGTGGAGCATGCACGGCCGCTCCCGCAGGGCGTTGACCACGCCGTCGCCGACGGCGACGTAGTAGCTGGCGAGGTCGAGCTTGGTGTGGCCGGGGCCCGGGAAGTAGACGCGGTCGGGGTTGGAGATCCGCACGGTCCGGCCGCCTACCTCGAGCTCGGTCGCGGGCGCCTTCGCCTTGGCCATGGGGGTACTCCACCACAGCCGGGCACGGCGCACACCCGGGACAGGAGCACATCAGGCGGGCACGCCTGCCGGCACCGCCTCACGGGCGTCAGGCCGGCACACCTGCCGGCACCGGCTCCCGGGCGCGGCGTGCGCCCTCGCGCCACAGCCGCACGAGCACGCCGACCGCCGCCACCGCGACGGCGGAGCCGACCGCGACCAGGACGACGGACCTCGTGACGCCCGGCTGGACGAGCGACCCGAACCACGCGACTAGGCCGCAGCACGCCGCCAGCACGGGCGCGAGGAGCGCCCCGGCCCACTTCTGCCACGTCGACCACAGCGCCGACGACGCGAGCAGGATCGTCGAGACCAGCCAGGGCACGCCGACCAGCGGCAGCGGGGCCAGCATGTTCCAGAGGATGTCGTACGACGCGGGCAGGAGCGGCGTCGGCGTGTCCACACTCCCCGCGCCAGGTGGTGTCGCCGGCTGCTCCGTCACCAGGAGCGCGACGCTCACGCCCAGCACGAGGAGGTAGAGGCCCACCGTCAGTGCCGTCAGGAGGCCGACGGTGACCGGGACCCACGGCTGGGTCAGCGGCGGCCGGGACAGGGCTACCGGTGCTGTCGGCCGGTCGATCGGGCGGGGCACCGGACCCAAGGTGGAGAGGGCGGATGCCGCCACCCGGTCGGGCGGGCCGAGCTCGGTGAGGACCTGTCGGACGGTGGCGTCATCGACGGGCCGCTCCACTTCGGTGAGCGAGGCGTCGATGTGCTCCCGGAGCCCGGCGAGGATTTCCGCACGGTCCACGGGATCGATGCTCGCAAGCATGCGTGCGACGTCGTCGAGGTAGTCGTTGACGCGACGGTCGGCGGTCATGTCGGTTCTGCTCTCTGCTCGAGGGCCGCGTCGACCGCGTCCCGGAAGGGCTGCCAGACCTGGGCGAAGGCGGCGATCGCACGCTCGCCGTCGGCGGTGAGGGCGTAGTAGCGCCGGGGCGGACCGGCGGATGACTCCTGCCAGGCGGTCTCCACCAGGCCCGCGTTCCGCAGGCGGGCGAGGAGCGGGTAGAGCGTGCCCTCGCCGCTCATGAGAACGCCGTCGGCGGTCAGGGCCCGGGCGATGTCGAGCCCGTAACGGGGCTCGGGACGCAGGAGCGCGAGGACGCAGTACTCGAGCGCGCCGCGGCGCAGGTTCGAGAGGATGGCGTCGTCGCCGGGTACCATGCACCACAAGTTACCAGTTTCGGCGATGCGCGGCGCCAAGAGTGACGTGCTGCGTCAGGAGAACAGCCGCAGGAGGACTCAGCGTCCAGCGCCTGGCGGTCGTTCAGAGGGTGGCCCGCTCGGCCGACCTGCTGGACCGTGCGGCGAGGCGTACCGTCGAAAGTCAGAGAACCAGCACGCCCGCGCACCGCCCGGGGACAGCAGCAGCGACGATGTGCGAGCTCCTCGACCGAGGAGGCGTTGTGGCACCAGCACACGGGACCCTTCGGAAGGGCGGCGCACCTGCGAGCCTGGAGGGCATCGACCGGCTCATCGCCGACATCCGTACGGGCCACTTCGAGCGGAGTCTGGCGGCCCTCACCGCCGCAGGGGCAGCGGTCACGGCCGCCGAGATCTACTTCGAGCACGACCGGGCGAGCTTCGGCAACCGATGGATGTGGGCCCCGGTGGCCCTCGGCCCCGTCGGCGCGGCCGCGGGCGTGGCTGGGTTCGCGAGCCGGCGGATGGCGAAGACCCTGCTGCCGCTGGCGTCGGCGACCATCGTGGCGAACGGCCTGCAGGGCGTGTACCTGCACGCCCGCGGCGTCGCCCAGAAGCCGGGCGGGTGGCGCAACTGGCGGTACAACGTGGAGATGGGCCCGCCGATCCTGGCACCGCTCCTCATGACCATGGTCGGGGGGATGGGGCTCCTCGCGGCGGTGCTGCGGAGGGAGCAGTGAGCCGGCTCCCGCTCGCCCCGGACGACGGCGGAGGGCGCTTCCCCGGCTTCGACACGCTCTCCCAGTCCCGGCACTGGGACGCGGCGACCGAACGCCTCGTCCGGTCGCGCCTGGAGCCGCCGGGGCCGCTGCGGTTCTTCACCGCCGACCAGGCCCGCACCGCACGCGCGCTCTGCGACCAGCTGCTCGGCCAGCGTGGTGAGCCCAGGGTCCCCGTCGAGATCATGGTCGACGCCCGGCTCGCCGCCGGCCAGACCGACGGCTGGCACTACGACGACATGCCGGAGGACGGTGCCGCCTGGCGCCGCACCCTCGCCCACCTCGATGAGGACGCCGGCCACCTGGCGGGCTCCGCCGGACAGCGCTTCGCCGACCTGCCCCCGGCGCACCAGGAGCAGGTGCTGGCGACGGTCCTCGATCTCGAGGGTGAGCGCTGGCACGGCATGGTGGCCCTGCACGTGTGGAGCCTGTGGACCCGGTACGCGTGCACCGCCTTCTACTCCCACCCGTGGGCGTGGGACGAGATCGGTTTCGGCGGTCCCGCGTACCCGCGCGGGTACAAGAACCTCGGCCTGGACGCCCGGGAGCCGTTCGAGGTGGCGGACGCCCGCCCGTCGGACCCGACGCGCCGCGCGGCCCACTCCGGGGAGCCGGCAGGGTCGGAGGGCGCCCCCGTCAGCGGGGGTGCGACATGACTCGGGTGCAGGACCGGAACGCCTCGGCGTGGCTGCTCCCGCCGCGGCCAGGCACGAACCACGAGCTGCGGGACCGGATGCGCACCTTCGCCGACGCCGAGGAGGTCGACCTGGTCGTCGTGGGATGCGGTGCGGGCGGGGCCACCCTGACACAGCGCCTGGCCCGTGCGGGGTGGCACGTGGTCGCGATCGACGCGGGGCCCTTCTGGGACCCGCAGGAGGACTGGGTCAGTGACGAGGCGGGGTCGCACCACCTCTACTGGACGGAGCCGCGCGTGATCGGCGGTGACGACCCGGTCCCACTGGGGTCCAACAACTCCGGCCGTGGTGTCGGCGGCTCGATGGTCCACTACGCCGGCTACACCCCGCGCTTCCACCCGAGCGACTTCACGACGGCGAGCGTGGACGGGGTGGGGGCCGACTGGCCACTGCGGTACGAGGAGCTGCGCCCGTACTACGCCGACATCGAGGCGGAGCTGCCCGTGGCGGGCGAGCACTGGCCGTGGGGCGACCCACACGGCTACCCGCACCGTCCGCACCCGGTCTCCGGCAACGGCGAGCTGTTCCTGCGCGGCGCGGAGGCGTGCGGGATCACCGCCAAGGTCGGGCCGGTCGCCATCGCGAACGGCCGGTTCGGGCACCGGCCGCACTGCATCTACCGGGGGTTCTGTCTGCAGGGCTGCAAGGTCGACGCGAAGGCCTCCCCGCTGATCACGCACGTGCCCGACGCGATCGACCGCGGCGCCGAGATCCGGGCCGAGTCGATGGTCACGAGGGTGGAGGTCGACGACCGCACCGGCCGCGCGACGGGCGTGCACTACGTCCGCCACGGCAGGGCCGGCTTCCAGCGGGCCCGGGCGGTCGCCGTCGCGGGCTACTCGATCGAGACACCACGGCTCCTGCTCGTCTCGACGAGCCGACGCTTCCCGGACGGGCTGTGCAACGACCACGACCAGGTCGGCCGGTACCTCATGGTGCAGGGCGCCCCGCAGACGGCGGGCCGCTTCGACCAGGAGGTGCGGATGTGGAAGGCCCCGCCGCCGGAGGTCAGCACCGAGCAGTTCTACGAGACGGACCCGAGCAAGGACTACGCCCGGGGCTTCTCGATCCAGACCGTCTCCCCGCTGCCGATCACCTGGGCCGAGCACATGTCGGCGCAGGGGCACTGGGGCGAGACCCTGCGCGCCTACATGAGCGACTACGTGCACTGGGCCTGCCTGGGGGCCCTGTGCGAGTTCCTGCCGCGGCCGGAGAACCGCGTCACCCTCGCGGACGAGACCGACGGCAACGGCATGCCGGTCGCACACTTCGCCTACAGCCAGTGCGACAACGACAGGAAGCTGCTCGACGCCGCCCAGTCCGTGATGGAGGAGATCCTCGCCGGCGCAGGGGCGGACGAGACCGCCACGATCCGCCGGTACGCGCACCTCGTGGGCGGCGCCCGCATGGCCGCCGACGCCGAGCACGGCGTGGTCGACGGCGACTGCCGCACCTTCGCCGTGCCCAACCTCTTCGTCACCGACGGGAGCGTGCTGCCCACCCAGGGCAGCGCCAACCCGGCGCTGACGATCATGGCGCTCGCCGCCCGCACCGCCGACCGCCTGACCTCCGGGGCCGTCGTGCCGTGACCTCCCGCGCCGGGCGCACGCGGCCGACCCAAGAGGACCGATCCAGGGAGACAAGATGTCCGCAACCGTCGCCGACCACCTCCTCGCGCGCCTGCGCGCCTGGGACGTGGACACGGTCTTCGCCTACCCCGGGGACGGCATCAACGGGATCGTGGCCGCCTTCGGCCGCGCCGGCGACAGTCCGCGCTTCATCCACGCCCGGCACGAGGAGATGGCGGCCTTCGAGGCCGTCGGGTACGCGAAGTTCACCGGCCGGCTCGGGGTCTGCCTCGCCACCTCCGGCCCCGGTGCGATCCACCTGCTCAACGGCCTCTACGACGCCAAGCTCGACCAGGTGCCCGTCGTCGCGATCGTCGGGCAGACCGCCCGCAGCGGCCTCGGCGGCGCCTACCAGCAGGAGGTCGACCTCATGGCGCTGTTCAAGGACGTCGCCAGCGACTACCTGCAGACCGTCGTGGTCCCCGAGCAGCTCCCCAACGTTCTCGACCGGGCGGTCCGCACGGCGCTGGGACGTCGTTCCCCGACGGCGGTCATCATCCCGTCCGACGTGCAGGACCTCGAGTACACGGCCCCCACCCACACCTCCAAGATGGTCCCCTCCTCCCTCGGGGTGGAGTGGCCGACGGCGGTTCCCGACGACGCCGGCGTGCGCCGTGCCGCCGAGCTGCTCAACGCCGGCAGCAGGGTCGCCCTGCTCGTCGGGTCGGGCGCCCGCGGGGCCCGCGCCGAGGTGGAGGAGGTCGCCGAGCTGCTCGGCGCCGGGGCGGCCAAGGCGCTCCTCGGCAAGGACGTCCTCTCCGACGAGCTGCCCTGGGTCACCGGCTCCATCGGCCTGCTCGGCACCCGCCCCAGCTGGGACCTCATGCAGGACTGCGACACGCTGCTCACCGTGGGGTCGACGTTCCCCTACAGCGAGTTCATGCCGCCCTACGACCAGGCCCGAGCGGTCCAGATCGACATCGACCCCTCCCGGATCGGCATGCGCTACCCCTACGAGATCAACCTGGTCGGTGACGCCCGTGCGACGCTGCGCGCCCTGATCCCGCTCCTCGACCGCAAGGAGGACCGGTCCTGGCGGGAGAAGGTCGAGGCCGGGGTGGCCGACTGGTGGGGCCTCATGGACCGGCGCGCGCACGTGGAGGCGAACCCGATCAACCCCATGCTGCTGTTCGCCGAGCTCTCGCCGCGCCTGCCCGACGACGTCATCGTCACGTCGGACTCGGGCTCGGCCGCGAACTGGTACGCGCGGCACCTGCGGTTCCGGGACGGCATGCGCGGCTCGCTTTCGGGCAACCTCGCGACCATGGGTCCGGGCGTGCCCTACGGGATCGGGGCGAAGGTGGCGCACCCGGACCGGCCCGTCGTCGTCCTCGCCGGCGACGGCGCGATGCAGATGAACGGCATGGCCGAGCTCATCACGATCAAGCGGTACTGGGAGGAGTGGGCCGACCCGCGCCTCGTCGTCGCCGTCCTGCACAACGACGACCTCAACCAGGTGACGTGGGAGCTGCGCGCGATGGGCGGGGAGCCCAAGTTCGTGGAGTCGCAGACGCTTCCCGACGTCGACTACGCGGCGTTCGCCAGGAGCCTGGGGCTGGAGGGCATCTCCGTCACGACGCCGGGCGACGTCGGAGCCGCGTGGGAGCGGGCCCTGAGCGCCGACCGCCCCGCGCTGCTGGACGTCCGCACCGACCCCGACGTCCCGCCGATCCCCCCGCACGTCACGTACGAGCAGGCCGCGAGCACCGCGCGGGCCCTGTTCAAGGGTGACGAGGACCGCTGGGGGATCATCAAGGAGGGCGTGAGGACGAAGGCCCAGGACTTCCTGCCCGGCCGCAAGCCATGACCGACGGACCCTCCGTGACCGCGGTGACGGCTCGGGCGCTGACCGTGCCGACCGACGCGCCGGAGGCGGACGGCACGTTCGCCTGGGACTCCACCACCATGGTGCTCGTCCAGGCCCGCGCCGCCGACCAGGCGGGCACCGGCTGGACCTACGCTCCGGGCGCTACCTCCGCCGTCGTCCAGGAGCTGCTCGCCCCGGTCGTCACCGGCCGGGACGCCATGGACGTGCCCGGGGCCGCGGACGCCATGGCCCGGGCGGTGCGCAACGCCGGACGGCCGGGGTTGGTCGGGTGCGCGATCTCCGCCGTCGACGTGGCGCTGTGGGACCTCAAGGCGCGTCTGCTGGGTCTGGCCCTGCACCAGCTCCTCGGCGCGGTCCGGGCGGAGGTGCCGGTGTACGGCAGCGGCGGGTTCACCACCTACGACGAGGCTCGCCTCGCGGAGCAGCTCGGTGGATGGGTCCACGGGCAGGGCATCCCGCGGGTGAAGATCAAGATCGGGGAGGCCCGCGGCACGGCGGAGGACCGCGACGTGCTGAGGATGCGCCAGGCCCGTCGGGTTATCGACGACGCCGCGGAGCTCTTCGTCGACGCCAACGGCGCCTACGGCCGCGCCCAGGCGGTGCGGGTGCTCGAACGCGTCGGTGACCCCCGGATCACGTGGTTCGAGGAACCCGTGTCCTCCGACGACCTCGTCGGGCTGGCGCAGGTGCGGGCCGCCGTGCCCGCAGACGTGGCCGCCGGTGAGTACGCGTGGGACCTCTTCACCGTCCGACGGATGTGCGAGTCCGGTGCCGTGGACTGCCAGCAGCTCGACGTCTCCCGGTGCGGCGGCATCACCGAGTTTCTCCGGGCGGCCGCCGTCGCCGCCGCGCACGGGCTGGAGGTGTCCGGCCACTGTGCCCCGCACCTGCACGCCCACGTCGCGGCCGCGGTGCCCAACCTGCGCCATCTGGAGTGGTTCCACGACCACGTCCGGGTCGAGTCGATGGTCTTCGACGGCACGCTCGACCCCGCCGGCGGCACCGTTCGCCCCGACCCGGGTTCGCCCGGGCACGGTCTCACCGTGCGCGAGGACGTGGTGCCCGAGCACCTGGTCCGGTGACCGCGCCGCGCGTGGTCCGCAGCACCGTCGCGGACGAACCGACGGCGCCCGCGGGCGGCACCTACGCCGTCGGCGGGCGCACCTACGCCGTCGGCGGGACGCTCCAGTGCTTGACGACCGGCGCGCCGCGCTTGTGCCCGAGGACCGCCCAGTGCGCGGCGTCGAGCAGGAAGTTCTCCCCGTAGCGCCCCGGCAGGCCGAGCCAGCGCGCGACCATCATCCGCGAGAAGTGGCTGTGCCCGACGACGAGCACGTCACCGTCGTCGAGCAGGCCTCGGACGCGGGCCAGCACGCCGTCCACCCGGGCGACGACGTCGTCGACGCTCTCCCCGCCCGGCGCCCCGTCCGTCCACAGGTTCCACGCCGGCAGTCCCTCGGCCTCCCGCCGGGCGTTGACGTCGGCGGTCGTCACGCCCTCCACCTCGCCGTAGTCCCACTCGACGAGGGCGTCGTCGGTCTCGAAGTCCTCGATGCCGGCGAGCTCGGCGGTGCGGCGTGCGCGCTGGCGCGGGCTGACGAGCACCTTGGTGAACGTGTGCTCGCCGACGTTGTCGAGGAGCTGCCGTGCCTGCGCCTCACCGCGTGCGGTGAGCGGGATGTCGGTCCTGCCGGTGTGCTGCCCGGACAGGCTCCACTCCGTCTCACCGTGCCGGACGATGACGAGGTCGGACATCGTTTCCTCCAGGGATGGGGCTGTGACGAGCATGCCCGCCCGCGCGCCTGCCCGCACTGCGGGTGACACCTGGACGGTTCGCCCCGGGCGACGCCCACCGTCACCGGTTCTGTCAGTCGGTCTGCGCAGGTGAAGCCGACCTGCGGAGAAGAAGTCTGCCGGGGCCGACTTCACCTGCGCACGGTCACTTACCGACCGTCAGGCGCGCACGACGAGCGTGCCGCAGATCTTGTCGGCGAACGTCTGCTTCTTCTCGTCCCACAGCGGCCAGAGGTAGCCCAGGTAGAAGAAGCCGTCGAGGATGTGCGCGAACTCGCGACCCACCGCCAGACCGGCGCCGGTCGGCTGCCCGGTCTCCTCCTTGACGAGCCTGATGCCGAGGGCGGACTTGCCCAGCGACTGCCCCGTCCTGCCCTGACGCAGCACGCGGTTCCAGAGCCAGAGGCCGAACTGCAGGGCCAGACCCAGGAAGATCATGAGCACCCCGAACCCGGTCGGCTCGATGGTCGGCTCGCCCCACGCGTCGACAGCGGGCTCTCCGGTCACCATCGCGATCATGTAGCAGATGAGCGACGGGACAACTGTGACGAGGCTGTCGATCAGGGAGGCGCCCACGCGCTGGAACCAGCTGGCGAAGTCGTGGCGCACGCCCGGGCCGCCGTACCCCGGCGCGTAGCCGTACGACTGCTGGCCGTACTGGGACTGCCCGAACTGCTGCTGGCCGTACGGCTGCTGGCCGGACTGGGGATGGCCGAACTGCTGCTGGCCGTACGGCTGCTGCCCGACCTGCGGCTGCCCGTACTGGCCCTCGCCGTACTGGCCCTCGCCGTACTGGCCCTGGCCGAACTGCTGCTGGCCGTACTGCGGCGCGGCGGGGACGCCGTAGTCGCCGTACCCCGGCCGGCCGGTCTGCCCGTAGGCACGAACGGGCCGGCCGTGAGCCTGGGACTGGTCCCCGTAGGACGGGGCGGACTGGCCGAAGTCCTGTGCCGGCTGGCCGTAGTTCTGGTCGTAGCCCTGCGAGGCCGGCTGCCCGTGACCCTGCTCATCGGCGGGCGCGTACGGGTTGTGGTCGTTGCTCATGCGAGATCCCTCGGTCGATGTGTGCCTGCCGGGAGTTGTATCAGACCGCTCCCGCCAGAAAAGGCGGTTCCGACGGGTACATCTCCCCCTCCCCACCCCGGGGCGACCGGCCGACGGACGCCCCCGGCGGCCCGCACGGACGGCTGGAAGAATGCGGCGCATGAGCGATCGCGTCGACCTGGCCACCCTGACCCCGCCCGTCGCCCTGGGAGCTCTGGACGCCCGGTACCGGCGCACCGTCGCCCCGCTGACCAACCATCTCTCCGAGGCGGCGCTCAACCGCGCCCGCCTGCACGTCGAGGTCGAGTGGCTCATCCACCTCACCGACCACGGCGTCCTGCCCGGCGCCCCCCGCCTCACCGACGCCGACAAGGACTACCTGCGCGACGTCGTCGCCACCTTCGGCGCCGAGGAGATCGCCGAGCTCGGCGAGATCGAGCGCGAGACGCTGCACGACGTCAAGGCCGTCGAGTACTTCCTCAAGCGTCGCCTCGACGCCGCCCCGGCCACCCTCGGCGAGGACACCGTGCTGCCCCGTGTGCACGAGATCGTCCACATCTTCTGCACCAGCGAGGACGTCAACAACCTCTCCTACGCGATCACGGTGCGCGACGCCGTCGAGCAGGTGTGGCTGCCCGCCGCCGCCGCGATGACCGACGACGTCGCCGCCCTGGCCCGCGAGCACGCCGACGCCGCCATGCTCGCCCGCACGCACGGCCAGCCGGCCACCCCGACCACCCTCGGCAAGGAGCTGGCCGTCCTCGCGCACCGCCTGCGCCGCCAGCTGCGCCGGGTCGCGGGCACCGAGTACCTCGGCAAGATCAACGGCGCCACGGGCACCTACGGCGCGCACGCGATCTCGGTGCCGGGCGCCGACTGGGAGGGCGTCGCCCGGGCGTTCGTCGAGCACCTGGGGCTGACCTGGAACCCGCTCACCACGCAGATCGAGTCCCACGACTGGCAGGCCGAGCTCTACAGCGACGTCGCCCGCTTCAACCGGGTGCTGCACAACCTCGCCACCGACGTGTGGACCTACATCTCGCTCGGCTACTTCCGCCAGCGCCTCTCCGCGCAGGGCTCCACCGGGTCCTCGACGATGCCGCACAAGGTCAACCCGATCCGCTTCGAGAACGCCGAGGCCAACCTCGAGATCTCCTGCGCGCTGCTGGACACGCTCGCCTCGACGCTCGTGACCTCCCGCCTCCAGCGCGACCTCACCGACTCCAGCACGCAGCGCAACATCGGCACCGCCTTCGGCCACTCCCTCCTCGCCGTCGACAACGTGCGCCGCGGGCTCGCCGGCCTCGACGTCGACCAGGACGCCCTCGCCCGCGACCTCGACGCCAACTGGGAGGTGCTCGGCGAGGCCGTGCAGCAGGCCATGCGCGCGGCGTCGATCGCGGGCGCCACCGGTATGGAGGACCCCTACGAGCGCCTCAAGGAGCTCACCCGGGGGCGTCGCGTGGACGGGCCGGGCATGCGCGAGTTCATCGCCGGCCTGGGGCTTCCCGACGACGTCGAGGCGCGCCTTCTCGCGCTCGAGCCGGCCACGTACACCGGGCTGGCGGCGTCCCTCGTGCGGCACCTGGACGACTGACCGCCCGGCGGTCCGGCTCCGCGCCGGACCGCCCCGACGTCACGACCAAGAGGTCCCGTGCTGAGCAAGCCGGGGTGGACGTCAGGCCGAGTTAGGCGTCAGCCGTCCAGGACGTGGCACAGCGTCTCCCGCCCGACGGCGGCCAGCACAGGCTCGTCGTCGGAGTGGGCGACCATCGCGGTCGCCATGCACAGCGCCCAGCCGCGGCCGCGCTGCCAGGCCGCGTCGTCGTAGTGCCCGCCAAGGGCGTCCGCGAACCGCCGTCGGGCCGGCGCGTCGAGGGTGAGCCACGCGGTCGCCAGGTCGGTGGCCGGGTCGCCGGCCGTCATGTCGCCGAAGTCGAGGACGGCGGCCAGGCCCCCGGCCGCGTCCAGGAGGAGGTTCGCCGGGTGGAGGTCGCCGTGGACCCACGACGGCGGCCCCTCCCAGTGCGGGACCCTCACCAGCTCCTCCCACAGGCCTTCGACACGGGCGGCGTGCGGGACGGCTCCGGTCGCGAGGCGCTCACGGACGGCGTCCTCCCGGCTGGACAGCGGGACGCCGCGCACCGGGTTGTGCGGGGCGTCCGGCGGGGCGGGGATGTGGAGCGCCAGGACGAACTCGGCCAGCTGCTCCGCCGTCGCGTCACGCTCGGCCGCCGGCACGTGCGCGGCGGGAGACCCGGCCAGCCACGGCACGACAGACCAGTGCCACGGGTAGCCGGCCGTCGGGCCGCCGGTGCGGACGGGCACCGGGACGGGCACGGGGAGCCGGGGGGCCAGCTCGGGAAGCCAGCGCTGCTCGTGCTCGACGAGCGCGGCGGCCTGCCGGCGCCGCGGGACCCGGACCGCGAGGTCCTCCCCCAGCCGCCACAGGACGTTGTCCCAGCCGTTCGCGACGAGCCGCAGCGGCAACGCGGCGAGGTCCGCGTGCTGCTCGCCGAGCAGGTGCCGCACGAGCGACTCGTCCACGTCGACCTCGGCCACCGGCATGCGCGGCACGGGCTCCTCCGATCTGCGTGTCCGGGCGTCCCGAGCGGGTTCGGTCCCGGACTGTCCCCGCCGTCCTGCGCGTCCGCCGGTCCCGCGCGCGGCGCCTCGGTCGTCACCTTCGCGACAGCGTCCACCCTGCGTCAAGAGCGCCGCCCTCGGCGCCAGGACCGGACGACGAGGCGGCGGCGCCCGACGGCGACGCGGCGGCGCGGGCCTCGACCTGCGGCATGTGCAGGCTCACGACACGGGTGGAGGCGCCACCTTGCGGACCCCCGTACCGTTGGTGCCCGTGATCGCCTCCTTCCTCCCCGCCCAGTCCGCCGCCGCCGGCGCACCTCTGACCGGTATCGCCGCGTGGGCGGTGAACGTGATGGAGAGCCTCGGCGGTCTCGGCGCTGCCCTGCTCATCGCGCTGGAGAACCTGTTCCCGCCGCTGCCCAGCGAGGTGATCCTGCCGCTGGCCGGGTTCACCGCCTCGCAGGGCAGCCTCGGGCTCATCGAGGTGATCGCCTGGTGCACGGGCGGTTCCGTCGTCGGCGCCTGGCTGCTCTACGGCGCGGGCGCGCTGCTCGGCCGCGAGCGCACGCGCGCCATCATGAACTGGCTGCCGCTGATCAAGATCGAGGACGTCGACAAGACCGAGGCCTGGTTCCACAAGCACGGCAAGGGCACCGTCTTCCTGGGGCGGATGATCCCGATCTTCCGGTCGCTCATCTCGATCCCCGCCGGCATCACGCACATGCCGTTCTTGCTCTTCACCGCCCTGACGCTCGCGGGATCTCTGGTGTGGAACACCGTGCTGATCGTCGCGGGCTACGCCCTCGGGGAGAACTGGCACATCGTCGAGAACTACGTCGGCGTCTTCTCCAAGATCGTCATCGTCGCGGTCATCCTGTTCCTCGCGTGGTTCGTCGTGACCCGGGTGCGCGCCATGCGCGTGGAGCACCGCGCCGGGCACGGGGCCGAGCACGGGACCGGGCCGGCCGACGAGAACGACCCCGCCTGAGCCTCCGCCGCTCCCGCTGGGACACCGGGCACGGCCAGCGCCGTCGGCGACAGCCGCACGAAGCCCGGAACTCTCGGAGATTTCTCACCGCTCTGTCGATCTCGCCCACCCTCACCCGTCATGCTGACGGAGGGACTTCCTCCCGGCCGACGGAGGCCGCACGACGAAGGAGATCGACGATGACCGAGTACATGATCCTGCTGCACGGGGACGAGCGGGTCTGGGCCGAGGCCGACGAGACCGCCCGGCGCAGGGCGTACGAGAGGCACGGGGAGTTCTCGCGGCTCGCGGGCGAGCGGGGGCACCGCATCACAGGAGGAGCGGAGCTGGCCGTGGCGGCCGCGGCGACCGTCGTGCGCGGGACCGCTGAGGGCGTGAGCATCAGCGAGGGCCCCTACGCCGAGACGGTGGAGCAGCTCGGCGGGTTCTACCTGGTGGAGACGGACGACCTGCCCGACCTGCTCCAGCTCGTCGGGATCATCTCCGACGGCGAGCCGGTGGAGGTCCGCCCGACGGTCACCGAGACCGCGGACCAAGCCGAGACGGCCGGCACCATCCCGACGACGCAGGGCCCGTGAGGCCCGGTCCAGGCCGCCACGACGTTGTGACGCCGGGGCCAGGCAGTCCGGGCGGCGCGCCTCCCTCCCGCCGTGGTTGACCGGGGTCCGGCGGAGGCGGCCCTCGAGCAGGCCTGGCGCGAGCACTGGGGCCGCCTCATGGCGCTGCTGCTCGCCCGGTTCCGCCGGGTTGACATCGTCGAGGACGCCCTGGCCGACGCGTTCGCGGAGGCGGCCGACAGGTGGCCGCGGGACGGCGCACCGGCCAACCCGCCCGCGTGGCTCCACACCGCGGCACGGCGACGGTGCGTCGACCGGCTGCGCACCGAGGCGGTGGCCGCGCGCAAGGTGCCGCTCCTGGCGGTGCCCGAGGAGAGTCCCGTGCCGGAGCCCGACGACGAGTCGCACATCCTCGACGAACGCCTGCGGCTGGTGCTCACGTGCTGCCATCCCGCCCTCGCCCCGGACGTCCGGGCGGCGCTCACACTCCGGTTCGTCCTCGGCCTGCCGACCCGGGAGATCGCACGGTTGTTCCTCGTCCCCGAGGCGACGATGGCCGCCCGGCTCACCAGGGCGAAGAAGAAGATCGTCGCGGCCCGCATCCCGTTCGCCGTGCCGGGCCCCGACCAGCTCGAGAAGCGGCTGGCTGTCGCCACCGCCGTCGTCTACCTCGTCTTCACCGCCGGGTACGCACCCGGCGACGGACCCGACGCCGTGCGGATCGCCCTCGCCGGGGAGGCGGTCCGCCTGGGCCGTCTGCTGGACGAGCTGATGCCCGGACGTGCGCCCGTCCGGGCGCTGCTCGCGCTCATGGTGCTCCAGCACGCCCGCCGCGACGCGCGGACCGACGCCGAGGGACGCCTGGTGCTCCTGCCGGACCAGGACCGCCGGCGGTGGCGCCACGTCGAGATCCAGGAAGGTCTGCGGCTGCTCGCGAGCGTTCCGCCGTCGACGGGGCAGGCCGAGGAGTACCGGCTCCAGGCGCTCGTGGCGGCGGAGCACGCCCGGGCCACACGCGCGTCGGACACCGACTGGAGAACGATCGCCCGCACCTACTCCGCGCTCGACGCGCTCACCGGCTCCCCGGTGGTGCGGCTCAACCGGGCGGTCGCCGTGGCGGAGGCGGACGGTCCGGCGGCGGGGCTGGAACTGCTCGACGGCCTGGAGGAGTCGCTGCCAGGCAGTCATCGGGTCGCACTGGTCCGCGGTGAGCTCCTGGCACGGCTGGGACGGACGGTCGAGGCCGCGACGGCCCTCGGGGAGGCGGCCGACCGGTGCGCCAACGACGCCGAGCGGCGACACATCCTCGCCCGTCGCGACGCCGTCGCCGCCGCAACCGACGCGGCCGGGCCGGCGGAGAACCGCACCCTGCGCGCGACGAGAACGCCCTAACGCCTCGTCCAGCAGCCTGGACGGGGCCCGAGGGTGTGCTCGGCCGAGGATGCACCGGCCGGAGCGGGGCTTCGGCCGGCGGGCCGACGCCGCGGGTGCCGCCGTGTGAGATCGGGCGCCTTTCGCCGTCGGCACTCCCCCGGCCGCTGAGGTCGCGCCTACCCTGGCCTGTCGTCATCCGCAGGCGCGCCCGTGCGCGCCCGACTCCACCGGGGGACCTCCCGCATGCCGCAGACCGACCCGACGTTCCTGTCGCTCGTCCCGCCGCTCCTCGCGATCCTCATGGTGGTCCTCACCAAGAAGGTCCTGCTGAGCCTCGGCGTCGGCGTGGTCAGCGGGGCGCTGGTGGTGGCGGGCGGGAAGCCGCTCACCACGCTGCGGCTGGTGCGGGACGCGTTCGTCGGCATCTTCTGGGCCGACGGCGCCCTCAACACCTCGAACATCTACATCGTGCTGTTCCTGCTCATCCTCGGCGTGGTGGCGGCGTTCATCATGATGGCCGGCGGCAGCCGGGCGTTCGGCCGGTGGGCGACGGAGCGGATCAGCAGCCGGCGCGGGTCGCAGCTGCTCGCCGCCGTGCTGGGCATCGTCATCTTCATCGACGACTACTTCAACGCGCTCGCCGTCGGGCAGATCGCCAAGCCGCTGACGGACCGGCACCGGGTCTCCCGGGCGAAGCTCAGCTACATCATCGACTCCACGTCCGCCCCCGTCTGCGTCGTCGCGC